>CAVVEW010000007.1:0-77362 GCA_963747455.1 uncultured Candidatus Saccharibacteria bacterium | reverse complement strand
TCGACAGATCTCTATGAATTCGTCGAGCACTACCCTGTTGTCTTGCCGGGCGTATTGGCACTCATCGGCATAGTACTGCCTTTTACGGTTCGTTTGGGCGGACAAGATATTCGTGAGATTCTCAAACTGTATCGACCACGTCGTGGCGTCACGCAGTGGAACCAAGACATTATCGAACGCGCTATCACCATACTCTACAGCAAGGCTGATGCCGTCATCGCCCTCAGCCGTAAGAGCGTCGATCAGCTGTGTTCATGGCAGCATCACGAGAACTACCGGTATGAGGTGACCTTGATGCCAAATGGTGTCGATGCTCTTCCGAAACCATCTGCAGCCGAGCTACGTGACTTTCGCGACGAGTTTGGTATCGAAACAGACGATGAAGTATATGGATTTGTCGGTCGTCTGGCAGCAGAGAAAAACCTCGACATGCTCATCAGTTCAGCAGAAAAAATTATCAAGTCTCATCCACGCGCAAAACTTATGTTTGTGGGCGATTTTGAATACCGTGAGACGCTCGAAGAGCTAGCTGAGCAGTCGAAGGCTGCGGACAGCATCATTTTCACAGGCGCGTATCCACGCGAAAAACTTGGTGTCGCCTATGCAGCTATGGATATTTTCGTCTTTCCGTCGCTCAAAGACACGCAAGGCTGGGTACTGCACGAAGCAGCACACGCTGGCTTGCCGATAGTTATCATCGACCAGAAACTTTCTGAAGTCGCTATCGATGGCGTCAACGCGCTGTATCCAAAAAATAATCCAACTGACGTCGCGCGAAAAATTCTTGAGCTACTCGATGACGACACAATGCGAAAAGAATTTGGTGCCGAGAGTAAGAAAATCGCTCGTAAATATAGCGAACGTCGTCAGATAAAGTCACTCATCACACTGTACGAAGATATCGTCGAGACTCACATTCCTCGCCCAGAGTCGCGTTCGCGCCTCCGATTGCGCCGACGCAAAAAAGAAGTTGAACTTTAGCAGTAGAGTTTTGACTACGTCGCTTTCCTGACCGTACTCTGAGGATTCTCGGCAGACTTTTTCAGAACGTCAGAGTCTGGAACCGCCACGAACCTCACAGCTCCATTCGCTTCCACGGTAGCGTTGATCAATGCCCGAACATTCTCTAGTATCTCCGCTGGTTCAATACCCGAGACGGTTGCATGGCGGACATAGTGTGCCGCGAACATCACTACTTCTTGAATTTCAGGAATGTCCTGGTAGGGCTCAATCATTTGGATAATAGCCAGCACTGTTCCTGTTGCCTCCTCGGACTCAAAGTATTCGTAACGATGAGCTCGAGCAACGGCTTCGTCGGAGTGCAGAGAGCTGCCAATCGCATATAAAACTTCATCCGGCAATCGGACGGGTATAACCCGTGCAGGTACATCGAATTCTTTTACTCGCACGTCGGCATGTTCTGGCATAGCTATGACGCGTGCTATGTGTTCATGAAGCGTGTTGTCGCCAATATCTTTCGGCAAAGAAGCACGTTGTTTTTTGTCGATAATCCACTGGTGCATGTTGGTGACAGATCCACACTGAGATTGGACTTCGGGCCAAGCAGTAGCATATCGTTGAGTGAAGCGGTCGCTGTAGTCGGAGACAGACATAAACCTATAATCACTTTTTCATGACAGAAAATGCAATCATTTTCATAAATTTTACAACGTAAGATTTATGACCGCTCTGTTTATAGGCATGAAAGAAGCCGCCGGAGAAACCGGCTGCGGGAGGGTTCTGGGTAGAACTCCTCCGGCGGCTTCTCTCGGCGGCTATTACACCACCCCACCTTGGGCTCAGATGATGCCTTCGCGCTCCAGCTTGGCTGCCGTCCTCGGCGCCACCTTGTAGAAGAGGCTCAGGTACGAACCCCCGGTGACGGTAGCGATGGCGGTAGTGGCAGTCGGCTGCGGTGATCGCGGCGGCGGTGATGATGAGGGTGCGGCGCATCGCCGTTCCCCCTTCCTCCCTCTCTTGAGGGTTTGGTGGATGTACTGGCTCGGACTGGTCGTCCAAACTGAATATTATTATAGCAAATAATAGCTATTTTGTCAACATATAGAAAAAGCCGCCGGATACGTCCGCGGTGGAGAGATCGATATCGATTCTCCCGCGACTTAATCCAGCGGCTGCGCCGCACGAGAGGCCTTCGGCCGTCAGTTGGTGTGGTGCTGCCCATCCGCGATGGATGTGTTGATGGCGTTGACCACGAGCCTGAGAGCACCAGCTGCTACGAGAGCAACGGCGGTGCTGCCGACGACAAGCAATGACTTGCGCATAGTTTCCTCGATTCGTACGTCGGTAAATTGGCACAGATTGTGCACAACCCAAGCTTATGACAGCCATATATCCCTGTCAATAAAATACCCTCATCGAAAGCGAGGGTATCGTACTAGGCAGTTTCGGTTACGCCGTAACGAGCTTGTTCTTCTCGAGTGCAGCTTGGAGTTTTGGTCGGTCAAAGCCGACGATGACTTCGTCGCCGATAAAGGTTGTCGGAACACCTTGAAAAACGCCATCGAGTTTTGATAGGAGTTCGTCTTTTGCGCCCTCGTCCTCTTCGATGTCTTTGCTCACGAAGTTGACACCGAGGCTTTCGAGCCACTGTTTCTCCGTACGGCAAAATGCGCACCAAGGGGTGCTAAATATCGTTACGTTTGTGTTTCCGTCTGCAGAATCTGCCATTAGATTAATCCCTCCTAAGTTACTATAGATAGTATATCACTTTTTGCTGGTCAAATGCCAATTATTGCATTGATTGCAGCTGTACACACTCAACTCTGCTGATGGCGACATGAGCATCCGTAACTCTGCGGCATTTAATGCATCTGCCTCGGTTCGGAATGCGCGTTTGTCGGTGCACGATCGCATTGGAACCGGTTGGCGCGATACTTTGATTGTATGATTTCGTCTCGGCATGTTGAATGTGAACCTTTCTGCTGTTATAGTATATGCGTACATGGGCAAACAGCCAAACGGAGGCGAATCAGACGTTCACGATCAACAAGAATCGCGTGCGAACAAAAACGCTGTTCTAATGATTCTGGGTGATATCGCCGACACAGCATGGCGGATGTTTATTCCGACGATCGGAGCCACGATTTTGGGGCTCTCTATCGACAAGACTCTACATACGACGCCATGGATCATGATAATTATGATGATTATCGGGATTGCCGTCGCTGCCCTGCTCGTACAAAGACAACTAAAGAGGGTTTCATAAACACATGTTTGAACAGTTTGCAGCACTAGACCTGCACATCGACATCAAGACCGCACCGATGTTTTACATCGGCAGTTTTGCTGTGACCAACGCAATGCTTACCGGTGCAGTCAGCCTGGCGATATTTCTCTGGGTGTTTTGGTATGTTTCAAGCAAGGTAAAAAAGGGCGAATACAATCGTTTTGTCGGCTTGGTCCAATGGGCATTCGAAGGAATGTACAGCCAAATCGAGTCTGTGATTCCCGACCGTGCTATCGCTAAGCGTATCGCACCGCTCGCGCTCACGATATTTTTCTACGTTCTTATCAGTTATTGGATGAGTATCTTGCCAGGGCTCGATAGCATCAAGTACAACGGGCAGCCAGTACTGCGTAGTATCGCTGCCGACATGAACTTTACGTTCGCGCTCGCATTTGTATCGCTTGTCGCGACACAGATCTATGCGATACGCATGCTCGGCGGTATTGGCAACCTCAAACGGTATTTCCGTAATCCTATCAAGGATCCGCTCGGCGCCTTCGAAGGTATCCTCGAGCTTATCGGCGAGATAAGCCGCTACACCGCACTCTCTCTACGTCTCTTCGGTAACACATTTGCCGGAGAAGTCCTGCTGCTTATCATGGCGGTGCTGACCGGCTACTTTGCCGTACTGACGCTTCCTATATTCATGGCCTTTGAGCTGTTTATCGGCTTTATCCAGGCATACGTATTCTTTATTTTGACAGTCATCTTCACATCACTGGCGATAAGCCATCACGATTCAAGCGATCATTCACCTGCTCACCCTAAGAAGCTGGCCGAGCAAGAATGATATATAATTTAGGTAATTAATAAAAGGAGTTACTAACAATGGAACAACTAGCATTTGGCCTCGCCTACGCCCTGCCTGCACTCGGTGCCGCAGTTGGTATCGGTATTATCGGTGGCGGCGCACTCAACGCGTTGGGTCGCAACCCTGAAAAACTATCTGATATCCGCACACTGATGATTACTGCAATCGTCTTCGCAGACAGCCTGGCCATTATCGGTATTATCGTTGCTATCATTGCTAAGTTTATCTAGGATAACTGATGCCAAATATGATATTAACGCAATTTGCTGAAGCCGAAGCCGCCGCACAGAGCGAGAATGTTTTCGGTGCCCTCGGTATCGACTGGCAGATGCTCTTGTTTCAGATCATCGGCTTTGTCATCCTCGTCTGGCTGATGGGTAAATACGTTTACCCTATTTTGATGAAGCAAGTCGACGAGCGTCAGACAAAGATCGATGAAAGCCTGAAGGCAGCTCGAGAAGCAGAAAAACATGCCGCAAAAGCCGAAGAACGAATCGACAAGCAGCTCGCCGAAGCCCGCAAGGAAGCAAAAGACATCGTTGCGACCGCAAAAGACGAAGCCACGATTATGCTCTCGAAGGCCGAAGAAAAGGCCAAGTCGAACGCACAGCATGTCCTCGAACAAGCTCGTGATGAGATAGACAAAGATGTCGTCGCAGCCAAGAAGGCTTTGCATAACGAAACAATCGACCTCGTCGCACTCGCGACGGAGCGTGTTATCGGCAAGACACATACCAAAACAGCCGACAAGGCTGTCATCAGCAGTGCGCTGAAGGAGGCAGATAAGTAGATGCCGGGCACTCTTTCGCGCACAAAGATTTCACGCTACGTAGCAGAGCAGCTAAAGCTGGGTAATCGCGAAGTGATTCGTGAACTTGCTGCGTATATCGTCGATGAACGACGCTTGCGCGAGACCGATTTGTTTGTCCGTGCCATCCTCGAGGAGCTCGAGGTGAGCGGCATCGTAGTTGTTGACGCAACGACGACCGAATCACTCAGTGACGAAATCAAAGCTCAAATCAAAGAACTCACCGGTGCAAAGACACTCGAGATACGTGAACATATTGATCCGTCGGTACTCGGCGGTATTCGTATCGAGACTCCATCCCAGCGACTCGACGCAACATTTGCGCGCCGTTTGAGCCAATTACGCGAAAGGAAAATCTAGGAGAATCATATGGCAGAAATAGCAGTTAGTGAATTAGCAAAAGACCTCCGCGATGCGATTGCCAATCTCGAAGCCGAAACCGGCCTCGAATCAAATGGTATCGTAACTCGCGTCGGCGACGGCGTTGCATGGGTCCATGGCCTACGCGATGCTGGATACAGTGAAGTCCTTGAAATCGAAACCAGCGATGGCGTCGTCGAGGCATTTGCACTCAACCTTATGGAAGACGAAATCGGCGCCGTTATCCTCGGACAAGATAGTAAAGTTGCTGCCGGCAACAATGTGCGACTCAAGGGTGTTATCCTCGAGGTTCCAGTGGGCGAAGAGCTCCTCGGACGCGTTGTTAACCCACTCGGTGAAGCACTCGATGGCGGTCCTGCGATTACGACAAAGCAACGCGGACTCGTCGAGCGTGAAGCCATCGGTGTCCTCGGACGAAAGCACGTCCACGAACCGCTCATGACCGGTATTATGGCGATTGACGCGATGTTCCCTATCGGCCGTGGTCAGCGTGAGCTTATCATCGGCGACCGCCAAACCGGTAAAACTGCCGTTGCGATCGATACGATGATCAACCAGGCAAAGCAAAAGACTGGTGTCGTAAATATCTACGTTGCAATCGGTCAAAAGCTAAGCAAAGTTGCACGACTGGTCGACCGACTCAAGGCCGAAGGCGTGATGGACCAAACTATCGTCGTCGCGACTGGTCCGAGCGACCCAGCGTCACTCCTCTACCTTGCGCCATACTCTGGTACGGCTATGGGAGAATACTTCCGCGACAAAGGCGGCCACGCGCTTATGATCTATGACGACTTGTCAAAGCATGCTGTCGCCTACCGACAGATGTCACTCCTCCTTCGCCGTCCACCTGGACGTGAAGCGTTTCCTGGAGATGTGTTTTACCTGCACTCCCGCTTGCTCGAGCGTTCTGCGAAACTCTCCGATGACCTCGGCGCTGGTTCATTGACCGCGCTACCAATCATCGAGACGCAAGCTGGCGACATCTCGGCATACATTCCAACCAACGTGATTTCTATCACCGACGGTCAGATTTTTATGGAAACAGACTTGTTCAACCAAGGTATTCGTCCAGCAATCAGCGCCGGTCTCTCAGTCTCTCGTGTCGGTGGCGACGCGCAGACAAAAGCTGTCAAAAGCGTGTCTGGCCACCTAAAGCTCGGCCTCAGCCAGTTCCGCGAGCTCGCAAGCTTTGCGCAGTTTGGCTCAGACCTCGACGAAGATACCAAGAACCAGATTGAGCGCGGCCAACGATTGACCGAACTCCTAAAGCAATCACAATACTCACCTCTCAGCATCTGGGAGCAAACGAGTAGCATCCATGCCGTTAATGTCGGTGCATTCGACAAAGTTCATGCAAGCAAGATAAAAGATGCTCAAGCAGCACTGCTAACCAAACTCTGGACAGATCACAAGAAAGACATGGAGACGCTCAATAAAGGCGGCGAAAAAGTCGAAGGTGATATCGCCAAATTGATCGAAAAGGCAGCTAAGGCAGCCGCGAAAGGCTTTGAGGGATGACAATTGATCGTCTAGGTGCGCTTACGGAAGCCGAACGACGCGTTGCGGATAGTCAATCTCGTGCTCCGCGCCCTGATCGTCATACTTGCGAGCGGTTCTCTTTTCCAGGAGATGGGATTACGACTACGATTGGTAGAGCAGGCTGTGCGCTCTGTCGCTTGGAGGCTGCTCGATACGTTCCAATAGATGAACCGGATGTGGGGATTTAATAACGATGCCTAGCCAACGACAACTAAAAGGCCGTATCCGTTCCGTCAAATCGACGAAGCAGATTACGCGTGCCATGCAGATGGTCGCTGCCAGCAAGATGCGTCGAGCACAAGAAGCGCAAAAAGCGACTGCAGACTACACCAAACTAGCAAACGAGCTACTCACCTACCTTGCTGGTCAAGGCGCCACGCGCACTCACCCGCTATTCGTGACACGTGATGTAAAGAAGCGTTTGCTTATCGTCATCACGAGCGACAAAGGTCTCGCAGGCGCGTACAACACCAATGTTTTCAAACGGTTCATCGCCGAAGTGAAGGCAGACCGTGCTGCTGGTATCGCGACACAGTCGATTACAATTGGCCGCAAAGCCTCGCAGTTTACCTCACGTCTCAAAGACGTCGATGTCCGAGGTACCTACGATGATTTGCCAGACGAACTCGAGGGATCGAGCTTCCACTCGATTTTGGCTACGGCGGCAGATCTCTATCGCAACGAAGAAGTCGATGCTGTCGATATTATCTACACCGAGTTTGTCACGAGCCTGACGCAGCGAGCAAAAGTTCAGCGTATTTTGCCTGCTGGCTACGATGAAGACCGAGTGCGCGAGAGTATCAGCACGGCAACCTACGAGCCAAGCTCTGAAGCCGTGCTCGAAGCGGTCGCCTATCGCCTCGTCGGCGCACAGATTTTCCAAGCGATGCTCGATGCACGCGCAAGCGAGCACAGCATGCGTATGGTTGCTATGAAGAACGCGACCGACAACGCGAGTGACCTTATCGATGACTTGACGCTCGCCATGAACAAGGCTCGCCAGGCGGCAATCACCCAAGAGCTCGCTGAAATTAGTGGCGGCGCGGAGGCAATGAAATGATAACTGGCGATTTACCACGCCCATCATCTGTTCTCGATCGAGACATAACTTCGCAAGAGCTTCAGACTATAATGAACAAGGTTGATGCGGGAGAGGGAGAGACCGACCCTCTGGTACGCGAATTGAGGGGAGCATTCATAAGAGATGAGGCCGCTGCCGCCCGCGCAACGGATCGGCCACCAAGCGGTAGAGTACGTACTACCATGGGCAGGACAAGCACAGGCAGCCGCTCATGGCAAACAACTGAAATCGGAAGAATGGACTAAGGAGGAAATGATGAGTAAAGCAATAGGAAAAATTACCCAAGTCGTGGGCGTGGTCGTCGACGTAGAGTTTGAAAAAGAGTCGCTACCGGCGATGTACGACGCGCTTGAAATCAAACAGGGCGACAAGACTATCGTATTTGAGGTTGCGCAACACCTCGATGAGCGAACTGTCCGAGCTATCGCGATGAGCTCGACAGATGGCCTCAAACGCGGCCAAGAAGTCACTGCTACTGGCTCGCCAATCAGCGTACCTGTCGGCGAGCAGACACAAGGTCGCATGTTCGACGTTGTCGGAAATGCTATCGATGGCGGCAAACAGCCGACTGGCAAGCGTGCGAGTATTCACCGCGAACCACCTCGTCTTGACGAGCAAAGCAACAAGACTGAGGTCCTCGAAACAGGTATCAAAGTTATCGACCTGATCGCCCCACTAACAAAGGGTGGAAAAGCCGGCCTGTTTGCTGGTGCTGGTGTCGGCAAGACGGTCCTGATCCAGGAACTTATCAACAACATCGCGAAATTTCACTCTGGAAACTCAGTATTCGCAGGTGTCGGTGAGCGTACTCGTGAAGGAAACGACCTCTACTACGAAATGGAAGAAGCTGGCGTTCTCGACAAGACATCGCTCGTCTTCGGCCAGATGAATGAACCACCAGGAGCACGTCTACGTGTCGCACTGTCTGGCCTCGCAATCGCCGAAGCTTTCCGTGATGACGGAAAAGACGTACTGCTCTTTATCGACAATATCTACCGCTATACACAAGCAGGTAGCGAAGTCTCTGCCCTGCTCGGCCGTTTGCCAAGTGCGGTGGGTTACCAGCCAAACCTCCAGCAAGAAATGGGTGGCTTGCAAGAGCGAATTACGAGTACCAAGAAGGGCTCGATTACATCCGTCCAGGCCGTCTACGTGCCAGCTGACGACTTGACTGACCCAGCTCCAGCGACGACATTTGCCCACCTTGATGCGACAATCGTTATGAATCGTGCGCCTGACGGAAATCGGTATCTACCCTGCCGTCGACGTGCTCGACTCGACCAGTAGTTCGCTCGACCCAGAAATTGTCGGTGAAGAACACTACCAGATTGCTCGCGAAGCGCAACGTATTCTCCAGGAATACAAAGACTTGCAGGACATCATCGCGATTCTCGGTATGGAAGAGCTTTCTGACGAACAGAAGCAAACCGTCAACCGTGCTCGCCGCTTGCAGCGATTCTTCGCGCAGCCATTCTTTGTCGCCGAACAATTTACGGGCAACACGGGCGTGTATTCGAAACTCGAAGATACAATTCGCGACGCAAAAGATATTCTCAGCGGTAAATACGACGACAAGCCTGAAAACTGGTTCTACATGGCTGCCGGCCCACTACACGAGAAAAAGGATTAGTCGATGAATCTCAAGCTCGTCACACTCTCGGGTACGAAGATAGACGAAGAGGTCTATGAGGTCGTCATCCCTACTGAAGATGGGGAGATCGGCGTCTTTCCTGGGCATGAGCCATTGGTGACGCTCGCGAAAAATGGCGTGATCACCGTGCGCAGGAAAAAAACTGATGCCGATGATCAGATTGAGTATTTTGCAATCAGTGGCGGTGTGGTAGAGATTGATAGTGACCACATCCGTGTACTGGTAGACGAAGCGGAACACGCGCCTGACATCGTCGAGGCGGAGACACGAAAAGCGCTCGAACGCGCGCTCAAACTGCGCGATGAGGCAAAGGACCAGGTCGAGCTGGAAAAGGCATCGGCACTTGTCGATCGTCACGCAGTTCGCTTGAAGGTTGCCGACCTGCATCGCCGACACAGACGATAGTAATGTAAGTCAGATTGGTGGGAATATGGCGCAAACGATTCATCTCGGAAGATTGAGTGACAAAAAATGGCCTGGACGTGTATCGGCCGAAGATGTCTATGTAGATATTCCTTTGATTCTCAGTCGGCTAGACGATTTCTATGTCGCAACGGATGCTCATGCAAAAACACGATGTATCGACGGACGACACGACCCCGATCTCGATGAAGCGCATCTCGGTCCACAAGTGCCAGGCGGCGCAACAGGTGCTGCTCTCGCCTACCGTTTAGGTGTCGACAAAGACGACTTGACGAGGGGAACATTCTATAGTGATTTCTCGACCATGCTTGAATCTTATATTCGACTCGGGCTGACGCCGGGTGGACATCGTGATGATAACGATTCGATTGGAGTAGGGTGTGGTGCTATAGATGGCGTTGAGACAGTGCTGCAATGTCTCACCGATCCAGAGTTAGTCGAGGACCACAAGCGCCTCGTTCGTGCCGTACTAGACGAACAGTTCGATCGTGACAGCTATCTCCGAGTGCTCGGTGCGAGCCAGGTTCTTGGTAGCCACTCGCGTGACTACTTTGCAGGTCGCGAACATATACTGGAGCTGCTTGAAGACCGTTGTCCTGGAAATGTCTCAACTCTCCATGGTGCGCACAATGAAAAGCTTGTTATTATCAATTTTGTCTCAGACGCTACACTGGCTTCAAATCGCTTTAGTCAAGAATTTGATGGTATGCAGGCATTTGGGTACGACGTATGGCATTCCAAACAGCTAGCTGAGATGCTCTTGCCAATGCCTTCTCAGAGTCAGGACCGCGAACGATTCATCACTGCTCGCGTATCTATCACGATAGCAACTCTCATGGCATTGACCGATGGCTCACTGCAAGTTTTGCTGCGGCTACCCTAGCGATCGGCAAAAGTAATCAAATGATCGAGGCTTTCTAAGCTGTCGCAGAGGAAGTCTGCACCTGCCGTCAGAAGCTCATGGCGCGTCCCAACACCGTGGAGGACGCCAATTTTTAATCCAACCTGGGCGCGCTTTGCGGCGATGATATCGTAGGCGTGGTCGCCGACCACAATAGCCTGACCAGCTGGCACGTCGACTCGGCGGAGTAGCTCGTGGATAGCATCGGGCTCTGGTTTATGCGCGAGGCCGTCATCCGCCGTTATGATAGCGTCGAAGATTTCTCTGACATTTGGGATGCCCGCTGCCGCAAAATTTCGATCGATCATGAAGCCGTATCCTGAACTAAATAGGCAAAGTTTCACGCCGTCTGCACGCCACTTTTCGAGGAGTTCGAGCAATTTCGGGTACGGTTGGATATGCTCGAGCATGGTGTTTTGTTGGGCGTCGAGTTCATCGGCAAGCTCGCGAGATGTCAAGTGAGTATCGTGGCCCGCGATGATCTGCTCAAACGTCTCGACGGTTGGCTTGCCAAGTCGCTGGCGGATATAGTGGTCGTTTGCGAGGTGTGAGAGCCCGTGTTTTTCGAGTACGGCTTTGTAGCCTTCGAAAATGAAGTGACGAGTGTCGAGTAGTGTACCGTCGCTGTCAAAGACGATTGCTTTTATAGAGCCAGTCATTGTACTAGTATACGTTCCTACCTCTGTTTTATCAACTCCGCTAACCGACTTGGTGTGATTGTCGAGCAATTCACGTGCCTGTGCCGTGGAGCTCGTCTGCATAAGTGCTGCGCGCAGGCCGCTTGCTCCGTCATAATCACGAATGTATATTTTGAAGAAACGTTTCAACGTGTCAAATGGCCTTCCGAGCTCACCTGAATACGTGTCGTATAGGTCGAGCTGGAGCCGCAGTAGGTCGAGGAGCTCTTCTTTGCCGTGTTCTTGCGGCTCGTGCTCAAAAGCGAACGGATTATGGAACACTCCCCGGCCAATCATGATGCCATTTACTCCCGGGTACTTTTCTATAAGTTCGAGACCGTGTGCTCGAGTCTCGATGTCACCGTTGATAATCAGTGGTGTGTGAGGCGAAAGTTCATCGCGCAGTGCGACGATTTCGGGGATGAGTTCATGGTGTGCCGGTACCTTACTCATCTCTTTTTTGGAGCGCAGATGAATCGTGAGTGCCGCGATATCTTGGCGGAGTAAATGCGTCAGCCAGTCTCGCCACTCTTCGATGCTACTGTAGCCGAGGCGCGTCTTGACAGATACCGGCAACCCGGCGGTTTTGGCAGCCTCGATGGAACGTGCGGCAAGTTCTGGATCGCGTATCAGCGCGGACCCGCCGCTCTTCACGGCTGATTTTGCGGGACATCCCATATTGATATCGATGCCTATAAAACCCAAGTCACGGCAGTGAGCCGCCATCTTTTCCATATCCCCTGGTTCACCACCCCAAATTTGCGCTACAACGTTGGTTTCATCACTCGTGCGGTACATACGGCCGCCGATTGCCTTGTCGCCTGCATGCACCCAGCCAGTTGCATTGGTAAACTCAGTAAAATACAGATCGGGAGCAGCTGCAGATTTGACGACATGACGAAAGACGACATCGGTCACCGCTTCCATCGGTGCCAACACAAAAAAAGGCTCCGGTAAGTCTCTCCAAAAGTTGTTCATCATAGTTATTATCTCATAAAAGTTGAAGAGACCCCGATAAGCGGGGTTCAGTTTGAGGAGGTCACCGCTGAGGCGTGCTACGACTCGTATGACAATAAAGTGCTTTGGGTGCAGACCCGAGGACCAGGAAGAGTGGCACCAGCTGGGGAAATCCAGCTCAGGGGGGTAGAGACTGAACTTGCCGTCAGCGGGCATGGTGGCTGGCCCACTCTTCGTTGACGCTGCGCGTAGCAACGTCTATCTGCGGCATCTTACGTGTCGCTAACGTTTGTGGCCAGGAGAGGGGTGCAGGCCCTCTCCCGTGCTAGGCACGAGGGATCCTCGTATCTAACAGCGCCATCAGGGTGGAGGACCCAGTAGCCCGTAGAGCTGAGGAATTCGAACCCTAGACCTCTAGTTGTGTAGCAAGGCTAGCCTTGCATCTGAGCGCCTGGCCATCTGTAGCCCAGCCCCGTTGTGCCCTTTTCCTGACTGGGTCGGCCGCCGGGCACAGCGGTGTCAGCGGACCTTCGGGAGAGGTGTCGCGCAGCTCGGGCACTTCATGTTGTCGTCGCCCGAGTTCACGTAGTACTTCTGGCCGCAACCGCAGGTCCTCTCGTTCGTGCGGCCCTGCTTGTTGTCTGTTGGCGGTTCCCAGCGGGGAGCCATGCCACTCACCTGCCTTCCATCTCAATGGATTATGCACTTCTTGTCAAGGAGCTCCATCGAGAGCACCCTGCTGACATTTCTGTAGTCAGGAAGTGCTCGAGAGCTTTTCTATTTTAACAGGATAGCTATATCTTGTCAATAAGATCTGACTCAAATTGCTCGATGCCTTTGAGTGTTTGTTCGTACTCGGATATATCTGGTAGATCCAGGTTCATAATGCATCGCCACACTGCTTTTATGAGCAGGCGGAAGCGATCAATATCCTCAGGAGTAAATGTTTGCTCGAGGGCTATGATGTCACCGCTTTGGGTTGGTTCGACAAACTGAAGCTTACCGCCACCAAATGTATATTTGCTATAATCTCGCGAATTTTCGATGAGCAGTTGATAAAACATAAGTTGCTGGCGGTATTTGTGCAGCTTTATTTTTTCGTATTCGGTTTTGCCTTTCCAGTCCCGGCTGGGCTTACCGGTTTTGTAATCTGTCACACTTATCGCTTTGGTCTCTTCATCGATATTGACAAGGTCTAATGCACCTGTCAGCTTCGCACTTTCGATAACCACACCTTGGTTTCCAAAACCGACTTCGGTGCGCTGAGATGGTACGAAAGTATCGTACTGACTCGACAAGTAAGCGCTCAAGCTGTCGATACCGCGGCTATAAAACGTCTCGAAATCTTGATCGGACATATGCTGGTCACGGAGGATCTTTTCGTAATCACCGAGGACGTCCTCGAGCGGCCGCTTCTCGCCCATCGCTCGATAAAAGTCATGCGCGCGCTGCAGCGTTGCGTGGATAGCCGTACCATAACTGGCGTGAGCAGATTTCGCCTGAGGGAAGCGCAATAAATTATTGAGCAAGAAATGGTGCGGCCCGCCCTGTGATATATCGAGGAAGTTTCCCAAGTGAGTGGCTGATAGCTTGTAGATCTCGAGCTGAGGTGCGAGCATTGAGCGCAAATCACTATCGAGTGACTGCGAAAGTGTGGCGCGCCAGTCAAGCTCGGCTCGCTTCGTCAACTGAGCAATGTTACCGTTGGGCTGATGCGTCATTGTCTTGATTGCGCTGTCAGATAAAAAACTTGCAACGAGTGTACTTTTCTCGCCCTGGTCTTGCAGGCTGTAGCTGATAGAGAGCGTGCGCTTGGCGCGAGTCATAGCGACGAAAAACAGGCGGAGGCGTTCGTCGAACGTATCACCGGCAGGAGCGAGTGGAAGATTTGCCGGGTAGCTGATTAGCCGACTGCGAGTACGCACGCGTTCTCCCCACTTGTTGTCGACGGCGCCGATGACAAACACATGCTCATATTCAAGCCCCTTTGCTTTATGCGCTGTCATGAGCTGAATTTTACTGTGATCGCCTTCGCCGCGGCGTCGAACCGCGGTAATACTCGATCCAAGCTCGCGGTGCATGGTGAGAAATTCGAGGAAGGTCTGCACGCTCGGTGTTTCGTGGCCATAGTGCTCGCGTAGTTGGTCGCGTACGGTGCGTAGAGCCTCTAGGGTGGATAGATAGGAATCTGGTTGGATGCGGAGGGTCTCATCTGAAAAGAAGTACTGGTACAGCGGCGACGTGTAGCCTGGTGTGTCTACTGAGTCTTGAGTGCCAGTTGGTTTACCGAGCACCGTGTCGATTTGCTCTTCAAGTGATTCGACATGGATGGCAGCCGAGCGTACAAGTAGCCAATCGGCGAATGGCTTGAACGTCGGTTGCGTCTGCATGGTTTCTAGCCAAAACTGATGATTTCGGTAGCTAGCGAGACTTAGTTTGTAAATATCAGCTGGCGAATAGCCCCACGTAGGGTGCGATAAAATTTCAGGCAAGAGCGCATCTGCCTCGTCGTGAGCATCTCTGTGGAGTGCATCGATAATCATAAATACATGTTCAAGCAACCGAATCACGTCATGGTCGAGGACATTTTCTCGCCGTTCGTAGTTTACTTGTATCTCAGCGTCTGCCAGGTATGGCAATAAGGCGACCAGTTCGTGATGTCGACGAGCCAAAATAGCAATCGAGTCCGGCTCCGCACCCTTTTCTATGAGATGTTTTATCTCAGTTGCGATGCCGCTACGCTCTTCATCTGTCGATGTATATTCATGAAGAACGACTTTTGAACCGGTCGTCTCTACGTGTGGCGTGAGCTCCTTGACGAGGTCATCGATGGTGTTTTCGAGCCTGTCGGTACCGAGTAGGATAACCTCACGGGCAGCATTCAGGATGCCAGGCGCGGAGCGATAGTTATCAACCAGGACAATGCGTTCAGGATCGTCATATTCCACACGAAAACGCTGGATATTGCCGATATCTGCACCCTGAAAACTATAGATTGCTTGGTCGTCGTCGCCGACTGCCATGACGTTCGGGGCGTCGATGCCGTTTGTTAGGTCAAAGAGCAAGCGTAGCTGCGCTAGGTTGGTGTCCTGAAATTCGTCTACCATGACGTAGAGATATTTTTCCTGCAGGTTTGCACGAAGCTCGGGCCTGGTTTCCATAGTATGGATGACTTCGAGGATCATGTCATCGTAGTCGAATAGTCCCGCTGCTTGCATGCGTGTCAGATACTGATAATAGACGTGTGCGAGCGCGCGTAGTTTACTATTTCGCTTGCGATCCTTGAGCGTCATATCACCACGCTCATTTTTTTCGCACCATTTCGACTTCCAGGCAGTGATAGGTTTTGTGCTATCTGTTTCTATCGCTTGGTCGATCGCATGAGCTAGCGAAAGAGCCAGTGTGTTCGTATAGGGCGTGATTGCCGATGGAAGTTTCGGCTGTTCAAAGGTTGCGACTTTTTCGGCAATCGGTGCCAGCAGATGCACCGTCGTCTTGGAAACCTTATTTGAAAAAACGTCGATGATATCACGTTCGATTTCGTCGAGAACAGCGTCGTTGGCATCGAGTACTTGACGTAGTTCATCGCTCGTCAGACCACTACGCTTGAGCTCCGATATCACGGTGGTGGCATCGCTCAGATAGATATATTCGTCGCCGTTCATACCAGCGAGGGGGTTCGTGTACTCCATCTCATCGAATATTCCGCGCATAATTTCATATTGCGCGAGAGCATCTGCTGGCTGAAACTGCGCTCCGCGAAAGAAGTACTCTGCATTTTGATTGATGATTTCTGTACCGAAACTGTGAAAGGTATGGATTGCGACTTTGTAGGCATCTGGCCCGATGATAGCGCTTAGTCGTTCACGCATAGCGGTCGCGCCACTATCGGTAAACGTCAGACATAAAATACTCGATGGCGTCGTATCGGTTTTGTCGAGAATGTTTGCAGCACGCATACTGAGCAACTCAGTTTTTCCCGTGCCAGGACCGGCGAGCACGAGTAGCGGCCCATCGATAGTATCGACAGCCTGACGCTGTTTGGCGTTGAGTTTTTTGTAGCGGCTCGCAAATGTCATTGGTTCTATTATACGCGACAAATAAAAAAGACCATCGGATGGTCAAAAAATTTGTTCCCGAGGGGGACCAGCGCGACAATGTTGCCGTCGGCTGGTCCCCCAAGGGGCCCCTACTGCTGAGCTCATTGTCCGGTGTCGGGTACATAACATCCGGACGAGCGATACGCCAACCGACTCTGTCGGTGGCGGCGGGCGGATGACATCGAGTCTGCTTCAACCTTGCGGTCGGGCTTCATCGACATTCCGCCGAGCGAAGAGAGTGATCAGCTCTCTTGTGTATGTCAGCGCTTGGGCTGAAACCTGTAGTGTGTATCCGCTCGATCGTTGCGGCACCATAGGTCCTACTCATACGAGATAGCTTGAGGATCCGCTGTTATCCTCTCTCGTACTTTCGCATGTCGCAGCGGCGACTCACGCGAGACATCCACGTTTTTGGCTTTCGCCTCTGGCTGGGGGAACGGCTCGCGCGCTTCCCTAACCCGTGCTTGCAACCCGAAGGCGCAAGAATTAAACCAGCGATTGGATGCCGTCCTGGCCGATGCGTGCGCCGTGCACGATCCTTTCGCTTTTATGCATCGCAGTCATCCTATGGCGCGGTCGTGCCGGGCCCGAGTCGGATGAGGTCTACGATTAACGCATTATACACCAAAAGCAACTAATTGTCAATACTATTTTTAACAAAATATGGTATTATACGTACAAATGGACTCACATACTATTGACTACATCGCCTTAGAGCAAGCCGCAAAAGATAAGTTTGGGTATGTCGTCGATATCGATAAAGTTATAGCCGAAGAAATCGACGTTGCACGGTCTGTCAAAGCCACAGTCTATTTGACTAAAAAGAAGCAACTACTCTGCTATATCCATGGCACAGCCAGGCTCAAGCTCGGTGATATCCGTAAGATTATTAGCCGTATGGGGCTAAAAGCGGAGCTATATATGCCACCAAAGGGCCGCCCACATTACTTTGACGATGTCGCCCTTGAGCAGTTCAAGGCAGTATTTCCTGGCCGCCGACCGACAGACGAACAGGACCTTGCGTACTATCGGACTCTAGCCCTGTACAATCCAGCACTCGTATTAATTCACGAAGTCAAGGAAGGTCAAATCTATCAATTTGATCCCGATGCACGAACGCATTGGCGACCAGCGGCAAAGTTTGCCTATCGCCGTATCAAAACGAGCTAAGCAAGCTCGAGCACGATGAGGTGTTCGATATGCGGTGTGCGTGGAAAGAAGTTATAGCCACGGTGATGGATGACTTTGTATGCTTGTGCGAGGAGTGCAACGTCGCGCGCCTGCGTAACGGGATTACAGCTAAGGTAGACGATGCGCCGCGGCATTGCCTCGAGTATCTTATTGGTCACATCGGCGTGTAGCCCTGCTCGCGGCGGGTCGAGTACAATAGTCGCCTTTTCATCGATAGCATCGAGCGCTTTTTCTGCCGGTGCGAGCACCGCCCGTGCGTTGCTACCCAGTGCAGTAATATTTCGCTTCATCTCTCGGACGGCATTTTCATCAATCTCGATAAGTGTACATTCAGGGCCGCCTATCGTCAGACCGATTGAGCCGACGCCGCTATAGAGGTCGATTACTTTGCCGGCTGGAATCCATTCGCGCATATCACGCAGCGCTTGTTCGTAGACGGGTATGTTGACCTGAAAAAATCCTTCCGTTGCATAGCGAAACGGCACGCCAAGAATCGTATCGGATAATACTGGATCGCCGACGGCGAGCAATCGCTTCGTGATGCGGCTTGCTGGGCTTCGCGGGTCAGAATAGATAACTTCCCCACCCTGGGCACGAAATTGCTCTGCATCTTCCGGCGATAGAAATTCATTCACTTCATCTTTGATATATAACTGCCATGCGCAGTTGCCTGACTGATCACAGCGAATAAGAAGAGTTTTGAGCTGCCGAGCGCTCACCTGTTTTGTACGGAGAAAGTCACGGATGTCTCGCGCAAGCTGCATCATCGGCTCAGGCAGTAGTGACATGCTATCAATAGGAATTTTGCCTTTTGATCCTCTGCGGAAAAATGCGAGATCTAAGCTTTCTTGTCCATCGTCTAGCGTTTCGCTATACCAACTGAACTCAACTTTGTTGCGATAGTGTGCGGTGTGAGTATCGGTATACATATCAATCGAATCTGGCAGCTGCACATCGTGGAGTTCAAACGCCTCGAGAATGAGAGCGGCTTTATAATGTTGCTCTGTATCGAAGGTCATAATTTGCCATGGACTTGTCGAGAGATAACTGCCAGGATCGATTGGCTCGATACGCTCAGGTGAAGGTTTGAGTACCTCGATAACGACGCCTTCGATAAACTTTGACTTGCGCTTGGTTTCACGAATCCTGACTTCCTCACCGGGCAATCCACCCCAGACAAATGCCTTACGGCCATCGCCAAGAGTACCGATGGCTTGACCGCCACCGACGATTTTTTCAAGCGTCAGAGTATATTCGCGAGGAGTTGTTTTCACTATATCTATTGTACAGCCCTCGTAGCCATTGCACTACCCCCGTAGCGACGTGCTATAATGGCAAAGTCTCGTACACTATTGGGGTGTCGCCAAGTGGTAAGGCACCAGGTTCTGGTCCTGGCATTCGGGGGTTCGAATCCCTCCACCCCAGCCATAGAAAATGTCCTAGTTTTTGCTCTGGTCTTTTTCTATGGCTTGAGGACGGGATCCGAAGCCCCGAATGACTTTTGCTTCAGCAAAAGATTCGGGCGGTTCGGCGTAGCGAAGTGAGACAAAATTAGCTTGCTCATTTTTCGAGCGAGCGGAGAAGGCTTTAGCCGCTATCCCTCCCTTTCAGCTGATCTGCCATCAGAGCGTTCACTCCTATTTGCATATATTGACATTTATAGTCAAATGTGCTATAGTTAAACTACCTAGCCATGCTCAAGACCCGAAAGGAGAAAACCATGTGCTGGAAGCCCGGACGGGGAGGACTGGAACGATTACCCTAATCTGACCAAAGCCATCCCCGAACCGTGTACAAGGTCAGGTACTCGAAGAAGCGTACGGGGTTCACCCCCTGTACATCTACTTCTGAGGAGTCATCATGACCAGCAACATCGACAGGATCACCCAGATCACCAAGCTCGTCCACCTGCTCGTGGGCATGAACGTCACTGTGCGCAACCGTGCTCCGCGACAGCTCGGCTGCCCGAAGCACATCGAGACCGGTGTCTGCACCGGAGTGCTGATCAGCTACCTCGCTGACCCTGGACTGTTCTCCGTCCACATCGTGGTCGACGAGCTCAAGACCGAGATCCACTACCCGCGCGGCGGGCACGTGGAGACCATCTCGGAGGGCATGAACACAGAGTACATCTTCCTGCTCCAGGAGCTGGTGGTTCTCGCGTCTGAGATCAACAGTATCAGGATGTACTTCGACGCACCTTCGTCGGACTACCTCTGCGGCTCTACCGAGCTCATGTTCACGCGTCTGCCGTGATCCTCTCCCGACCGACACCGGAGCACAACCTCCGGTGTCGGTCGAGGGCATCACCCAAGCAATTAATTGAGATTAATGACTTAGGTGATGGATAGGGATTTTCTATTTCGAGCAAGCGGAGAAGGCTTCAGGCGCGATCCCTCCACCCCAGTATAAGCATAATAAGTACTTCCTACGGAGGTTTTTTTGTTTGCTGTTATGGTGCCTAGGTTACAAAACAAAATGGTTCAGTTCTCCCATCTTATCGCGCATGAAACGGTTTGATAACTATTGTATTGTTGGCATTACCTAGCATTTGTACTATTGTATAAGTAACAACCAGAGCTAACCAGGAGGTTTGCATGAAGAAGCTACTAGTCCTAACTATATTAATTGCCACTATGGTCGTAAGTCCATTTTATCCAGCAACGTCGGTAGCTGCGTATTCGAGCACGGTATACAATTCACAAAAAATTATGACAAAGTTTGGTATCCCAGCAGGTCCAGTAGACGGTAATCAAGGCCCACAGACTCGTCGAGGTCTTTGTATATTTAGGTACATGAGTGGACTACCGGTAAATCGTAACAGCCTCGATACAACAACCTACAACAAGCTTAAAAGCTACAATACTGCATACACATCTATAACTAAGATTCCCGCCAGATACTCTACGTCAAATAGTGAAATTCTCGTCGCACATGAAACATGCCAAGCTATGACGTTCTCTAAAAAAGCAAGCAACGGTAAACACTATTACTCTCGTGTATTGGCTATTTCGACAGGCATGACCGGGCACGGTACGCCAAATGGCACCTACAAGCCTCGGCAAAACAAAGCGTGGATGGGTTTGCAGCACTAATTACCCCGAATCATGCACAACCCAAAAGACAGGCAAAAACCTCGCCTACGGATCATATGGCAACATGTACAATTACCGATCTTTTAAGCCCAAATATGGTGTGCACGGCTCCAATAGCGTTCCAACGTATCCAGCAAGCCATGGCTGCGTACGCGTATCGGTCGGCGATTCAGACTGGATGTATGCCAATGTAGGTAATGGTAGCATCGTACCAACACTTATCATCACCGGCACTTACGTAGGCTACTAGTAGATAGTCATAACTACACTCGAAGAATGTGAGTAATACCTTTTTACAGCTAAGTTAAAGAATTGCAAGGTTACCGGCAGGGATTATATTTTCCTGAAATACCTCTACTAGCCCCAGTCATGAAAAAGATTGAGTATTTTGCTCAATCTTTTTCATCGTCTGTAGTCGGGATCCTAAGTCCCGGGGCTTCGATCGAGCTTCTGGGCTTTTAGTTCTATTCTCGGCGCAACGCATCTATTGGATTAATCTTTTCCGCGCGTCGTGCCGGCAGATAGACAACCGCCAACCCTACGACAACCATAAACGCGGTCACTCCTATAAGCAACCATATCGAGTGAGAGAATAGCATAAAGCCATCTTCTACGCCCCGTGATCGAGCAAGGAGATTCATTACTACATTTATGATGCCACCTATAAGCGCCGCGCCGCCCACACCAACGATTGTTCCAGCTATCGATAGGATGACCGCCTCTATGATGAACAACCGACGCATGTCTACTGAACGAGCGCCCAGGGCTACCATTAGGCCAATCTCCTTAGTGCGTTCTAGCAACGAAATCGTCAGCGTATTAAACATACCGATGATCGCAATTAACATGCCAATCGACCCGAACCCACCCAAGATAAGGTTGAAATAATGGAATATAGTATTAATTTGCTCCAATGTGTCGACTGGTGAAGCCGTCTCCAGGCCAAGGCTCTCGATTTGCTTTCGCACCTTGTTGACATCATCAACATTTGTCACGCCAACCTTTAGCTGAGTGTAGGAAGCAGTACCTAGATCGTGAATTACTTTTTCGGGGATGAATATCTCAGATCCAGACCCTGAATCAATAATTCCAATCACTTTGAAGTCATGGACGTACGACCCTTGCTTGCCGTTAATTTTGCCAAGCGGAATCTTGAGCGATATCGACTTTTGCAGCATGTCTTTTGGTTTATCTGAGAGCCCTATCGATTTTAATGCTGAGGTATTGAGGACTGCCACGTAGTCTGATTTTGCCGAGCTGAGTAAGGATCCGTGGGCAAGGTTGAGTGAGGTAAGCTTTTCGTAATTTTTATCAACCCCGTATACTACGGCATCGGATTCACTATTGTCGAGCTTGTAGCTACCTGGATAATAGTAAATTTTGGCAACTGCATCAACGGTACTTATGTTTCGAATACGCTCGGTAGTAATATCGTCAAGCTTAACTGCCCGAGAGTTGAATACGTTGACATCTATTGTTTTAATCGACTGATTCCCTACCACTTGGTTCGTCACTAGATTCTGTAGTCCGAGCCCAAAAGACAGCAATAAGTACACAGCTCCGATTCCCACCGCAATACCAAATACCGTCAAGCTAGAGCGGAGTTTCTTGCTTGCAAGATTACGGTAGGCTATCGAATACAGGACGCTTAGCTTAACCTTCTGGCCGTCGGACAACGAGTCTCGTTTCATGAGTGCTGCTCCTTGGCTACCAGTGCTGCAACTCGCCTACTAGACTCAGTCAACATTTTTTTAACTGTTTTTGCGATATCTGCTTTGTTAATTTCTGTCACGTAGCCGTCTTGAATATTTATCAGATGGTGAGCGATAGGCAGGTATTCCATATTGTGCGTCACGAGGATAATCGTCTTACCGGCTTCGCTTTGCAGCTCCGTCAACAAATCTATAATCATCTCTCCATTTTGGCTGTCTAGATTACCGGTCGGCTCGTCCGCAATAATAACAGGGCTATCGTTGACGATTGCACGAGCCATAGCAACTCGCTGTTGCTCACCTCCAGAGAGGAGCATCGGTAGTTTATTTTCATAGTCGCTCATCTCGACTCTTTGCAGTGCGAGCCGTGCCATTCTGTGCGCCTCTTTACGGTCCTTCCCGGTGAAATATTGGGGAAGTGAAACATTCTCTAACACCGATAAGCTCTTTACCCAATAACTTGTTTGGTACACAATTCCTAGTTCAGCCGCCCGAAAATTTGCCAACTGATTTTTTGATCGAGAGTAAACGTCATGGTCGCGGTATTTAAGCATGCCCGTCGATGGTTTTTGTAAGCCAGAAAGGATGTTGAGTAAACTTGATTTGCCGCTTCCTGATGGACCATAGATCACGGTGATCTGACCGACCGGGATAGAAAAAGTACATACGTTTATCGCATCGACAGTTTCCTCTCCCACAGCAAACTGAAGAGATACGTCTTTGCCAACAAACAAATTTACTGGATCACTCATAGTCCGAATATCTTCTGCAAAGCATTAAATACTATCGTCAGAGCATTATCCGATGCGCGGCTAATGATGGCTGTTTGGGCCTCACCGACTCCTTGGTTCTTCGCCCCATCGGTCGACACCGGCTGGATGCTATAGACCCTAGACGTCGGCAAGTCGGAGATGATGACGATGTGCTCTGTACCCAACACAGAATCCTCAGCTGTCTTGCTGTTGAACGTTTTTGCTTCAGACCCTTCGGTGTAGGCGACTTGACTAGTTGACGGTTCGTCCGTGCGCCATGAGACAACGATTTGACCGCGTGCATCCGATCCTGAGCCTCGTATAGACGCCTCAACAACGATATCTGAAATCTTTGGTGGTCGGGTGTCTAGGGCGGTTCTGAATGACTGTCTATCAGACGTGGCCAGATTACCCGATGTATCACGACTCTGGGCTATTAGCGAATACTCACTATCGTCTCGAAGACCAGTCACTAGAACAGAATGCTCGGTAACCATTTTTGAATCGCTTAACTCAATTGGCTGACCGTTAAGGAGTGTATAGATAATTGTACTGCTGCTGGGAACGTTGGTGCGCCAAGTGACTCGTTGAGTACTCGTCGGCTCACCATCAACGGGCTGGAATGCAAGGTCATAGACTCGTGGTCGTTGCGGAGTGGTGAAGGTCGCGACATTTCCACGATATTCTGAGCCTTCTTTATCAATCGCACTTATCATATAGTAGTATTTCGTCCCATCCGTAAGATCTTCCAGAGGTACGGCATAGTGTGACTCTGCCTCAGATGTATTGACTAGCGTAGCCCCACCAAATGATTCACTAGCCCCATAGTAGACTTTTGCTTGAGTTGCTCCACGAATAGTAAAGTCAATCGTTGCGCTTGAAAGGCCGATGTTGAGCGCAGTGGCCTCTTTTATAGTAGGAGAGGGCGCCGTCTTGAACGTCATTTCCTGGCTTGTGCCGGTATTGCCATCCTCATCGGTCCATTTAGCTTTGAAATAGTAGGTTGTGCCTGGTGCGAGATTGTCTATCTGTATTTCGTGCGCAGAAACCTGCTTTGAATTGCCAACTTCAGAAGAACTATAGACGCCACTCTTGGTCCCTAGGGCAACCTTTGAGTCACCTGCTCGATCTGTACTCCATCGGATAGTTGCTTTTTTCGTCGTGACCTCACTAACGGTCGGTCCGCCAACAAGCTTAGATGCAGTCGTAAATTTACCCGTTGGGTATCCGTTGACGACGCTTCCTCCCGCACCACAATTATTTGTATTGTCGCAAGCGAGAACTTTATAGTAATATGTTTGCTGTGTGAGGCCAGCGTCGATATAGGTTGTGCTCGAGCTACTTCCAACCTGAGTGAAGTCCACATTGTTAGTTGATCGATAAATTCGGTACAGCGATACTGCCCCAGCTGTAGGTGAATCCCAGGTAACCGCCAAGCGCCAATTGCTCGTATTTTTGATCGATACGTCGACGATATCTGTATTGAGAGGCATGCCAGGAGCTGTCGTGTTGGCTGTAAATACGACCGATGATGAGTTTTGATAATTCACATTCCCGGATTCATCCTTGGCAACAACATACATGGTATTCGCGCCGGGTCGCGTGGCGTAAGCTCCCAATGTTAACTCAGTCGAACCAGGAGCAGTATAACTACACGTGCTTGCAGATGGCTCGACATTGACCGTATAACAGTAAACAACCGTCCTTGCCTCTCCGACAAATGTTGTTGGCGCATCCCAATCGAAACTAAACGAATTGGCCGTGTTCGATGCAGGACTTGCCACGAGGTTGTTTGGTTCACTCGGTGCACCAGAGGTATTTATCTTTAGTGTGGCGGTTGCGTACGATGTCGTGTAGTTGCCTGCAACGTCCCATGTTCGGAAATAAACAGTATTGATGCCGTCATTGATAGTTGCGTAGTCTGGAGTTTCAGTTGTCCTGTAACTGCCATCGTTTGCCAAAAGATCGCTTGTATCACCATTGCCGTTGTGTACATCACCGTACCACTGCCCCGTTAAACCAATCTTATACTGCAGACCGGCGACACCTGAATTGGCATCTTGAGCAGCGCTAGTACCACTACTTTGCCACGTTAATTCAACGTCCTTCGTGTTGATAAAGCCTGAAGGTGCAGAGATGAATCCTGGGTTAGATGGAGGAGTATTGTCAAATTTGAAGCTAAACTGTGTCGAACTACCGAAAACATTACCTGCCGCGTCAATAGCACGGAGTGTTAGATAATAGGGGCTATTGCTGCTCGCGAGAGCTGCTGATAAAATACCCGGATCTGCCAAATCGAGCGACGCACTAGGGGTCACAAAATCACAATGGCCACCTGTTGTCGTTGCGTTGGTGCCCAACAGACCTTTGGTTGTGATCGGATTGGCGGTCTGATCTGTGCCCAAATAGGCACAATACCCATATATACCTGAGGCGCTATCTGATCCAGCTGTCCAGATGAAGTATGGTGAAGAGCCATTTGTCCAGGCGTTTTCCGCCAGTGGTGTGCCGCCGTTGGTTCGATACGCTTGAATTGCTGTCGCATTGGCTGTGGGGGCATCGGTGTCTGATGTCGCCTCTGCACTCACACCATCAAGCGCTATCTGCTCTTTGCCGTCACCTACAAATACAGCCTGCCACTTCAGACCATCAAATGTCACAGGCAATGCGTCAAAGTGATTGGTAATAATTTGAGGAGTGTTAGATAACGTCGGATTTGTTGATGTCACCCAAGCCGTGCCGTCCCAGTAAAGCCAACTGACACCATCAGTATTTGAAAGACGGTACGTTATGGTGCCACCTGGAGCAGCAAGTGTCTCGGAGAAGGTGTCCCAATGCCAAACACCACTTTTTCGAACTGAATCTGCCAAACTTATTGTTTGAGGTGACGAAGAATAGGGCGTGGTCGTAAATGACGCCCGGGCAACATCGCTTAGGCGCAGCTCATCAATCATACCGCCAAATTGGGCTCGAGGCTTGCCGTATTCCCGTCCACCATATCCCGCACCAATCAGTAGGTCGTTATCATTAGTGGCAACGGTGAGTGGTTTTGCTAACGAGCCTTTCTGAACACCATCGACAAATACTTTCATGGTTGTGCCGTCATATGTCGCTGCGATGTGATGCCAATTTGTATCAAACGATGATGTGGATGATTGTAAGTAGCCATTATCGCCGTACGACCACACTGCAGCGTCTAGGTTTGCTGTATTGCCGGTCCCCGCGTACAGCTTGCCCCTGTAAGGGCTGAAGGCAGTGACCTCTTCAATAACATTGCTCCAGCCAGAATTGATGGAATTACCGGCAATCTTAGACCAAGTACCACTGGTGTACACCCACACTTCTCCATCACCTGGACCATTGCCGAGACCTGCGTAGAGAGAGCCGTTGTATACCGTTAGTGTCCGTGCCCGTTCATAGTTACCATCGGACCAACTGCCGTTCACACCGTCACCACCTATTAGTGACCAGGTGGAGCCATCAAACTCCCAAACTTCAGCATCCCCAGTTGACGTACCAAGGCCAGCCAAAATTTTATCCCCTCTGACAGTGAGAGCATCAACTTGTTCGTAATTAGTGTTCCAACTACCTGCTACGCCATCGCCACCAATTTTTGACCAGCTTGCGCCGTTCCATGACCACACCTCTGCCTCAGTAATCGATGAGCCCAACCCAGCAAGAACGCTTCCATTGTAGACGCCAAGGCTCGTTACGCGATCGTAGCCGGCATTCCATCCGGCATTCAGGTTGTCGCCACCAATTTTCGTCCAGCTTGCGCCGTTCCATGACCATACCTCGGCATCACCAGAGCCGTTTCCGAGCCCCGCGTACAGCGTATCGCCCAGAACTGCCATTGAGTTAACTTCTTCATAGTTTACTGTCCAGCCATTATTAAGACTGTCTCCGCCGATTTTGCTCCAGGTGGCGCCATCGTACGCCCAGACTTCTGCATCATTGGCGCTTGAACCTAGACCAACATACAACTTACCATTGAGACTGCTCATACTGGTAACTGTTTCAAACGTATCAAACGGCCAGCTATTATCGACACCCTGCCCACCAACTAGCTTCCATTTCGAGCCATCGTATTGCCAAATAAGAGCATTACCCGCACTGCTAACCCCAGTCCCAGCGTATAGATAATCACCTGAGACCTGTAGCACCTCGACGCTCCGAAGACCTCTGAATCCCCAGCTGAAGTTCACATAATCACCGCCTATACGCGTCCACGATGAGCCATCGTACGTCCAGGCCTGTGCCGAAAGGACTGTGCTCGCACTGTTCAATCCAGCAAATAATACCCCATTACCATACGACAACGAGTTGACGGACACGTGGGTGTTACTGAACCCGCCATTTAGGCCATCGCCGCCAATCTTGGTCCATGACGTCTCATCCCATTTCCAGACTTCATTATCACCAGCAGTGAGGCCTAGCCCTGCATAAATATTTGTGCCATCGTTTGTAAGACTGTACACTCCCTCGTATCCAGTAGTCCAGCCACTATTGACACTATCTCCGCCAATCAATGTCCAACTGGTACCGTTCCATGACCAGACTTCTGCGTCGCCGGCAGTCGTGCCCAGCCCTGCATACAGCTTGCCTCCTACGTAGGTCATGCTGAGGACGTATTCATACGTTGCATCCGCCCATCCGCCGTTAATCCCATCACCACCGATCCTTGTCCAGCTCGTGCCATTCCATTTCCACACTTCACCGTCGCCCGCCGTAGCACCTAGCCCTGCGTAGACGTTCGTACCATCATTTGTTAGAGACCCTACGATTTCATAATTTGTTGTCCAGCCACTATTGACACTATCTCCGCCAATCTTGGTCCAGTTCGTGCCGTTCCATGACCATACCTCTGCATCATTCGCTGATGCGCCAAGACCCGCATATAAAATCCCATTAACATAGGTCATGCTGTACACGTACTCAAACGTACTCGCTTGCCAACTACCGTTTATGGCATCGCCACCAAGTTTTGTCCACGTTGACCCATCCCATTTCCAAACTTCTCCATCACCCGCGCCACTACCGAGGCCCACATACAAATTCGTACCGTCATTCGTCATTACCGATACTGTCTCAAAGGTGTTACTTGGCCAGCAATTGTTGATATCATCGCCACCAATCTGCGTCCATTTCGTGCCATTCCATCTCCACACTTCAGCATCGCCGGTACCGTTACCGAGCCCTACGTATGTATTGCTACCAATAATTGCCGAAGACTCAACCGTAGGATTGCCATCTTTATCCCAGCTCTCATTCAGATCATTGCCTGCGACTTGGGTCCACTGCGTGCTGGCTGCATTCGCTAGCTCGTAGGTAAGCTTTCCTGTTTCGTTGTCGAAATAAAGCTGATAGTCACCTTTGTCGACGATGGCACTCCGTCGCTCTCGACTCGTTGCGTTAAACGGTGCGTCAAATTTTGTCCAACCCTCGATTGTCTGCTGCTGTCCGAGCTTGAGACTTGGACTATCGGGTGCTGTAAGGAAATCACTCGTGCCATTTAATGCGAAGGCGTTGTTGAGGTTTCCTGCCGCAAATGAGCCTCCGTTAGCCGTTGCTTGGTTGTTATTGGTCGAGCTGTCACTGGCACTAATTCCGCTGGCTTCGTCAAAATGATACAACGCGCGAGTATTTGCGTCTGTCGAATAATTTTGGGCTTTTAATTTTGCTACCCCGCCTACAATTTCAATGCCGCTATCGTGAGTGTATTCAGCAGGAGTCGTGAAGGTCCAGGTATCTTGCAGATTAGGTGCCGCGCCCACGAAGGCGCCAATAGCATGGAACAGTATGAGGAAAGAGGTCAGCCCTGCGAGCATGTACGACGTTTTACGAGGGACATGCTCAGAATAAAACCGAGAGAGTGAACGTGAATAGTCTGCAATAGGCTTTGGCAGGACAGCGACAAATCGTTTTAGATATGACTTCGTGCGTTGCTGAATACGCGAAGATATCTTATGGACCTGACGCCCAATTCCCCAAACTCCCACCTGAGCTCTCGCTAGATCAAATTTCATACCATACTCTTTCCTAGATTTTAGCACAAAAAGCATAACTTCGAACCTGTTAGTACACACTGAGCCTCTGTTACGCTCATTTGAGTGTCATCAGCCGCTCTTCTCTCGGTATGTTTACGACATATTTTTCAAAGCCTAAACGTCTACCGTGTCTATAGTGGGATGCCTAAAATCCTTAGTTAGGTGACGAACAAAAACAAAAGGAAACGGAATTATAAACATCCGTATTGTAGAGATGATTGCGATGATGACCGTCGCGTACTACACATATTCTCTTTGGCAGGCGCTTTTAACACGGTTGCGCTTATGGGATTCGAACACGAGTCGGGTTCTATTGTTCTGGAAACGGTGTGTTTGCTTTTTACAAAATTTATATACGCATTTTCGATACTTCTTTTCATCTATGGTTTCGTCCACCTAATTGCTATAGTTATATACATGAGCAGATTCGCAACAAGGCTTCAAAGAGCCCAGCATTTTCCGGCAGCGTCTGGCTCAAGCCGAGGTCCTGTGAGTTATTCAACCCTCACCGAAGCACGTACAGCTCTGAATGCACCCGCCGATGCTAATTATGTTATGTGGACATTTGGGAACCAAGATATAGAAACGGTACATGCTAGTTTAGGCGCAAATGACATACTTGTGCTCCCTGAAAGACCTGAACCATATGAGATTGACTCTTCAAAGGGCTTTATGGCGTCTGGCGTTACAGGAGTTGATGGCACTGGTGCTGATGGCAAAAAAGATGGCTCAATTGAACCGGTTATTAGCAACTCTCGGCTGTGGTTTGAGATGACACGGGCGCGTCGGGGCATCATAGGCATGGGACCGGGTGCTGTCATTCAGCCCTCTACTTCTACCTGGACACGTAGTGCCCAGCCTATTTTACAAAATGAACCGTCCGGGCAGCAATTCCAAACGATTTACTATGCGAACAGTACAACCGGTACAATGGTCGGTGCCGCCGAAACCCTCATAGGATATGCTCACTCAAATGCATTTTTTGCTAATTTCACGTTAAACGGTCGCACGTTTGGAGGCGTTGCCTACTCTTCCATCAAGCCCACAGGCGGGGCGATAACGTCAAGTACGTTTAAAAACATCCTATTTAATGAATGTTGGCGCTCTCATGAAGGCGTTCCAAATGCTGAGACGGGCTGTATGACACTCAATGGTGGGACTTATCTCATTGAAGATATAGATATAGTTCCCCCAACCGATAGCGTGTCAGGCGGATCATGCATCATGTGGAATAATAATACGGGAGGAATTGTCCGTAATGTTCAGGCTGCAGTCACAAACCTGCCTTCCGGTCTTGGTGGAATGTGGACCTTTTGGCGCTGTGGTGGAGTAAATACATTTGAAAACGTGTACATTCGGGCACGCAAAGTCGGTGTCAATATGGAAGAGTCAAACGCAGGCTTTGAGCTCAACTGGACTGGTGGTCAGATTACATTGGATCATCCTACCTCTAAGTTTCATCTGGTCGGGAACCCTACAGGTGGACCACCTAAAGTTGCCTTGACTGGGGTAGATGTTTCACCAAATGGTTATACTGCCAGTTCACTCGTCTTCAATGTCTATACGACCTACGGGGTGGCTAAGCGATCATACATCACGTGTGATAATATGCCCGTTTCATGTGTGCCAGATGTCGCCTGGATAGACTAGTGACAGGATATACATATACTATCTGTTTGTATTTGCCCTGATTCTTTCTTTCGTGGTACTCAAAATATGCTCTAGACTTGCCTTATTCCGGCACACAGCTGGTGGTATCATTGAATGGTACTTATATTTCCGAGTTTATAACTCAGCCTCAATCTGCTCGATTACGTGATTGATTTCTTTTTTCTGTCTCTGGGACAGATTTGAATTCCGCAAATTATATTTTGCATCTTTGATAAGTTGTCGTAGCGCAGGTTTTCGGTCTGTCGCCGTCACTTGTATTGCGAGTTCGTGTATGGAGCGCAACAAGACAAGCGTCACCTCGAGATTTTCTCGGCTCTCGATTTGAATTTGAGAATACGATTTCGCGACAAATTCGTCCCAAGTCGGTCTATTCAGGTGGAGGATAATATCCGTGCCCTCAAAAGTGCGATACGAATCAGGAAATTCCCTGCTTGATAATCGTGTAAGCCCATTTGTCAGATATCGGATGCAGTAGCTTGCGGTCGTCGGGTCGTTTATACCCGGAGATAACGCCTTAAGTGCTATGTCAACAAGCTGGCGAATCGCAAAAAGCGGGTCCTCTAATAAGGTTCTTTGACCATTGACGATTAACGCACCTCTAATTTGCTCGACTATATCTACGTCTAGTTTTTTGTAATCGTACAACTTCGCTATAATCTGACCCTCTACGATAAAGTCACCCACCTGAGGAAGTATACTAAGCAGTGTCTTTTTTCGTAGTGGTAGATTGCCTAGTACTTTCTCGTCGACATACACTACAAACCCAGGTACTTCGGCAGTTATGGCAAGATGAGCCTGGCCGACTTTTGCGTTTGCCGGGTGTGTTTTCATTGTTTTTTTAGCACTCTTGCCTATGCGGGCTGGGTAGAGATGCTCTATTTGTTCACGTAATTCCTTGTGTATCTGAGCAATAATGACACTTGCTTGTAGCGTACGCGCAATATGACTGATAAAGAAAATAAGCATGCCCATGCAGAGCAGTGCTAGCAACAGAGCTATGGTCGTAGACAAAGAAGGCACAAAACTTACAGCACCTCCTTCTGCAGCATTTCTGACTGAACGTAGGATGAGTAGCGAATATATAAAAGTGGCGATGTATGTCCCAAGAACAATCTGATTACCCTGATCCGATGTAAAGTTACGAAGAACGCGCGGAGTAAACTGCACCGATGCTTGTTGCAGCGCTATGATTGTCAGTGAGAATGCGATAGATATGACTGTAATGACAGATGTAGCAATCGTGGAAAGTACGCTTCTCGTGGCATCAGGAGTGCCGCTAAACAGCCAGTAGAAATTTTCGTCAAAGTATCTCGTGTAGTGACGGTCGATGTATAAGAGCGCAAAAGCGACTATCACCATCAGGATAACCATGACGGTAGGAATAAACCATAGCTGTGTACGAGCATCTTCCCAGTATGTTTTGACTCTCCCTGCCAAGTTTTGCATATTGACTATTTATACCCTATTTCTGGAAACGGAGCAATTTAGCTGCCATCTACCTTTTCATGCAAGAGATGCTGTATGCTTAAAGCCAGTACGAACTAGTATCAAATTTTACTAGATTTCTATCACGAACTACTTTAGTCAGATACAGCTGAGCTGCTTGTTGGGCAATATGTTCTTCACGGCCAACGTACTTGTATTCCGTATTATTCGCATAGGTTCGGCCGTCCGAGAATCGAGCCTGCATGGCTAACTGCTCGTTTGCGTGTAGGTTTTCGTAGGTAGCTGCGCTTGTGCCTCCGATACCATAGGCTGCCGTTTCTGCGTCTACTAGCGCAAATGGTAACATCTGCCTGTTGCCCCAATCGCTGGTCTGGGGGTAATAAATTGTGGCTGAGTTGTTCATGTATATCGGACCGCCAGGAGCTAGATACGGTGAGGTGCCACTGTAATTAACTGTGCGGAACGCTGCGTATACCGGGGCGATCAGCTTAATGGTGGCTTCGGGCGTCGGCATGCCAGCGAGAGAATTGACGATTGGTGCATCCATGTTTTGGTAGATAAGCGTGCTATAGTCAGGCGCAATACGGTTGTGATTTACGACGGCGCCGTTTTGCTCTACATTTGAGCCATCAATCCATTTGGAAATTGCTGCACCATTTACTATGGTCGTACTTTTTGTGTCTGAGGGACGGGCCCACGACGCAAGTGAGATGTGAGCGACTGAATAACGCCAAACCGCAGTATGAGGATGTGCCGGGAACATAACTAGCGCCAGCTGGATCACTTGTGCTGACCAGCTGTCGTCGGATCCTGTATTACCAGCTGTCAATACTCGTCCGCTCGCGTCGCGTAGATAATGTGTCGATTCTCCAGCTGCAAAATCGGCTTCAAAATTCACCATACGAATCACTTTCGCCTGAAGCGCTGGGCTGAGTTTCGGCCACATGAGCCACGCAGCGCGTCCGACGTAGTTGCTCCACATAGAACTCTGCCAGCATGCCCCCCATCCATCTTTATGATTAGTTACATGCATCGATGCTACGCGGTCTATCATTTGTATGGTTCTTGTGGTGGCAGTAGCGGTAGTTACCCCCACAGCAGTTTGGTTATAGGTCTTGGTGGCGAGTGAGGTGCTGAGTGAAAATGATTCCATACTCAGCCGACGTACAACGTCTTGAGAGTTGTGCTGCTCATCGGAATTGATTGGGTATGCAAGTAGCGAAGGTGCAACGTCTTTCCACCACGTGGTCATCGCGTATTTGTTTGCGTTCGTAAGAATTTTTTTTGCACGTAGTGTGTCACTCGGTACAGCTACACTTGAAGTTAGCGCACTGTCTAATGGTGGCTTGACTGCTGTATTCGATGCTGCAAGCCACCCTTGCACATCTACTATGACATCAGTAAGACCATACATGTTTTTTAGACTAATTGCACCGTTCCAGCCTACGGGAATAACCGCGGTGCTTGAAACAGTTTTACCGATTTCGAAGTTAATGACCGAGCTATTTGGTTCGACCATGCCAGAGGCATAGGCTTTGAGATAGCTTTGACGAGTTGACCCTACCGCCGTAAGGTGGACAATCACCGCTGAGACGCCAGAAGTTGGCACGCCACCCTTTCCTAGCACCGGTAGGTCAAATACAGTTGCACCGAGCCGGCCCTTATGATTGCCTAGCGTCGTTCTGGTATCTAAAATGCGATTTGCAGACTGGGCTTTTCCTCCCATAGCAACGGAGGGAGAACCTGTAGTTATCCATCCTTGTACATCCACTATCATGTGCATGTTTTTTGTGGAGCTATAAAGATTAATCGCGCCATCTGATCCAACCGGAATCACTGCAAAGTTGGAGACAGGTAGCCGAGCGGTCGTTATATTCAGTGTCGATGCCGATGGTCGAGAACTACCACTAGGGTATGCGGTGATGTACCCAGTTGTGGTATTTGGTACGGCAGCGAGGTTGACAATTACAGCTGAGATTCCTGTAGCGGGTATGCCATTTACTCCACGGACAGCTAATTTCATTGTTTCATTCGCTGCCAGTGGTTTACCATTTCTTCCTCCGGTCGTTGTTCGACTATCCAAAATTCGCTTTGGAGTGGTCGCGACGGTTTGAGCCTGACTTGTTCCGCTGCCTACCCATCCCTCTACGTCTATGATGACGTGTGCAGACCCGGTGTAGTTATAAATATTTATCGATTTGTCGGCCCCTACAGCAACCAGTGCCGTATTTGCGATAGCAAGCTTCGCGGGAAAATTAATTGTTGATGCTTTTGGCTTCGACACTCCTTTAGGGTATAACGTAACGTAGCTTTGCTTCGTCGCATTTACCACAGTGAGATTTACCAGTACTGCAGAAACGCCAGCGTGCGGTATGCCATTGCCCCCGAGAACTTTTAGGCTAAGTGTTTCACCTGCAGAAAGTGGCTTCAAATGGCCACCGAGCGTCGTACGTGTGTCGAGTATGCGTGAAGGAGAAACGGCATTCATACCACCAGTATTGGTCGTTGCCGCGTGCGCTGTCAACGGCAGGAGAGGTTGTAGTATAAGAGAAACGACCGTGATGGCTAAGACAGCCTGGTAGCGAGCTCGGCCTGTGGCCCTAATCACCTTTGATTTAAACGATAATTTCATGCAGTGTAATCCTTTATGCAAATAATTTATATATCGTACGTTTTGAGCGATTGCATTGCTTGTATTATACCAGAATAATAAAAAAATTGCAATATATTTTGGTAGATACCCTTAATTTGCATACATAAGAGGGAGCCCGCAAGCTCCCTCTCGGTGAAAAATTTACTGTGCTACTGGCCGTTGCCGTGACTGTGACGTCCGCCTTCGGCTTTTGCCTCACGTGTCTCGCTTTGCGCGCCCTTCTTTCCTGCGCGACTACGATCGACGGTGTCGAGGTTTTTTCCATCTGTCGCTTTACCACCTTTACGAGCGGTATCGCGCTGTTTTCCCTCATCCATATTTGCGAAACCTTGATTTGCATTCGTAGAGCTTGCCATGAGAATGCCCTCCTTTAGATCAGATTACGTACTCTTTACTCTTCGTCATCGTCGGGCTGGTTGCTCTGACCGCCCTCTGTGCCGGCTTGGCTAGGATCGGCACCGTTCTCGCTACCGAAGCTTCCCGTGCTTGCTTCTCCGCCCTTGCGCGCTTCTTCCTCTGTATCGTCTCGGTTACCGAACTGACCTGCGTTATTTGGATCTGCCATATATCCTCCTTTCACAATTTAATTTATGGCAGTCTCTATTATGATGCGTGTACCGTATGCTGCTGTAAAATATTTCACATATCTACGTAGAAGAGCCAAAAGCGCTGACCGCCAACCGGCACCGACTCTCCCGATGGGTACTCCAGGAATAGAATCAACGAATTGCTTAGTTTTCTACGATACTTAGAATATTACCTGATGGATCATGAAACCAGGCAATATTTGGCCCATATCCGGCTGCCTTGCCGCGCAGTATGCCCTCTTCGTCTTGAGGGATATCACTCGAGTCATAATTCGTAAACTCGACGCCTTTGTCTGAAAGTTCGGCATGGGCTTCGTCGATATTGTTCACGACGAAATTGAACACCGTAAATGTTGCTGGCTCGTGATCTTCTTTCGGATAGACGAAGACACTTTGGCCCGCGACTTCATAACTAAATCCGCCCATACGCTCATCGATATCGAGACCCAATACGTCTTGGTAAAACGCCTTACACTCATCGATAGCGTTGCTTGAATATCCGCTAAATGCTCCTATGTACATACCCTACTCCTTTGTGGTTATCTTTGCTCAGTATAGTCTTACTCGGCACACAAGCCTAGTAAATGGTATACTTGACAGATATGATTGCTGATATTACAGTCACCGAAAAGTCCTTTGGCCCGAAGCTGTTGCTGAGTGGGGTGAAGTTTTCGATTGACGATGGCGAAAAAGTCGGCGTGATTGGTCGCAATGGCGTCGGCAAGTCGACCTTATTTGGTATCTTGGCGGGTACGGATGTAGATTTCAGCGGTGACGTAATTTACAAACGCGGCACGGTCGTCGTGGAAACTGCTCAGGAACACCACGATATGGGAGACATGACGGTATTGCAGTATGTATTGTCGGGGCTACCCGAGTATGCGGAGCTGAGCCATATCATCGAGACCTACCCCATAACTATGGGCGACGACATGAAAATGATCGATGAATACTCAGAAGCTTTGATACGTTTCGACGACAAAGGCTTTTATCAAATCGAAGAGCTAATCGAGCGTGAACTCGACAACTTCCAGCTGCCTGGAGTTGCTCATAGAGCATTTTCGACATTATCAGGTGGTCAAAAACGACTCGTCGAAGTGGTGAAAGTCATGCATAGCGATGCGCATTTGGCGCTCGTCGACGAGCCGACAAACCACATGGACTATATTGCTAAAGCACAGTATATCGACTGGATGAAATCTGCGCGTGAAGCAATGCTGGTTATTACTCACGATCGTGATGTATTGCATGAAGTCGATCGGATCGTCGAGCTAAAAGACGGTGGAAGTGTCAGCTATAAAGGCAACTACGATGCCTACCTGAAGCAAAATGCCGTGAGCACGGGGACGCAGATGAACGATTTTGAGATGATCGAAAAACGTATCGTAAATCTCAAGGGCAAAGTTATCGACTATCAGCGGCTCAAAGAAAAATCGCGAAACCCAGGTACGATACAAAAGTTCAAACGCCTCGAGGAGCAGTCGCGCAAAGAGCTTGCTGAACTGCAGGCAAAGGAAAAACCGACATTCTGGATCGATAAGGAATCGGCCGCGAATCTGAATTATAAGGTCGCCGCACAGTATGACAAATTCAAAGCCAAGAATATTCGCATGAATATAAATGACGAACAGTCGCGCAGCAAACACGTTCTCGTATCGGCACGAGATTTGTCGCTCGGATACGGCGAAACGCCACTCTTTGATAGCGTAAATATCGATCTGCGTGAAGGTGAAGCAATCGAATTTCGTGGACGAAACGGTGCCGGTAAAACGACGCTGATCAAAGCAATCTTAGCCGAAGCTAATTACTTGAAAGACCCGAGTGTTATTCGTTTCAATGGTGAAATTAAGCTCGATAGCAAAGTGAGAATTGGCGTCTACGAGCAAGAAGTCTCCCAAAAATATTTTGATATGCCGCTCGAAACGGCAATTGAAACTATGTATCTCGACCGCAACCTATCGATATCGACGACAAAAATTCGTAGCCTTCTGAGCAACTATCTATTTGATGAAGGCGACGGTAGGACTCCGCTCTCGCGCTTGTCTGGCGGCCAAAAAGCTCGGTTCCAGCTCATCACGATGCTTGCGAATGAGCCCCAGCTTTTGATTCTAGACGAGCCGACAAACCACCTTGATTTGCCAAGTATCGAAGAGCTCGAAACGGCCCTCGGCAAATATATGGGTGCAGTAATTTATGTCAGTCACGACGGATACTTTAGAAAAGCGCTCGGCGGAAGTGTCCTCCAAGTCGGCAAGGCCTAAGAACGAGTTTTAGCAACAAAAATCTCGACCAAATGGTCGAGTTTTTAGTGTGCACGTTGCGAACGTTATGCGCGTTCGTTTTTTTGCTTATTCGTCTTGAGCTTACGCTTTTTCGTACGCTTGATATCGGCAGCGTGCTTGTTTCGTTGCTTAGCCATAAGGTTCTCCGATCACTTGTTATCGTCTTAGTATACGGCATCGTGGTGACATTTACAATAAATCGTGGTATAATGAGAGCATAGCGAGCGACACAAAATACGCTCTGCACGGAATGGGGACACTATCATTAACACACGAACAAAACGCTTCATCGATTCAACACTCGGCCTTGAGCTACGCGAAGAATTGTTAAAGATGACAGCGAGCAAGCAATACAATACTCGTGTCGGGTACTCACCGATAGGTGGTAGTGAGACATTTGTCGACAAGCATATCAAATATATGAGTCAGTTCCCTACTTTGAATCATGCGCAGTATATGTCGAATCTCAAACTTATGACAAAAATCAAAGTGCAGCGCTAAGACTCGCCCTCTGGCGATAGTAGAGCGTGAAGCTTCTTGACGGTGTTCCAATTGCGAATAGTCATGTGCTGATACGCCGGAGTACCGATGATTTTATTTAACCGGCTACGAGTCCGTTCGGCACTCAGACGCTGCGAGTATATAACTGTTTCTCCGGGCCAGATTGTATCGACACCGTCGCGGGGATCAAAAACCATGAGTGCGTCATTGACTGTGATATCCATCAGAAACACGACATCACTATGGTAGGTTTCGGGGTTGTCACCAAAGCCGTTCGGCTTTGCCTTCATCACGGTTTCTAACTCGTTTGACGATAGCACACGTACTCGTATGAGCGAACTATCCAGGCGGAACGATGTTGGTAGTCGCTTCTCGATGTCTCGAGCGATCTGAGCAGCAGATTTATCTGAGTTGAGCAATATGTTGCCACTCTGTATATATGTTTGGACATCCTCATATCCTGCGAGCCCGAGCCAATCGCGTAGCTCGGCCATGCTTAGTTTGTTTTTGCCACCGACGTTTATACCCCGAAGCAGAATGACGAACTGTTTCATGATGTGAGTCGTTCTAGGCGGTATGTAACGACACGACGAATTAAATCGACAGGTAATTCTTGGCTGAGAGGAAACTGCACCGAGCCTTTTCCCTGCTTGTACTTTGAAAACTCTTCAGCAAATGCTTCGTGACCGTTGGGTGTAGCATAAAATCCGATATGGTTTGCAAAACCTCCAAAGTATACCAGTGGCTTGCCGTGTAACTTGTAGCCTACGAGACCGTAGGAAAGACTTTCCTCGGCATCGGGCGCCTCAGCCATAATAAGTGCGCGCATTTTTACTAATCGTTCGAGTGTTTCACCATCGAATTGGTTTATGTATTGTGCAACACTTTGTGGCTTATCCATGCAACTAGTATATACCCGGTGGCGCTGCCGGCAAACTAGAATGTGAATCCTCTTTACTACTAGTAAACCAGAGCGTGTACAGCGCTATTTATGAGTTGTCGACGGAAGTCTCGTTGAGGGTGTATCCTGGGTTGGCTATAGATTTGTGCTTTTGGACGACAATGTAGTCGTCTTTGGTTTTGATGACTTTCTCGATAGTTTCTACTTGATGATCTGGCTTAAGGATATATGCATCTCGGTTTTTATGAATTTTTTCGTAGATGCTTAGCCGTATTGGGATACGCTCAGCGCAGTTTTCGTCGGAACACTCGCATTTAAGGTGGAGTAAATAATCCTCATCTCGGACAAGGTCGGTATGTCCTTCTTCTTCAAATGCAGCATCGAGCTCATCGAGCTCTTCGACAACTTTTTCGTTTGAGCGTCGAAATATCATCTCGTTTTCTATCTGTCGATGCTCTGACACCGTGATATTCATGGTCATATAATAGCATGATTGTAGAATAGTCCTGCAGGGTCCCTTTTTTGCTATACTGACACTATGAACCAACACGATATTATCTCGGACAATCGTATTTTTGGTTACTTGGCTATTGCGACGTTCGCCGCTCTGTGCGTGCCGTTTGTCGCAACGCTCGTTAGCGATGATGTGAACTGGGATATAGGTGACTTTGTCGTCATGGGCGCGTTACTCTTTGGCTTGAGCTCTGCATATGTTCTCTTGGCTCGGCTTATCGCACCGAAACTCCGTATGGTAGCTGCTATAGTTTTTGTTGTGATATTTCTGTATATTTGGGCAGAACTTGCTGTCGGTGTGTTTACTGGTCTTGGCAGTTAAATACCCGCTCACGGTATTTATTTTTCATGAGTACAGGCGTATACTACATACTGACTATGTTAGTACTGGTATCTTCGGGTAGCTTTTCACTAGCAGGTCATACATTGGCGTCACCAGACGTCCCTATGCAAATCGTGAATTCGGTAAACAAGATAGTTTGAGCGGTCATTATCTCTATCCGACATTCACTCACTCCAAAATTCCGTTCGCTAAATCAATTTAGCCTTTTGCTAGATCGCAAAAGTTAGGAGTGGCTATGACAAAAAACATTAACAAAACAGTCAATGTAACAGCCATGAGGTTCGGAAAAAACTTCGTTGCGTACCCTACCAGGGTTGAGCTAGATGGACGAGTGATTGAATTCGTCGATCCAGGAATCGCCCTGACCGTACGCAGACGCGGAATGATCAGTCATATACTGACACTCAGCGATGGCTTGCAGCAGTTTCGGCTGCGTAGTGAAGACCGTAGCGGTACGTGGACAGTATTGTCCGTCAGCGCCTAGGTTCTAAGCTACAAAAAAATACGTCTCAATGTCCGAGACGTATTTTTTTGTTGGCCTATGCACTTAGCGCTGCTCATCATCTGCAGAAGATCGTCGGATCTTGTCGGCATCATCCCCAAGATGAGACAAGCGGTCGGGTATCTCGACGAAGGCAATTTCCATCGCAAGATTCGCGGCCTTACCGAGCATGCCCCGAATCGTGAAGGGAGTATCTAGCTGTTCGTCCGCTTGATTCGTTGGCTGTAAATCTGGTGGTGGTAGTAAATCTGGTAATGACATGGGACTAGTATACTCCTCTTTATGCCATTTTGCACTGGACAAAAAATAAGCGTCATGCTATAATGAATACATTGCATCCGGATGGATACCTCTCTACCTCTTAAAAGCTGTAGATATCGTAGGTTTCGCTGTTCGTCTGCAGCGAAACAATTTCTAAGCCAGAAAGGCTCTAATGTCATATCAATCAAACTCTCGCCAAAAATTTGGCGGGCAACAATCACGTAGTGCTATGAATTCCCGACCACGTCACAAAGGCGGTGGGCGAAGTTCTTCTTCGAAACGAGGAAAAGCCTACATTCACCCAAGTAAATTTATCAATAGTGCGACGATCGCGACACATGCTCCCTATGAAGCAACACACAAGTTCGCCGATTTTCCGTTTAACGAACTGATTCATGCTAACATCACGCGAAAAGGCTACGAAGTTCCTAGCGCAATTCAGGATCAAGCGATTCCACACATCCTTGATGGTCGCGACATGATTGGCCTCGCAAATACCGGTACTGGCAAGACGGCTGCATTTTTGCTGCCAATACTTGACTCTCTGTACGCCAGCCGTGCACCATTGTCCGTCATCATCTTGGCGCCAACTCGCGAGCTTGCACAACAGATTGATGAACAATTCCGCGTATTTTCACACGGTATGAACCTCTTCTCGACACTTGTTGTCGGTGGGATGAACATGGGTCGTCAGATATCTCAACTACGTCGACGTCCACATGTCGTAATCGGCACACCTGGCCGTACCATGGACCTTATCAAACGGGGTGATTTGCGTCTCGATGATATTGACACCCTTGTCCTCGACGAAGCTGATCGTATGCTCGACATGGGATTCGTCAACGATATTCGAACCATTGCATCGAAGACTCCTACGCAGCGCCAGACATTATTCTTTAGCGCGACAATTACCCCACAAATCCAGATACTGACGAAAGAGTTCCTAAAAGACCCAGTCACTGTATCTGTCCGAACAGCGGACACGAGTGAAAATGTTGAACAGGATGTGATTGAAGTAGCCAAGGAAGATAAGCTGGAAAAGCTGATTAGCATGCTTGAAGAAAGCGAATTTGAAAAAGTACTGCTCTTTGGTGAAACTAAATACGGTGTGCAGCGTCTGTCTGACACGCTTGAACGTAGTGGAGTTGCATCCGTCGCAATCCATGGCAACAAGTCTCAGTCACAGCGCCAGCGTGCACTAAAGACGTTTAAGGACGGCGGAGCACGTGTGCTCGTCGCTACAGACGTTGCTGCTCGCGGACTCGATATTCCAAATGTCAGTCACGTGATTAACTTTGACCAGCCAAATACCTACGATGACTACGTTCACCGTATCGGTCGAACTGGTCGCGGCAATGCTACTGGCAAAGCCCTCACCTTTATCGATCGCCGCTAAGCTTCGATAATCTTATCGAGCGCAATATCGTGTGGTTCGGTGGGGATGCTTGCAACTTTTTGTATCGAATATCCTACGCCGATCTTTAGCGCATGTGTTTGCGAACTAAGAAAACGATCATACCAACCGCCTCCCCTGCCGAGGCGGTTGTTTGTTTCGTCAAAACCGAGGAGCGGAACGATGATCAGGTCATATTGAAAGTCGGGCTGTTCTGCCGATGGGTGTGCAGAGACAAAGTCGACTCGGATATGTGGGTGATGGAATCTGGCGTAGCGAGCGAGAGCCTCTATGTCGACCTCAAACAGTGCCGCTTGTGGCTGATAGCACGCGATAGATCGCACCTTTACCCAATCGATTGAATCAATCGCTCGCTGACAAATTTGTGCACCACGGGCACGCTGTGATTCATCGCTCATTGCGCGGAGACGGGACGATAGTAGTTGTCTGAGTTCGGCTTTGTCCATATATCTATAGTAGCAGTGCTACAATAGCCAAGTGAAACGAAAACATGAGTATGACCAACATTTTCTGCGCAGCCCACGGATTGTAGCCGAACTTGTGGGCCACAGCAATATACGAAAAAATGATCTTGTCTATGATTTTGGTGCTGGTAGTGGCGTTATTAGCGCGGTTCTATCCGAGCGTGCTCGAGAGGTTGTTGCTATCGAGAATGAGCCGAGTGCACTTCAGCTTCTCCGGACAAACCTCGGCGAACGTAAGAACATTTCGATTATCGCAGGCGATGCACTCGCAGTCGCTCTGCCAGAAAAAGACTATAAAGTTTTTTCCAACCCGCCGTTTTCTATAAGTTCTGCCCTTGTCAGACGGCTAGTTGAGTCTCATAATCCACCGAAATGCATTTATCTGATCGTACAAAAACAATTTGCTCAAAAAATTATGCCAAGCGACAGGCATTTTACTAGTGCCTTAGGGTCAGAAATCGGTCCACTCTACGCCGCACGCATACGTAAACCACTGCGAAAAACTGACTTTACGCCCCCACCAGCCGTCGATACTGTACTTCTAGAGCTCAAACGTCGAGACAATCCACTGCTTGATAGCAGTGAGCTCAAAGACTATCGAGAGTTTGTACGAAGTAATTATGATGATTTTAGTCTATTTAACACTCTCGATCGCGCGTCGGTCGGTGTCGCTGCGCAACGGAAGCCATCTGAGCTGACGATAGAACAGTGGGTTGCACTATTCCAGCAGGTACGTCCATAATCTGCTTGCGCTCTAGCAAGAGCGACGCTATACTTTAGCCATGGCTACAACGAAGAAAACGACAAATCGCAAGACGTCATCGAAAACGGCTTCTACAAAGTCGGTCAAGCAAGTGTCGAAAAAAACAAATACAGTTGATTATTACCCAAATCGCGTACCGTTTCTCGTCGCGATGCTTGCGGCGGTGCTGCTACTACTCATGGCATATATCACCACTACACCTTGGTAATCACTTAAACTGTAGTATACTAATCACATGAAGCTTCATATTGAAATTGACACCAAAACATTTGTCCGTTTTTGGCTGGTGGTGATTGGTTTTGTGTTTGCAATCTATCTTATCTATTTGTCACGCACTGCGATTGTCATCCTGTTCAGCGCTGCATTCTTGGCATTGGCACTCAGCGGTCCTGTGAATTTGCTTCGCAAATATATCCCTGGAAAAAGCCGGCTTGCCGCAACAGCGCTCGCGTTTCTATCTGTCGTTATCGTCCTCAGTACGTTTCTGTTTATTGTCGTACCCCCTATCGCGAAACAGACATTGAAGCTCGTTGATAATGTCCCACAACTAGTCCAGACGGTATCGACGCAGTGGACGGGAGTCGCAGGTTTTATAGAAAAGTATCAACTGCAGCCGCAAATCGACGCTGCAGTAGTGAGTCTGAAGGATCAGTCAACCGCATGGCTTACACACCTAAGTACTGGTGTCGTGACGCAAGTCGGGTCACTATTTATACTGCTTGGCGCGGTAGTTCTTACGCTCGTCTTGTCATTTCTGATGTTGCTAGAAGGACCCGAATGGATGAACCGCATCTGGAACTTGTATCTCGATAAAAACAAGATGGAGGCGCACCGCAATGTTGCTACAAAAATGCATCGGGTTGTTTCGGGCTACGTGACCGGCCAGCTCACCGTGTCTGGCATTGGCGCGTTTGCGAGCGGTGCGATGGTGTTTATCATTAGTATGTTTAGCGATAAGGTTGATGCCGGTTTGGCGCCACCCGCTATCGCGATTGCATTTCTCTTCTCACTTATCCCGATGTTCGGTGCGACAATTGGCGGTACGCTCATCACCATACTCCTGCTTATAAATAGCGTACCAGCAGCAATCGTGTTTGCAATCTTCTTCATCGTTTACCAGCAGATTGAAAACAACTTTATCTCACCTACTATTCAAGCAAAATATGTCGAACTATCACCCTTGGTTGTGCTCGGTTCTGTGACGATTGGTTTGTACCTCTTTGGTCTCGCTGGTGGTATTATCTCGATTCCAATCGCCGGATGCATAAAGGTGCTTATCGAAGAATATCTGGCTAATCGTGAAAAGACACGCCAAAAGGCAAACCAGCCGCTCCATAAGCTCGTCAAAAAACTCCAAGGCGAAGAAGCCTAAGCCTCTGACAGTTTGCTGCTCGTACGCCAGACGACCCGTCTCTGTGGATTATCGTATGTATGACCAGATTGTCGTGCTAGGGCGGTCACTGAGCATAATATTTTGCTGCAGTAATTCATCGCGGATTTCATCACTTCGTTGCCAGTCTTTATCTTCACGAACCCGCTGTCGTTCAACGATGAGCTGCTTTTGCTCGTCGGAAATATCAGGCGTGGATGTAAGCAGACGCAAACCAAGAAGTTCATCGATTGATTCTATGAGTTGAACCAGGGCATCTTGGTGGATTGCCTCGACTCGAACGTGCTCAAGTCGTGAAAATGCATCATCGATGATGGCGAGTGCTCGTGGTGTGTCGAGATCATCACTGAGGGCTTCAAGGATAGCATGACTGGTCGCAAGTAGCGAAACACTATCATCGTCGCTGGCTTTTTGCTCATCGTCACGGAGTGTATCGTGTGTCTGGTGACGCAGCACAGCAACAGCTCGCCAGTTTCGCAATCGATTTTGCGCAGCATCGAGAATTTCCCAGGTGAAATTGCCTTCAGTGCGGTAGTGCTTGCTAAGGACGAGGAGCTTATACGCATCGATGTCATACCCGCGCTCGGCTATATCATTGAGTGTGTAAATATTGCCGAGTGATTTTGCCATTTTTTGCCCATCAACCTTGATGTGGTTGTTGTGCACCCAAATGTTTGCGAACGGTTTCCCCGTGATAGTCTCGGTTTGTGCGATTTCATTTGTATGGTGGACTGGAATGTGGTCGATGCCACCAGTATGGATATCAATTTGATCACCGAGAGTCATACGTGCAATGACACTACATTCTAGATGCCAACCAGGAAAACCTTTTCCCCACGGGCTGTCCCATTCCATGTCGCGGCGACCGTTCGTCGGAGAGAATTTCCAGACTGCGAAGTCTGTAGGGCTTTTCTTGTCTGCCATAGCGACGCGAGCACCAGCCTGGAGGCCGTCGGTATCGAGCCTCGCAAGTTTGCCATAATCATCGAGCTTGGATGTATCGAAATACATACCATCTTCGGTTCGATACAGGTACCCTTTTTCATCGAGCTCCTCAGCAAACGCAATTTGTTCATCGATACAGCTCGTTGCGGCAATGAGATGGTCCGGGCGGATGAGGCCGAGTATATCGTATGCCTCGTGTTCGGCAATATCCGAATACTTCTTTGCAACATCCCACGAGGTCATACCCTCAGCCCGAGCACCTTTTTCCATCTTGTCTTCACCGCTGTCGTCATCGCTGACCAGATGCCCAACATCGGTGATATTTTGTGTACGTTCGACCGTGTAGCCGTTGGCGCGCAGTACTCGCACGAGCACATCCCAGTAGATGTAACCGAGCCAGTTGCCGATATGGGGTTGACTATAGACGGTCAGCCCGCAGGTATAGAGTTTTACGCCAGAATCATCGAGTGGCTGGAATAGCTCGCTCTGACGGCTCAGTGTATTATGAAGCTTCATCGGTCGTCTCTGCTTCGATAAGTGCCTTTGAGGTTGCTTCGATTAGCTCTGGCAAAATCGTGTCATATGACTCATACACACGAAAGCCAGCTGCGTGTGCGTGACCACCACCACCGAAGAAGCCAGCTATTGTCTCGGAGATCGGAGCGTTCGAGCGTAGTCGTGCGGTGAGCTTGCCGTCAGGATAGGTTTTGATAACGCAACTGACTTGTACGCCCTCGACAAGCCGTATCTCATCACCAATAAGTGCTCCTGGATTGTACTGATCTGAGTATTGTTCGATTTCTTCAAACGGTACACGAACGAGCGCAAGTTTGCCGTCTAACATGTATTCGATTCGCTCTATCAATTTTCCTTTGTACGCGAGAATCTCAGGTGATTTTTTCATAAATTCGCGACGGCGCTCTTCGATTGCGGCATTTGACGCGCCAAGATCGGTTAGTTTACCTGCGACGTAAAATGATGATGCATGAGTCGTTGGCGTCGTAAGGCCGAGACTGTCGCTCATAATTGCTGCGAGCATGCTCTCGGCGGCCTGTGGGTTTATTGCCCAGCCACATTCTTCAGCAAGATTGTAAATGAGTTCTCCAGTCGCTACGACATCTGAGCTCACCATAGTGTGTTCAAAACTGAGCGTGCTTTCGCTTGTGTGGTGGTCCAGAACGACGACAGGGTGTGACTCGAGAAAGTGACGTACCCCACGGCTATCGAGAACCTTCCCGAGTAAGACGTCTGCCGAAGTATCTACGATGATGGCGAGGTCGGCCGATGTGTCTACTACGTTCGTAACACGATCCCAGCCGCGTAGGTAGCGCAAGTATTTTGGTGTGTCGACAGGACAATACATGCTGACGTCTTTTCCGAGATCTCCTAAAATTTCTTCGAGCGCGAGTGCGCTTCCTAGGCTATCGCCATCTGGGTTTTCGGCTTGTATGACAACGATTTTAGTCGCTTCTTCAATAAGTTGTTTTGCGGTATCAAACATTAGATATATTATAACAGATAGCAGCCAAGACTCTTCGTCGTGCCCTAGTCCTAGACAAACTAATAACTTTCGTTTATGATTAATCTTCATGCCAATCGATAAAGACCCGTATCTACCTAGTATTGACGATCACCCGATTCACGGGCCGATTGCTCGAGATCTTGAGGACTTGCGTAGTATGGGTGCGCATACCTGCGCTGACGAGGCTGCACGGGAAGCAGCAGATATCCTCATGAGCGCAGGACATGAAGCAGTGACTGCGCAGATGGCACGCAAGGCAGTCGATACTGCCCTTCGGAATCAAATTACCCGTCAAGTCGCCAGACACAGAGCGGCAGAAGAGGCTGGCGAAACACTCGATGTATTTTAGCTCAGCTTACGTCGGCCCTCGAGGGCATGGCTGAGTGTAATCTGATCAGCGTACTCTAGATCAACTCCGACTGGGATACCGCGAGCCAGACGAGAAAGCAACGTATCAATGTTTGCATCATTTATCTGTCGCTGAATGAAAAGTGCCGTGGATTCACCTTCTACGCTCGCATTTGTTGCGATGATGACTTCTTCGACCTCGTCTTCTCGGAGGCGATTCAATAACTCCGGAATATGCAGTTGCTCAGGACCGACACCGTCAATCGGTGATATTACCCCGCCAAGAACGTGGTAGGTACCTCGAAATTTATTTGTTCGCTCAAGTGCGACTACGTCCAGAGGCTCCTCTACAATTGCGACAATTTTTTTGTTGCGATCGTTATCTGCATAGAGTGCAGAAACCTCTTCCTCTGGATTGATAAGAGCAAAGGTACGTGGGCATACTTTAACTCCTGATTGCAAACGCTCGATTGCGCCTGCAAGTTCGGAGGCGGTCTGAGATTTTGTCCTGAGCAAATAATACGCGTAGCGCTCTGCTGTACGCGCACCTACACCTGGCAAGCGGCCAAATGCGTCGATGGCGTCAAGCAGTGCGCTCGGTAAAATCTGCGACATCGTAGTAACTAAAGTCCAAGGCTACCGAGGCCACCCATGAGCGGCTTCATCTTTTCGGCGGCGATTTCTTGTGCTTTTGCCATACCATCGCGAATTGCAATTTCGAGCCAGTGTTCGAGCTCTTCAATATCTTCGAGGTCGACCATTGCTGGATCAATCTTGATTGATTTTACTTTTAGCTCGCCGTTAATCTGTACGATAACCGCACCGTCGCCTGCTTCAACTTCAATAATTTCTTTAGAAAGTGACTTTTGCGCTTTACGCAGTTCATTCAGCATCTTCATCTGATCTAAAGCCATGGTTCCTCCTTCGATTGCTTGGCTTAATTATACGTGATTTCTACAGAGATGTATAGAGGTAGAATCGGTCGGCATTGTTGCTAAATCGGCTCGTAATGATCTGCGTAGGCTCTGCCTCAATCGAACTCCGTTTTGTATATTCACCTCTGACCACGACCGGTGTCGGTACATCGAGCGATGTTGTGGGCGTGAATTTTGCTCCGTATCGCGATAACAGCTGGTAGTACGGCATGTCTGCTTCGTTTACGACGATGTAGATCTTGTTATCGCCGACCCTATCGGCAGATTGAATTGCCGTGCCGACAAGCTGGGTGTCGTTATCAAAGGATGATGCAATCGACGGGGTGTAGTTGTACGCAATCTCAAACCGACTTAGACCAGATATTGCTAGCCCTGCAATAATAAAGCTGAGCGGCAGCAACCCTACAACTCGCGCATAGGGATTGCGCGGAAACATCTTGTACCATTCTCGGATAAGCGTATTGATACCCATTGCAATCATCAAGATGATCAGCGGCAATAAATAGGTGATGTATTCTTGATTCAGATACACAAGTGGCACGAGTGTGAGCGCCCAAAACCAGATGATATAACTACGCGCTGTATGTTTAATCATGACAAATCGATAAATACCGATGATAACAACCGCTAGAACACCCAGAGATAGGATTGGTGGCGCGGTAGCTGTCTCTCGACTGTTGTAGGAACCAAAAAGCAGCGTTGCGAATGATACGAGACCGTCCTTGATGCTTGGAATAGACTCTGGGATGCCGAGGAGCTGCTCACCGACGCCTGGACTTGTCGTGACGCTATAGATGAGTGGCGCCATGATAATCAAACTGAGGGCGATACTTATGAGTATATGATGTATGTTCATCCGTCGCATGACGAGTCGGATGTGTGGATGAAATATCATCGTCGTAATCACGGCGAGATTGAGGTAGATACCGAGCGGAATGTACATGTTGAGGCTAAGCAATACGACGGCCAGTAACTTCCAAAAAAGTTTTGGTGAATGTTGCCGCGTGACATGGGTTGCGCTGAGCAGAAGCCAGATAGAAACGGCCAACATAAATATCATCGGCGTGCCGTCTTGCGCTGCAAAAATCATGGCCGGAATCGTCGTCGCGACGATACCGGTTGTGATAGCGACATTACGCCGAAACCATTGACGAAGCAATAAAAACACACCTACAACAGTTAGGATTCCTAGAATAATCGAAGGTAGTTTTATCGTAAACGTTGAAACACCAAGCACTGCGAACGAGGTACGCTGCAGCAGATGGTAGGGCAAGTTTATTACAAGATCGGGATTGAATTGCCCGTATGTATATGAGCCACTGGCAATGGCGGTAAGCTTTTCTTCGGCTCGAAGTCCGTTAGGCAACAGAAAAGCCGCCAATACAAAAATCCCCGCGATCAAAACCATCGCGAAGCTATAGCCAATGATGTATCGCCAACGATACAGTACGTATTCGGTGACATGCTGCTTCATATAGTCCCACCTATTTTATCATAGTTATTCGTGCTTACGGTCGAGAGACATAAAGCGCAGACGCTCTGGGTGGAAGTATAGTTGCACTTTACCGACAGGTCCGTTACGGTGCTTTGCGATGATGAGATCGGTGAGGTTTTTGACGTCAGGATTGTCAGGTTCGTAGTAACCTGGACGGTAAATGAAACTCACGATGTCGGCATCTTGCTCGATTGATCCGGATTCGCGAAGGTCTGACAGTTGTGGCACGGGCGGGTTACGGGTTTCGACGGTACGTGACAGCTGGCTCAGCGCGATGAGTGGCACGTTAAGCTCGCGAGCAATCAGCTTGAGACCACGAGAAATCTCAGAGACTTCTTGGACGCGATTTCCCTGATGATTGCCGGTAGCCTGCATGAGCTGAAGGTAGTCGACTATGATAAGCCCGAGGGGCTGCTCGTGGTGCTTGCGACGTGCCTTGGTGCGCATCTCGAGCACGGAAAGTCCAGGTGTGTCATCTATGTAAATCGGAGCTTCTGCCATCTCACCCATTGCTTCGGATAGTTTGCTAAAGTCTTCGTCGCTGAGGTTTCCGGTACGAATATTCCAGCTATCGACACCTGATGCATCTGAAAGCATACGGTCGACGAGTTGTTCCTTGCTCATCTCGAGAGAAAAGAACAGTACTGGCTGCTTCGCGATAGTCGCGACATTGTACGCGAGATTCGTAACCAGCGTCGTCTTACCCATCGCAGGACGCGCCGCCAGAATGATAAGGTCACTGCGCTGCAGCCCAGCCGTCATATTGTCGAGGTCTCGGTAGCCTGTACGGATACCGCGAAGCTCGCCTTTGTTGCGGTGTAGTTCTTCGATGCGATCAAAACTCTCAGTCAGAATGCTTTCGAGGCTGACGAGATCTTGTTTGAGTGACTGGTCGCTGACGCTAAACAGTTCGGCTTCAGCTCGCTCGAGGAGTTCCTGCGTCGTCGTATTTTCATCGAAGCCTAGTTCAGAGATGTCTCCACTTGCCTTGATGAGTCGACGACGGACGGCATTGGTTGCGACGATTTCCGCATAGCTGCGGCATGGGCGGCAGATGGAACATAATTTGTGAGTTCGGTCAGAAATGCCGAGCCACCGATTGTATCGAGCTCGTCCTTTTTCTTCAATTCATCGGTGAGTGTCAGCAGGTCTACGGGTTTATGATTTTCGTAGAGACGCATCATTCCGCCATAGACGATTCCGTGTTGCTTGTCATAGAAATCATCAGCATGAACAAGCTCGGCTACATCGGCGATAACATCTTCGTCAATCAAACATGCGCCGAGCAAACTTTTCTCGGCTTCTAAATTTTGCGGCGGTATCTTGCCAGCTTTGACGTCTTTTTTAGCCATGTAACTCCACTTCTTCTCCACCGCCCATGATAACAGCTATCTCTGCCAAGTGCGAGTCTCGAGGCGGCGCCTTTTCAGGCTTGACGACGATTTTTAGCTTGCTTTGACCGAGTGCTTCGAGGGCCGCATTGAGTTTTGGCAATTGCTTCGGACCACTCAGTCTTCCTGCATTGAATTTATTGCCCGCAAATATAGTCAGCGTGTCGTCCTCGAGTACATGTGAACATTTACGGATGAGGCTCAAGAGTGCGATTTCTGATTCAAACTGTCCTAAAAAATCTTCCCAGGCAAATTCGCTGCTTACCACTGCGCTTTCTGTAGGTTTGGTTGTAGCGCTCGCTGTTGGTGGTTGATCATCATCTGGCTTGCCGATGCTTCGGGAGTGTCTTTTGCTTTGCTGACGGTTTTTGGGTGCGGGAGTCTGCACGGGCATAGACTCGTGCCTGCGGAGACTGCATAGGTGGGACCGGCGACGGCCGGGCATTATTTAGCGAGAACACTCAGTAGTTTGATGTAAGGATACGTAGCTCGAGCCAACATCGAGGAGAGCGTCGAGGACGAGATATATCTTCAGGATGGTTCAGCGATAGTCATGCTCGAGAGATTGGATAAGCTGGTGCGCAACGATCGATGCTTGGGTACCAGAAGTTTCGAGTGATTTGATTTGTGATGCAAGCTGAGTCAGGTCGCCATTTCGATATGACATGGATGATTTGCATCGAGCGATGTCATCAGCCGTGATACCGAGCGCAAGCTGCACGTCGGCTACGCGTAATTGTGCTGTCGCTGAGGTGTTGAAGCTGATCGAGTAGTCCGATGCTATCACGAAAACTGCCACCACCATGCCGTGCAATTAGTTCAAGCGCGTCATCGCTAATATCGATTGACTCTTCCTTGGCAATTGTGGCGAGGTGTTTTTTTGCGTCCTCGCTTGTGATAGCGCGGAAATTAAATCGTTGGACACGACTAAGGATCGTTGCTGGAAGTTTGTCGGCGTCTGTAGTCGCGAGGATAAATACCACATGCTCTGGTGGTTCCTCGAGTGTTTTGAGTAGTGCGTTGAATGCTTGTTTTGAGAGCATGTGCACCTCGTCGATAATATAAACTTTTTTGTCCGAGCTCGTCGGCGCGACTATGAACTTTGTCGCGTAAGTCTCGTGACATCCTCGACGCCATTGTTGCTCGCAGCATCGATTTCGATAATGTCTAGGTGCTGGGAATCATCGCTATACGGCAGTCCATTAATTTCATGAGCGATAATTCTGGCAATCGAAGTTTTGCCGACACCCTTTGGGCCGGTGAGGAGATAGGCGTGAGAGACGCTACCACGTTCAATCGAACGTCGCAGTAGCGACGTGATATGCTCCTGCCCGACTATTTCATCGAGTGAGCGTGACCGGTATTTCCGATACAAAGCTTGACTCATACTCCCCTTTGTATCTATTGTACGCTATTTCCGCTCGAGGTTCGTTGTAGTTTTCGGCATAATACTCTCGAGTATATGTCCCAGAGCCTGATCGATAGTCATTTCTTCTGTAATTAATGATTCCTCTTTGGTGCCAAGATAATCTTTTTCGAGCCACCACTCGCGCATTTCTTTTTCTCCAAATTCATGCGCGTTATGCTTGGTCTGATGTCTTCGAAGAGTTTCTTCGAACGAAATGTCAAAATAGAAAACATGTGGCTCATCCGCCGTTTCAATAAGTTCCTTAAGCTTTTCACCATTTTTGCGTGAGCCGAGGATGCCTTCGATGATCACGTTATCGTAGCCATGTGTCCAGCCAAAGGTTGTCATCAAAGAAATCAGTTCAATAGTTGGATGCTTTGTGTTTTCGGAAGCATAAAGGACTTCGCGTCGAATTACATCTTGGGAAAGGAGCATCGTGTTCCTGCCCAAGTGTTGTTGCAACAGCTTCGCTATTGTAGTTTTGCCATCTACCCGAGTTTCCACGAAGAAGTATGATGCGGCGCATACTATGTTCTCGTGTCCTTCATAGTGTCAATCGGTACTAGGTTATGTGCAACAAAGCCGTACCCAACAAGATATATAGATCTTATCAACACTTCGTATTTGCTACGACTTTTAGTCCCGTGCGAAAAATAGTATGTTGTCATCTAGAGTATTGTATCAAAAGAAATAGAGCCACCGCATGGCTCGAGCCGGAGAGCACGCACGAAATGGCGGTCTCCGGCGATACGCGGTGGCGTGTCAGAGGACGACGCTCAGGAAGCCGACAACCATGGCGGCAACGAGAAGGCCCAGGCCAATTTTGCCATGCCTCCATGATCCTCTGGCCATAGCGAAACCCATGAAGATGCTCGCGACCACCATGAGAGCGATAAATAGCCACTCCATCAAAATCACCTCCTATCTGACGGAGGTGATTATAGATTCTGTCGCAATAAAAGTCTAGAGAGCTGCTTCGACCGCCGCCCAGATAGCGTCTGGGTTGTCTTCTGGAACGATGATAGTGACTTGGTCGCCGATATTGATACGGAAGTAGGTGACGCTTGCAAGCAAGATACGATATTCGCGTCCTCTTGCTTCGACGTAGTACGCACCGTCGTGTTGTGTCAGGGTGCCGATGATTTGCTTGCGGGCGACAGGGCCGATCTGCTTGTAGATGAAGCCACCATCGTCTGCGATCGTCAGCTTCAAGATGTCGCCTTCGACAAGCTTTGACTTGCTGGCGTAGTTTGCTGGCACCGGGTATGTCTTGCCATCTGGTCCGGCCATGATTTGGCCATCAAAGACACCTTCGATGACCTTGCCAGTTACTTCCTCGCGTGCTGCGTGGGTGTTGGATACGACCATATCGTCGTCTCCGAGGATGCTCATCAAGAGCTCTTTTGCTGCAGCCAGGTTTGTTTCAGCCTCTGGTATAAGTGATTTTAGTCGTTTGACTTGTTTTTCTGGTAATTCAGACATTGCTCGCATTCCTTGTCTGTTTTTGGTAATATCAACTCTATTTGTACAGGACGCGCGAGTATAAGTCAACAAAAACGAGTTGTCAACCGCATTTTTTTTGATTCTATCCACAGCAAAATAAGTGGTATGCGCGAATTCGTTGTAAATTTTGGTTAGTCGAACAAGCAAAAAGCCGCTTCCATTGCGGATGCGGCTTTTTGCGTACGATTTGTCTACATACGACCCGTCTAGAGCGAGATTACGCGAGCTCTACGCTAGCGCCAGCTTCTTCGAGCTGCTTCTTAGCTGCTTCAGCTTCGTCTTTAGGGACTTTTTCCTTGACGGTGCTGGAGCGCCGTCAACGATAGCTTTAGCTTCACCGAGACCGAGGCCAGTGAGTTCTTTCACTGCCTTGATGACAGCGACTTTTTGCGCACCAGCGTCTTTTAGTTTGACAGTGAATTCGCTCTTTTCGTCTGCAGCATCTGCACCAGCGTCAGCGCCGGCAGCAGGACCAGCAACGGCAACTGCAGCTGCAGCTGGCTCGATGCCGTATTCGTCCTTGAGGACATTTTTGAGTTCGTTTACTTCGAGTACCGTAAGCTTAGTCAGCTCTTCGGCAAGTTTCTTTACGTCAGCCATTGTAGACTCCTTTTACGTATGAATTGGGTAATATTTCCGCGTATTATGCGGTAGCTTTGGCTTCGATACCATCGAGCAACGCATGAAGGTTGCCAGACAGGCCATTGGTGATATCGTGCACTGGTGAAAGCAGTTGAGCGACTACTTCTGCGATGAGCTGCTCCTTGCTGGCGAGGCCGGCAAGCGCTTTAACTTCATCGACTGACAGCAGAGCTGCTTCACCAGAAATAGCACCAACGAATTCGAGGCAGTGTGATCTTTTGCAAATTTGTCGAGTACTTGTGCTGGTGCAACTTCATCACTATCACTCGCTGCGTAGATAAGCTGACCTGTGAGGTCAGCTGTATCGACATCTTTGAGCGATTTCGTGTTTTCGATTGCGACACGTACAAGACGGTTCTTTGCGACTTTGATGACAACACCAGTTTCTCGGGCACGAGCACGCAGTTCTTGAAGATCTGCGACACTGAGGCCTTGATAGTTGGCAAATACTGTCATCTTTGAGCTGCCGAGCAACTCAGTCATCTCACCTACCAAAGCTTGTTTTTTATCGCGTGAAATCGCCATAAAAATCCTTTCGGTTTAGCTTTGTTGATAAACGGGGCCGTATTGTAAACGTACGACATGATCAAACTACGTATACGGCAGTTTGTACCAGTTTGTGACAATACTAGAGAAGATGATTCCCTCGGTAGCGGATTAAGTCTATCGCTAGACGGCTACTGTCTTTGGTAATGTCTTGCAGTATTGTAGCATGTTATCGGTACTTCGACAAGGATGAATTTCGACATAGATTATAAATAATGCTATAATATACTTTTGATATGCAAACAAGTAAATTTGAAGTCGGTCTAGTTCGTCATACAGACAATATGGCGATCCGTATGATAATGATAAAGAGCGCAAACTCAAAGCAATCGAGTATAGCTACCCAGGGTAGTGGGACCCGGCCAGGAGCTGTTAGTACGAGGTCTAGAGGTTGCTTCAATGGTGAGCGACGATAATCGTAATAGGATTTCATGGAATCATCGATGGCGAAATGCACTCGCTATCGATTTTCAAGACTATTCAGCCCGTTATGCCAAAGTCGCTCCTGGACTTGGGACGGCCGCCACTGTACTAACTCTTATGGAGCGTCGTATTACGCAAGGTAAAGTTAGTCAGCAGTGGCTCAGTGGTGGAAAAGGTATCTCTGGCGAGCTGGGCCACGCATTATGCTGGGTGACTGGAATGCTGGCGAAGATATCGACACTGTTTCGCCGTTACCCGACAGCGACGAACTCGCCACCTACAGGCTTCCGAATCGTAGAGCGATACGAGGACAAGTCAACGGCACCGAGGCATTACAAGCTACGTATGGGTGGAGGCGAAGACGGCCAACCTCATTATGTCGGGCTTCAATCGATCAAGGCGGCTGGTGATCTTGTCTCTCCGCGAGGGCGACTACTATGACATTGTAAAACGTGCGAGTTTTGCGATCAATCTTGCAAGATTCGAGATTGATTTGCGACGAGTCTTTGAACGAAGCACTACATCAGCCTCCAGACCAAGCAAGTTTGGAATGACCTGGTCAAAATATTGTCGAACCGGCTATAGAAGACAAAGAATTCCGGGCCGAGCGAAGTGTACGGCCAGGCAGCATCGTATATTTGCGCTACGTCGTAACGACACAGACTAATCTAGATCATTGGCTCGATATGTGACCAGATAATTTTCGATATATCTTGTTTTGACGCACTTGCATCTATTACAGGAAAACTAAATTGTTTCGCAATCGCCCGATAGCCGTAGTTCACTTTTTCTTGAAAGTGCTCATTTCGACGCTCGAAAGTGTCGCTCAGGTGCTTGTTGTCGCGTAGCTGAATACGCTTGGCACGCTCATCTAGGGATAAATCTAGTATGACAGATAAGTCAGGGTGTATGTATGCTTCACTGGTGAACAAGCGAGTAGTCTGGTCGATAACCTTCAGGTCGAGGCCTTCTGCATGGCCTTGATATACCAATGTCGAATAATAATTCCTAGCGGAGATTACCCATATACCTGCTGATAGCTTTGATTCCGCATTTCGCCAAATTTCGTGCCTGGCTGCAGTAAAAAGTAAAAGATTTGTTTCAGGATCTCGCATGAGACGACCATCTTTGATTACGTCTCTAATCCGGTCTGCTATAGGGGTTCCTGCTGGTTCGTGAAACTCGACTGATTCAATGCCTTCTACGGCCAATCGCTTTCGCAGCAATTCTACCTGGGTAGACTTACCTGTCCCATCATTGCCCTCGATTACTATATAACGACCGCGTTTTGGCACTACTTCATCCCTTCTGCGAGCCCTTCGATAATCGGTGCACTGACACGCGCTGGTCTTTGAATGCGCGTGGGAGCATATCGTCGGCTTCCATGTGCGCTTTAGTTCTTCGAGGTTGTCGGTGTGCTGGTATTTGCCGCTCATGCCATCGCGACCTTCGCGTAGCCACCTTCGACAGGGCCAGTATGATGGAAGATCAGTTGCCCGACGCGTTCGCCAACCGGCAGTACGACACTTTCGTGCATGTTGAGGTTGTAGATTTCGAGCGTGATGCGATTGATGTAGCCTGGGTCTACCCAGCCGGCGTCGAAACAGACAGCGACACCATTTCGCCCCCAGCTACTACGGCTTTTTACCTCGCAGGCGCCACCGTGCGTGCGGATGCCGACGAATTCGTGTGTGTGGCCGAGTATTCGCTCACCAGGAGCAAGGACGATGATCGGGTGATCTTCCGGAATGTTTTCAAATAGTGGCTTGTCGTATCTTCTCGCACCATGCTTTGTGTGGCATGGCTTCGAGTGGGCCTTTGAAGTAGCGTGCGACATCTGTCTTCGTCAAATGGGTTGTATACACCGGTGGCTTCGGGCTGGTGCTCTTGTTTATAAAAATAATGCCCAAGCGTGAAGTCGAGGCTTGCTTCAGACACGTGTGTGGATTGAACGGAACGCTAACAATCGTGCCATCATCAATCGCCGCCCGAATCTCGGTATTGCTATATACTCCCATAACTTAGAGCTATTGTAGCATATTAGCGTTCGAGTAAGAGTAAGTGTGTGTGCTGGTGCTTTACGCTACGCATCATGTCTTGAGGCGCCCTGGCATAGATGGAATAACCACGTACTTCGTAGTCGCTTACAATCGAGAGAAATCCTGTGGCTTCTTCGCTTGAAAGTTCTGAGAGTATCTCTACGTGTCGTTTCGGTAATATCATAAGGTGCTCCAGAACTTGCTTTTCGTCCCATATCTCATAGGGGAATAGCGCCCTGACGATAACGAAGTTTTCATAGCTGTCGAGGATTTCTCGATCCCCGAGCTCGCAAAACGGACAGATATTTGCGTTTTCCTTTTGGTATTCTAGATACGCTTCTGTAACAGCAGGGTCTCTGGAGGGCATGACTCAAGTATACGTGATAAACTGGCAGTATGAAAAGCATCATCGTCGCAATGGACAAAAATAATGCTATCGGATTCGAAAACGACCTCCCGTGGGGCCGGTCGCTCAAGGATGATATGAAGCATTTCCGCGAGAGGACTGAGGGCGCTACGGTCATCATGGGTCGAAAGACATTTGAATCGATGGGTTCTAGGCCGCTACCAAACCGTGAAAACATCGTCGTTAGTCGAAACCCGACGGGTGCGCAAGGAGTTCTTACTGCCCTTTCGCTCGACGCCGCCTACGCACTTGCCCGCAACCCAATAGTTGTTATCGGCGGCGGGCAGATCTACGAACAAGCACTGAATGACATGGATCAGCTGCTTGTAACCTACGTTGACGCGGAATTTCCCGATTCAACAGTCTTTTTCCCGCAGATAGCTTGTGATGATTGGCACGAAGTTTCTCGCGACCACCACGATGCGGATAATCGAAATGCATTCGCTTTCGATATCGTCACCTACGAACGTTCACGCGCCTGAACCTGCTAGCCAGTCGTGCTGTTATTGCGCAGAGAAGACGACATCAACCCAGTAGTTTGTATTGTTGAAGCTATTGCTTGGATACCCACCGCCGTACACGAAGACTCCGCCACCTACAGGAACAGAGAGAGGGCCATTTGTTACTGCCGACGTTAATCCAGCTGTAGTAAAGGAGTACTTCCCTGCAGGTGCACGGTAGGATGCGGTGTAGACTGTGTTGGGTTGAATCGCGATTGGCGTATCGAACGTTGCTGTTTGCCAGCCGGTAGCTGTTTCAGACGCTGTGGTCGCTGCACCGAGGGAGGTACCGTTTGCATCCCATAGGGTTATGGTGTGGTTTGCCTGGCCGTCAGCGGTAGACTTGTAGAAGAGCACACTCCGAATCTCACCTGCCGTGGTGCTGCTTAATCGTACCCCTAGTTCTACGTCGGCAGTGTCGCTCGTCGCGGTCGATACGGTCTGTGGCGCTGGGGCCCATATTGAGACAGTGGCATCACTTGTAGTGAATGTGCTGGTAAACTCGCTAGCTAAATTGTTGCCGGCTACGTCCTTTATAGCCGTAGATAACTGCACGGTATAGATGGTATTCGCAGATAATACGCTATTTGGATCGATGGTTATTTTTGATTCATTTGCGTTATAGCTTACGACCGAAGGGACTTCGGACGAACCATTCAGCAACGTTACACTCGATGATGATAGACTTGTCGCATCAACTGGCTCACTCATCGTAATTTCGATTGAGGCTCCTGTCACTACTTCTGTTGCATTGTTGGCTGGCACAATAGCGCTTACTGTTGGTGCAGAGGTGTCGGCTGTGTAGGTTACTGTGTAGTTTCCAGAAGTGACAGTGAAAACAGCATAGCGTATGCCCTTCATGTTCTCTGTCGAGAACTCTACAGTGGCACCATCTTTGCTTATAGAGCTGATGCTTCCATCGGTCGAGTTAAATGGCACGAGGGCTCGCATCATGGAGCGTGCGCCACTATCGACGATTGCCTCGAAGGAGTAGACCGAGCCGTTCCACATTTGGTCGGCAAAGTAGGAGTTATTACGAGCATCTGTCCAGTTACCGATTTGCTTGCCGCTCACAAGCGGCACGTCACGTTGCTGGGCTTGCTGCAGTAGCATATTCTCAAAACCATCACCACGATAGTCATAGTGGGTTCCAAATGCGCCGTAGTAGCCCTCTGGACCCAGTGCGCGATCCAGTTGCGTAGCGATGCCTGCAGGCCAAGCTATATCGCTTTCGTTTACGAGATGGCTTGGCACTTGGTAGGTATCAATGAAATTGCCATCGATATCTGTGTATCTCATTGGTATGCCCGATCCAGTAAAGAACCCAGGGCGGTTTTGGATCCACGATCCAGGCCAGTAGTAGTAGTTCAAGTCAACACGTAGTCCACGTGCAGCCTGGACTTTTGCTGATGTGTCATAGTCTGTCCACGCTGCACAGTGGTTTCGTGTCGTCATCTGATTTGGCAGGTTTGGATAGAGATTGCGCCACTGAGCCAGTTCGCTATCAAATTGATCACCGAGCCAACTAACCGCTCCAGCAGACCAGTAGCCGCATCCTGGATCTGAGGGGACGCCTGTTTCGTTGCTCGGGTTGACGTGCAAGCCTATTTCAAACCCCTGATCACTGTACGACTGTGCTTTCGCTGCAGTAAGGGCCGAGTTGGTGTACATCAGGGCTGTAGAGCGGACACATTCCCAGTCGGCTACCGAGCAACCGGCAGGGCTTGCAGCGAGCTGCGCATCAAAAATCGTACCAGCTCCGCTCCCTCCGTGGTCATCTCCCACCATCACGAGGACAGCTTTTTTGTTGTACGGGAAATAGCCAAACTTGGCAAGGGGTTTGCTGTCCCGATTAACATCGAGGATGATGTTGGTAAGTAAACGTTGTTGTTCATCAGCCTGGGGTATCGCTACCTTCTCGAGGTTCACGTAGTCTGGCTGCGAATCTCCTGCCGCATCACCGTAAAAGAGGTCATTCGGTCGAATCGTTGCGTAGCTATCACGATTTGTGTTGTTCCACGATGCGTTTCCTTGGTGGGAACGTACAATCGACGTAGCGAGGTCATAGGTAAAGGCAACAGCGTGGCCGCCATTTGTCCCAACGGTTCGTTTCGTCACAGCCGGGCTGGCTGTAGCAGTACTGGCACTGCTGTACAGGGTAGCCACAGTTGAGGTATCGCTATTTGCACTGTATAGGTCGGCATCACCATGGTATTGTATCGTCTCTCCGACGATACCTGCGCCTGGAGCAGCAGAGCCATCAACCTGAAGGTATGCATCAGAGAGTATGCTTGACTGATCTGTCAGACCCAGCAAGCTCGCGAGCTTTTTGTCTGGACTCATTGCTATCAGATTGCCACCGGCATTGACCCACGTATTTAGTGTCGTTACCTGCCCGTCGGTGAGTGCCATATCAGCGAGCAAGACTACATCATAATCTGCGAGTAAGATGCTATTGAGCGTCCCTACCTCAACAGTTGTAAATGAATTAAGTCCTTCCGCACGAAGTATTTCAGCGTAATAGTTCCCAATAGCCTGTCCAGATTTCACGACGACCAGGATCGGCCCGCCGTTTCCCTCTGCGAGCGGGTCAATTGGTTCGCCTGAAGTTGGCTGTGTCGTCGTGAATGTCCAGCTGTAGACGCTTGCGAGTGGGTTGCCGCTAGTGTCTTTTATACCGGTCGATAGTGACACGCTGTACGCGACACCTTGCTCGAGTGCTGCAGACGGACTGATAGTAATCGTTTTCGCGCTGTCGTCGTAGGAGACACTGCTCGTTACTTCTTGTCCGGTGGCATTCTGCAATGCAACAGACGACGTGTTTACGGTTGCAGGGTCGAGAGATTCGCTAAATGTTGCCGATGGGGTTACGCCCGTGGCGACGTCTGTTGCGCCGTCGTTCGGAGCGACACTATCCACTGTAGGATTGACTGTATCGCTCGGCACAGAACTTCCGACGACGACATCTACCCAGTAGTTACTTGCATTCCATGTGTTGTTCGGGAAGCCGCTTGCCCCATACTTGTATACGCCATTTCCGCCAGCGCTACCGTTTGCCAGCGCGGCGAGGATACCGTTTGTGTGAGAACTAGAAAAGTAATTAGCGTTTGCCGAGTAATGACCGGTTGTCGTGTGGTATGACACGACATAGGTTGTGTTGGCCTGTATGTCGACGGGAGTACTCAGCTGTGCTGTCTGCCACCCGCTTGGCGTTTCATTGCTAAAGGTAACTGATGCAAGTTTCGTCCCGTTGGCAGACCACAGATTTCCGACGTGCGTGCCGGTATTGGTCGTTGACTTATAGAACTGAATTGCCTTGACGCTCGTTGCTTCTGATGATCGGAATTTTACACCCAGCTCGACTGCAGCGCTGTCAGAATCTGCGAGAATAGCTGGTGTTACCGTATCTTCCCAGAGGCTTACATCTGATGGTGGTGCAGCTTGGTTGTCAACGGTCACGTTAATCGAAGAGCTGGTAGTCGAGTTCCCTGAGCTATCTGTAGCAACGGCTGTCAGGGTGTGCTGGTCATTTGTAGCGGATTTACTATTCCAGGGTACGCTGTAAGGCGCGGTAGTATCTGCAGCGCCGAGGTTGGCACCGTCCAACTTAAACTGAACTTTACTGACGCTCACATTATCATCTGCACTTGCTGTCACGACGGCGTTCCCCGATACGGTCGAGCCGCTTGTTGGGGCACTGATTGAAACGGTCGGTGGTGTCGAGTCGGAACTGGCTGTGATTATGTCGACCCAATAATTGCTCGCACGCCATGTATCTGTCGGGAAGCCACCACTTCCGTACTTGTACACACCGTTACCTCCTTGCGCCCCATCCGCTAGGGCCGTCAGGGTGCCGTTTGTATGGGATTCATTAAAGTAATTCTCATCGACTGAATAATATCCGTTTGGTGCATGGTACGACACAATGTATGTCGTATTGGCGGCGATAGACACTGGCGTCGAAAAAGTTGCTGTTTGCCAGCCACTCGCACTTTCGTTACTAAATGTAACTTTCGCTAGTTTTGAGCCACTTGTAGACCACAAATTTCCTACATGGATCCCAGTGTTTTGCGGACTTTTGTAAAACTTGAGACCAGTTACTTGAGTCGCAACGGAACTCCGAAATTTCATGCCGAGCTCGACCGCGCTGCTATCATTCGCGGTAACAATGTTTGGGGTATCGTCTGAAGAAAATAGTGACAGACCGCTAACTTGCGAGCCAAACTGGGCTATTAGCCCAAAAACTAAAAGCGCCGCTGCAGCAATGAGCCACGCAGCTTTTGATATCTGAGCCGACGACATACTGCCTCCAACTCTCCTAATATTCGATAAATATGCCACCACCTCTAATCCCCTCGTACGTATGATTATGCTTCGACCTAGTATATAGACGTTAGTTTGATAATACTAGCGGATTATACCGCGATAGGCGCTTTGATTGGTGGGTGTGGGTTGTAGCCTTCGAGCCGGATGTCGTCGAACGTAAAATCGTCTAAGTTTTTGACATTCGGGTTGAGCCAAAGCTGTGGCAACGGGCGCGGTTCGCGGGATAGCTGCTCATCAACTTGCTCGAGATGGTTTAGGTAGATATGAGTGTCCGCCAATGTATGGACGAACTCGCCTTGCTCGAGCCCTGTCACCTGCGCGACCATAGCGAGGAGGAGTGAGTAGCTTGCAATGTTGAATGGGACACCAAGGAACGTGTCAGCCGAACGCTGATAGAGATGCAGGCTTAGCTTTCCATCAGCGACATAAAATTGAAACAGGCTATGGCATGGTGGCAAGCCGCCGATGCGCACAATCTCATCGATTTCTGCAGCGTTCCAGGCACTGACGATGATGCGCCGGCTATCTGGAGTGTTCTTGATCATATCGATTGCATTGGCAATCTGGTCGACGTAGCCGCCATTTCCATCTGGCCATTTGCGCCACTGGACGCCATAAACCGGTCCGAGATCGCCCCATTTTTCTGCAAATTCATGGTCCGTGGCAACTTTCTGGATAAATTCTTTCATCTGCGACTTCCACTCGTCTGAATTGACTTCAGGAATCGGCAAGTTATTTTTTTCTAGATAGGCTTTGAATGGCCATTCATCCCAGATATGGACCTTGTTTTGCGCCAAATATTCGATATTGCCGGTGCCCTTGAGAAACCACAGCAATTCGTGAACGACGCTATTGAAGTAGAGTTTTTTGGTAGTGACTGCGGGAAATCCGTCCGTCAGATTGTAGCGAACCTGTCGCCCAAACACGCTGATTGTTCCCGTGCCAGTGCGGTCGGACTTTTTCGTGCCGTTATCTTTGATATCCTGAAGTAAATTGAGATACTGCCTCATATACTCTCCCCTTTTCTAGTGCCTATTATGTCACACGCTTGCGGGACAACATCGTGTAATATTTACACGGGGCTACCAAAACCACAACATGTGCGGTTTTCGTAGGAAGAATATCCATCGGATCAATTTCGGAGAAGTTTTTATCAGGTGTGTATGAAGGTGCAGAACGCTTCGTGTTTTCCCGCCCATCGGACGAGTGAACACAGAGTATCCGTTTTCCTCTCGCTCGCTGATGACTCGCGTATACTGAACCATTTCCTTGGTAGTAAGCTCAGAAAGAGAATGTATGTGTCGTTTCGGTATGAGTAGTAGGTGTTCCTCTACGCGACATTCATCCCATATCTGGTAGCCATAAGGATTGATTACAATCCAAAAATAATCTAGTTCTTCCTGAACTTCTTTGTGTTCAGTGTGAAATCCGCAGAAATCGCAGATTTTCGCATCCTTGTTGCTTAAATAGTTCATATATATAGCATGGTTGCGTCTTGTTCGTACACTCGGTCCCTGTTTCATGTGTACATTGTGACATAGAGTCATACAAAATGCTTGCCCAGCACTAGGAGGAGGGGTATATTGCAGGTATCGGATGAAGTCGATGGCTCGACGCTGGCAAAGCCCGTCGTTTCCTGATACCGAGAAGCCGCCGGACCTCTATGAGTGGGGTCCGGCGGTGAAACATGTTTGATTGATATTGCCTAGTTGGCGTTTTCGACTTTGATACCAGGACCCATGGTCGTAGCGACAGTCGTGATGAGAACGTAGTTACCCTTGAGTGAGCTTGGCTTTTGGCTCTGTAGGCTTGCGAAGAATTCTTGCGCATTTCTCGAGTACCTTTTCGGCACCGAATGACTTTGCCAATAGAAAGGTGAACGATAGCTTGCTTGTCGACGCGGTATTCTACCTTACCGGCTTTTGCTTCAGATACTGCTTTTGCGACGTCTGCTGCAACAGTACCAGACTTTGGGTTTGGCATGAGGCCATGTGGGCCAAGTACACGAGCGTATTTACCAAGTTTTGGCATATATTGCGGTGTTGCGACGAGAACGTCGAAGTTGAGCTCTTCTTTTTCGAGTTGCTTTAGGAAGTCTTCGTCACCAACGACATCAGCGCCAGCTTTTTTGGCAGCAGCGTGCTGGTCTTCTGGGGCGAATACAGCGACACGAATTGTGCGGCCGGTACCGTTTGGCAAGGCGACAGTTGCACGGATGTTTTGGTCTGCTTGGCGAGGATCGACACCGAGTCGGACGTGAACTTCGACACTAGCATCAAATTTGCTTGGGTTAGTCTCGGCTGCAAGCTTCACTGCATCTTCGAGTGAGTAGATCTTAGTAGCTTCAACTTTTTCAGCTACCTTGCGGTAGTTTTTGCCGCGGCGTTCGATAACGTGGACGAACTTTTGGAGCTCGGGCCTTTTTTCTTGCTGCTTCAGCGCTTCTGGGTCGTGGAGGTCGTGTCGCCTGCTTCTTTTCGAGCTTCTTTTTCGGCTTTTTCTTCAGCTTCTTTGAGTGCTTTTTCTGACGTTTGCCGGCTTTTGCGACAGTAGCTTCACGCACTTCGTGCTTCTCAGCTCCAGCAATCGCCTCTTCAATCTCCGCGATTGTGTTCTTTTCTGAAACTTCGAGCTTCAGTTCTTTTGCTTTTTCGAGCAAATCGGCTTTTTTGGCCATGATTGGTGTAATCCTTTCTGTGGTACAAGCGACGTTTTTGTCTACTCTCCCAACATTGATATTGTCCAGCTATTATAACAGATGACAAATGACATGTAAATGCGCGCGCGGCACCGCTCCACCGGCGAGTCGATATGCGAGCATGGTTCGATACGATGGTACAATAGGTGTATGACGAAGTTTTCGACAGTAATCGTCTCAAACCGATTACCAGTAAAGGTCACCAAGAAAGACGGTAAACTATCCTACATTCAGAGTGACGGAGGTCTTCCAACTGCTCTCGCCTCACTCGAAGATGATGACAGGATATGGATTGGGTGGCCGGGTATCGCAAATGATGAGTTGACCGACGAAGATCGCAAGGATATCACAGAGGAACTCAAAAAACGCGGATGCTTCCCTGTTTTTCTCTCGAACGAAGATGTCGAATTGTTTTATGAAGGCTACGCAAATGATACGCTCTGGCCACTCTTTCATTATTTCCAGTCCTATATGATAAATCGTGATGACTATTGGCGAGCGTACAGCGCAGTAAATCGCGCCTACCGTGATGCCACGACAAAGCTCGCAAAAGCCGAGTCACGCATATGGATCCACGACTACCACCTCATGCTCCTGCCGGCCATGGTACGTGCGAAGCTACCTCATTCTGTTATCGGCTACTTTCATCACATTCCTTTTGCGTCTTTTGAGGTATTTCGGCTTATTGCCTGAGCGCAAAGAATTGCTCGAAGGCCTCCTGGGAGCAGACCTCGTCGGCTTTCATATATATGATTACGCGCGCCACTTTCTCAGCAGCTGCTTGAGACTCTTAGGACTGAGCGACGACCACGGGTCTGTGCATGTCGATGGTCGCATCGTTTCAGTAGATTCATTTCCAATCAGCATCGACTACGATCGGTTTGTGGGTATGCGCGAGAGTGATGATGCCAAAGCAACACATGAATCATTGATTGATACCTACCATGGGCAGAAAATCATTTTTTCCGAAGATCGCTTGGACTATTCCAAAGGAATCCCAGAGCGTCTCGAAGGCTATCGACGTTTCCTAGAGGATAACCCCGACTATCTCGGCCAAGTAGTGCTCATCATGGTAGTTTCGCCCTCGAGAACAGGCGTCGAGTCATATCAGCAACTGCAGCTGCAGATTGAGCAACTGGTGAGCCGTATCAATGGTGAGTTTGGCACAGCCGAGTGGATGCCAATTGTCTACCAGTTCCAGACACTTTCACTCGAAGAAATCGTTCCTATGTTTATGGCAGCTGACGCCATGCTCGTGACCCCGCGTCGTGATGGTATGAACCTCGTTGCTAAGGAGTACGTGGTTAGTAAGGGTGACATTCCGGGAGTTCTGATACTCAGTGAAATGGCAGGCGCTATCGATGAATTGCCAGAAGCACTCGCAGTAAACCCAAACGATACCCTCGCGATCTCTCGATCGCTCAAGAAAGCATTTACGATGTCAAAAAAAGAAAAACTCGAGCGGCTCAAGTCTATGCAAAAACGCATAAAGGATCATCCAGTCAGGAGCTGGGGCGCAGAGTTTATGTCTGAGCTCGAAAAAGTCCACCAGCGCCAGACCGATGAAGCAATCCTAGAGCTAAAAGGAACGCAACTGGAGCAGATGTCTGATACATTCAAGGTCGCACGAGAGCGTGTACTACTGCTGGATTACGACGGAACATTACAAACCTTCAAGGCAAGTTCGGCACCATCTGCTGCCGCGCCGTCAAAGCGAGTTCATGACCTCATCTCTAGACTCGCCTCCGCACCGCACACACGCCTCTGCATCATTAGTGGCCGTCCAAAGGACGCGCTGGAATCATGGTTTGGCGATACCGAGGCACAGCTCATTGCCGAACATGGAGCATGGACCAAGCGCCACGGTGAATGGCACAAACGCGATATTGATTTCGAACCAGCAAGAGAAGCTATCATGCCGGTTCTGCGCGATTATACATCGCGAACTCCCGGCTCGACCATAGAGCAAAAAGATTTCGCAACCGTATGGCACTATCGCAATGTTCCAGTAGATCTCGCGCTTGTTCGGTCCTATAATTTGCGTCATGAGCTTCGTTCGGTCTTACCGGACGACATGTCTGTGCACTCAGGCAATAAAATTATCGAAGTGAAGCCCTCATCTATCACCAAACGTATGGCGGTCGAGGCTGTACTTGGTGATTACGACGCTGATTTCGTGCTCACTGCTGGCGATGATTACACAGACGAAGACATGTTCGAGGCAGCACCGCATGGTTCGTACACGATCAAGATAGGCCTAGGTGAGACGGCTGCAAATTACCGCTTGCCGTCTGTAGGCGCTATGATTAATGTACTCGAGACGCTCGCTGCACAGCTCAAAAAGTAGCTGGCATTACCATATACCACGACTCGCCTTTTCGCTGCAGCCAAAACTGCATACCATCGTCTTCGAAGCAGGCCGCTCCTGAACGCGTATGAGTGTTTGCATAGAGTGTCTTACCATCGATTGCAACTCTCGACGGGTAGCACTTTCCCTGCCGATCAAAAGCATACGCAGTGATGGCAAATGATAGTGAAAATAATCGCTGCCCCATAGCAACTCCCTCCTCTTAGTTTTGATTGTGGTAGAAGCTACGAAGCGTTAAGATGCCTGAAGTAGCAGTGGTGTTGCTACTATTGTACCGCGCCGATGTGGTACGTCGTCAATACAAAATCGACGTGAAATTCACGTCGATTCAGCTGGTGCAATCTGCACTATAAGTCGTTATGTGGCATGGAGTCTACTATATGCGTTCGTTGAAGCGCGGGGACCTTATCGGTTAAAGCCGTGCGTATCTTTGCAGCTAGTTCTGGTCGCATGGGACCGCCTTCTCTAGCCATAAAAGCAACTTGCTCTAGTCTGTCTGCGCCCATTGGTTCGAGTTCAGCTGCGATACGGCTAATTTCGTCATCTAACCGAGCTGCCACCTCCGCCGCACCCTGCTCAGCAAGAATCATGGCTGCCCGAGCTCTGGCTGCCAGTTCTAGTTTGGTGAGATCCGTCGGTTCGGTATCGAGGTCCTGATGTTCCGGCGATCCATCGAGTATTGATGAGTTGTCAGGCTCAGTAGCCACAAGCTCCGGGACTACGAGTACAGATGAATCTGCTTCTTCGAAAAGAGCTTGGGCCATGCTTACTTTTGCACCTCCACACCCATACTTCGAGCTGTACCGGCGATAACCTTGACGGCACCATCCATATCGATAGCGTTGAGTTGGTCCATCTTTTCGCTTCGGCGATTTCCTCGAGCTGTGCGCGAGTAATCGTGCCAACTTTTTCAGTATGTGGCTTGGCGCTTCCTTTTTTGATACCGACTGCTGCGCGGATCATATCGTCGACTGGCTGGCCGAGGCTCTTCCAGGTGAACGTACGGTCTTCGTAGACCTTGATGTGGACGATAACGTCCTTGCCCATCATATCTTTGGTTGCGTCGTTAAATGGATTGATAAAATCCATCATGTTCAGACCCCATTGACCGAGCGTGCTACCGACAGGAGGACCTGCAGTTGCGCGTCCCGCTGGGATACGTAATTTCAAATTACCGATGACTTTTTTTGCCATTGTTATAAATTCCTTTGTAGATTACTGCTAAATAGTTGAAGCTTTTTTGCAGTGCGTAACAGTGATAAACTATAGCAAATATATAGCAATCTGTCTAGGGTAGGCATTTTAAACCTCCGTTCCGGGATATCGATCAGCTAGGGAGCTAATAGCTTGGTCTCGGGTTGTAAAGCCTTTTGTTGGTACGAAAAGAGCTTGGTACGCTGCATCATAGGTTGCCAGTGCTGCTGCCTCGACGTGAGTGAGAGGCTCGCCAGCGTACGAAGATGACCGGCGTAGGGCAAGTTCTGTCATCTGGGCGGCAATATGGTGTCGTGCATCAGGTAGAGATAGTGCCTCTGTATAGACTTCTAGGGATGGTGTCGAATCTTCCACCACTGAATTTGCAATACGCTTTTGTAGATCCTCGAAACCTAGCGTTTCGACGCCATTCTCTGCGAGCATGTCCAGCATACTCAGGGCACGTACGCCCACTGCTGCATTGCGCTCACGAAGGAATGTCGCAAGATGTTCCAAAGTAGCCTGAACTATTGCCTCTTTGCCAATCGTCACAGCGAGCAATCTATCGTCGCGAATCTCTGTCTCATAGCTCTGATGATTAACGACCGCTAAAGGAGTGGAACCCAAAGGATGATCTGGGTTCGGCGACTCAAGGTAATACAAATTGTTTTTGCTAGAGGACATTATTAACCTATTATAGCACAAATATTAAAATAAATCAATATTTCATCGTGCGATTAGAGATAGGCTGGGTTCACTCTGAGCGTGACCACCTGTCGACCGAGAGTATATTCAACGGGCTGCCTATGGGTGCCGTCTGCGAGGATTTGGTCGATGAGCTCAATCCTAAGTAAATAAAACTCATTCCATTCTGGATCTTGAGACGATGCGAGAAACCCATGCGTATCGGCATGAAGCCATCGAAGTTTACGCACGGTTAGTTGTTCGAGCGCTTCTCGCCCTTCAGCTCTGAGCCGTTCTGTCTCTGGCTTAACGCAAAATTTAGAAGGGAGCTCCACGAGTTAGACTTTCTTTACCTGCAGTGCATCGAGCTCTACAGGAGTGTCGCGTCCGAACATGCTGACCATGACGCGTAGCTTGCCTTTGGCTGTATCGATTTCTGATACTGCGCCATCAAAGCCCTTGAACGGACCGTCGACGATACTGACAACTTCACCTTCGGCGAAGTCGATCTGGTGTTTCGGATCTTCGACGCCCATGCGCTTTTTGATCTTGGTGATTTCTGCTTCGAAGACAGGAGTCGGAGTCGTGTTGGCACCGACAAAGCCTGTGACGCCAGGTGTGTTACGGACAATATACCATGTCTCGTCGGTAAGTTTCATTTCTACCAAGACATAGCCCTGGAAGATCTTTTCATCAACGACTTTTCGCTTGCCGTTTTTGATCTGGATTTGCTTTTCTTTTGGTACCATGACGTCAAAAATCTTGTCAGCCATGTCGACGGTCTGGATACGCTGACGGATCGAGTCCGCAACTTTTTCTTCATATCCAGAGTAGGTGTGTATGGCGTACCATGCCCTACTATCATCATATCGATTAGTTTTAGCCATTTCCTATAGTCTCCTTATTTACCAATCATCAATTCAAATAAATATTTAAACAGTGCGTCGAGTAGTACAATCACCACGCCGATAAACAGCGTAAAAACGATGAGTGCACCGGTCATCTGCCATGTCGTCGCACGGTCAGGCCAGCGGACTTGTCGAAGCTCATACCAAGCACCACGGAAATATTCACCGATCGCCTTGAGTGGGCGTCGCTTGCGGCTACTTTGTTTTTCTCGCATCTGTTCTGCAATCTCGGCTTTTGTGAACTTCGCCTTTGATTTCTTGAGAACTGCCACTTCCGCAATGTCTGCTTTCTCGTGTGAACTCAGCTTGTGAGACTTTGGTGATTTCTTGCTGGCTTTGCGCCACTATCACTAGCGGTGATACGAGTGACTTTTGTTCCACTCTTGCTTGAAGAGTTGGTTGCTTTGGTTTTTTTGGTCGACTTTGGCACTGATGTTCTCTCCCAATTTAAAAAGTCTGGTTTAGGCCAGACTGTCAAGTATCACTATAGATGCTCTCGATGGAAATAGTCAAGGGGTGGAGCCCCGGGAACGCCGAAACTTCCCCGGGGCCGGATCCAGTGATGGCTTCTCCATCAACGTGCGCAGGGTTGCACGGCGGTACTAATCGAACATGCATCCTCGACCAGCACGCAGTTATTAGCGGCCGTATGGTAAATCTAACAAAATAAGTTAGTACTGCGCAAGCTTATACATCTTGCTCGAAGCGTGATACTGAATGTCGAGCCGTGATTGAGGCGCGAACTTCATATCGATCTTGGTGCCAAGCTTTTTTGCGAGCTTTACGGCCACGTAGAGCCCGAGTCCGGTGCCGTTAGTCTCGCGTGTTCGGTAATCTTCGGCGCGGTAGAACTTATCAAATATTCGCTTTTGGTCGGCCTTGCTGATTCCGATGCCCGTGTCGTGACCGCGATAGTTACTTGCCTTTTGCGACTTTTGCGTCTATCGTGACGCGCCCTCTTGTGTGTACTTGATGAGCGTTTGTCATAAAGTTTTGCAAGAGTTCCTTGAGATACAGACGGCTCGTGTCGGATGCGTCCCGAGTTTCGCAGGCAGGTGGAGGTCGAGGTGTAGTCCTTTTGCGTTGCCTGAGGATCGTACTCGTTGTAGATGCCATGGATCGAGCTCATCGACATCGATTTCCTCTGCTTCGTCACCGATACCGCGTTCTGCTCGGCTGAGCGTACTGAGGTCGTTTACCATTTTTGATAGAAAGACGATTTGTTCATGCGCCATATCGATCGCTGGGCCGAGCTTTGATTTGTCTGACGCCGCCTCGCTCCATCATCAGCTGGACATTGCTGACGGTGCCTTCCGCGACAGTGATTGGTGTACGGAGCTCGTGGCTGACGACACTGATGAATTCATCTCGCTCTTCCTCGAGGCTTTTGGCTGCAGTGATGTCACGGATGATGACGATCCAGCCGGCGTTTTTCTTGCGTATTCGTGGTGTAGGTGGTGCGGATCGGCGAGATCGTCAGTTCTAGTCGCATAATTTCATCAGATGATGTCTGTATGCAAGTCATCTCGGACAGTGACCGATTTAATACTTTAAGTCTCGCGACTAGTTTGAATGGTTTGCCGTCGCTATCTTTAAAATCGAATACCTCATCGATATAGTGTCCGTCGATACCGGCATTGGTGTCGAGGAGGTTGAGTGTCGCAGCGTTGTAGAGCATGATTTTGCCACTCGCATCGAGGTTGATGATGGCATCTGCGAGATTATTTACGAGTGTCAACAGACGGTCTTGCTGGAGCTCAGCCTGCTCACGGGCAGTGTCGATCTGGCTTGGTCGGTATTTGCACCCTGCATAATTCCGATCGCAACGCCGGATATGCTGATAGTGATGAGACTATAGGTCAGATTTTGGGCTGATCGTACGACGATTGCTCCAACGAGCAACACATCTATGACTGCTGTCATGATCAGCAGAAGCGCTCGAGCTCAGGATGCGCCACGCAGCCCAAATAAATATAAGACTGATAATGAGTAAGATTGACCAGAGGTACGTCAGCCGGCTCGCAAAGCCGACAACAAACAGCAAAAAGAGTGCCAGTATCGATGTGATAGGCGCCGAGCCATCGCGTCGACTGGAATCGGTAGGTGGTTTTTTCCTGCGTCAGCATGAAGCCGACTACCAGCCATGCGAGTGCAGCGATGAGTACGAGTGGCTGGTCGTCGGTTCGCACCGCGATACCTGCCTGAGAATATGCGAGGACGAGATACAGCAATACGACAGCGGGAACCACAACGCTACCAATACGGCTAATGCGCATCAATTGTCGACTCGTGGTTTCTCGTCGCTTTCGTTGGCTCATATCACCATCAGTATAGCATAAGCACTATCACACGATCGGGGAATGCGTCTTGAGCTCTCGCCGGTGCTGCTTGTAATCCGGATCGAGGCTTTCTACCTCGCCCAAAATGCTGGCGAGTGATTCATTTCGACCGTGTGTGAGCAGTTCATGGAAGATGACGTAATCGATGAGCTCGAGCGGAAGTTTCATGAGCGCGATGTTGAGGCTGATGGTACCGCTCGAGCTACAGCTTCCCCATCGGCTGATTGCATGCGGAAACCGAACTTTTTGATAGCTGATAGCCGTGTCGGCCGCGAGCGTTGCGAGTCGCTTGGGCAGATACGCCTTCGCTTCTTCGGCGCAGGATTGCACGCACTTCCTCGCGAATTTTGTCTTGGACGGCTCTAGATTCTGGACGGCGATGCTGGGTAGACTGACGATCATTGTGCGTGTCTTTCGTTTGACCGTTGTGTCAGTCGAAGAATCCGATGCGACAAATGCCAGATGGTGCGATTGACCGATAGCTTGGCCATCGACATAGAGTCGTGGACGCGATTGGTCTTGCATGGCTGCGAGCTCATCTCGTGACTTTCGCACGATGTGCTTTGATGACCGAGTACAGGCGTGACGTTTTGGCGCTGAGACGATGATTTCGCCTCTTGGCGACAGCCGCATACGAGACTGAACGCGAGAGTGCACTGTCGTCGAATCGTGACCGTGCCCAGTTGATCATCGTATGTAATTCTGTCATTGCGTGTAGACCTTATTGAACCAATACTTGACCGCGGCCGCGGGTTTTGAGCACTACGTTCTACCGGTGTAATAGTAACTCTATCGCGACCACTTTGTTGGGTGATGCGCTTTGAGGACGACGCGCATCTGCGATGGCTGAGTGTGCATGCCGCTGATGACGCAGGTCGGTTCTGAATCGTTTGGTGGAGTAAATTTTCGGGCGTGTCGCTCGTAAGATTCAGTCGTCGTAGAGTGCGACGTGATCGCGCGTCGACACCGTTGAGCGGCGCTTGGCGATGCCAGGTTCGGTCTGTACCCATACGACGAGTGGTGTATAGCCGTTTGCTTTGGCTTGCTTTACGAGTTCTTGGCGCTCTGCTCGGCTGCCAGTTGAAGTCTCGATGACGATTGTCGCACTTGGTGCGCATGATTTGTTTGACGATTTCATTGACTAGATCATCGGCCGGATAACCATCCTGACAAATGAACGAATTGCCGGCGTATCGAGAAACGGCGCGCTAAACGCATCGGCAAAGGCGCGTGCAAACGTGTTTTGCCACTTCCCGGGAGTCCCGTCACAATCAAACAGTGCGGCGTAGATACATGGAGTTGTTTCATGACGATAATTATACCATGCTTTTACACATCTAGCGTAACGGTCAGATGTTGGTACAATACCTATTGCTATAGGGGTATAGCTCAGTTGGCTAGAGCACTGGTCTCCAAAACCAGGTGTCGTAGGTTCGAGTCCTGCTACCCCTGCCAAGTAAAACGCTAGGTTTACCCTAGCGTTTATATTGGCTATGATATCAAGCCTCGAAGACCGTCCTTTTGCTCTATAGCAAAATAGGTCAGCGTAGCGCCGCGCAGCCCAAAGCACCGACAAGTATTTTCTCAGCCGAACAAGCGGAGGAGCGTAGCGCTGTCCTGCTACCCCTTCGGTATATCAGAACATTGTAGCTGAGAGTCTATCTATAATTAATAACAAAAAAGACACTGGATGTTCGTGCCTGTTCTCGCTTGGGGGTCATCTTAATAACGGTCTGGTTATGCTAGTGGTATACATCACTTCCAGTCTACCGTGTGACGCTTTATACAATGTTCCGCTAGTATAGGCTACATTAAATGTAGCGCAACTCGTCAACAATTCAAAGCATGGACATTACGATGGGGCGGAGTTAAGCGTGCTTGTCGTCCTAGGTAGCCGGCATGTAGATGATGCTTTAGTTGTCACCTGGTAGTGATCCGTCTTAACCGCGATTATTTACCAATCAAGTGGTGAGCGTGTATTAGCTGTTCTTCGTACTCACCAGCTGTTAGAATAACGGTACTAGTAACTGGAGTTTACAATGAGAATATCATTCAAGCAACATCAACAGAGCTCCACGATTAACAGCAGTGGAGAATTAAATATGATTCCCGATGCCTGTCCAATGTGTCATCATTCAGGAAATATGGAAATCATAACTTCCCACTTCAATGTTGACGGAGGATCAATCGAATATAGAAGTAAAGAACTGCAAGTCGTCCTCCAGTGCCCTAGAAATAGCTGTAAAGCATATAGCATCGCGTACTATAGACCAAACTCAACAAATTACAATGCTTTCTATTTCAAAAACATACGTCCGACGAACTATGCAGCCGTAGAATTTCCGGATAAAATTTCACAAATATCCGAAGAGTTTGTAGAAATCTACAATCAGGCGAATAAAGCAGAATCATTAGGACTAAGTAAAATCGCTGGTGTAGGCTATCGAAAGGCGCTCGAATTTTTGATTAAAGACTACCTAATTTACCTGAAACCAGATGATGAGGACCAAATAAAAAAGAAGTTTCTTGGCAAATGTATAGCCGAGGATGTTGGCAATCAGAATATAAAGGACGTTTGCTCACGTGCGGTCTGGCTAGGCAATGACAGACGCATCTGTCGTATTTGGGAAGCGAAAGACGTGAGTGACCTTAAGGCTGTGATACTATTGGCTGTGCATTGGATAGAGTCAGAGTTACTCACGGCTGATCTTCGTGAGAGATATGCCGCAAGCTAAGCAGCAGAAACCCAAAGACGAGAAATCAGGGAGTGGGAGTTGATGCAAGCTATGTGCGGTAGATATGGACTATACGATATCTCTGAAAGCGAACTTCTTCAAAATCATAAGGATAGATTCAAGCCAAATTATAATGTCGCCCCCAACTCAAACCTCGTTAGTCCTCCTCATAGCCGAGAATGAGAAACCTGGACAGCAAAGGCTCATGTAATGGGGATATCAATAGAAAACTTGGCCCCGATATGGAGAGAAATATCTTTAATACACGCTCCGAAAAAGCACTCGAGAGATTTTGGGGTAAGACAGGTAAAAAATCATCCGATGTTTAGTGCCTGCGAATGGGTTTTATGAGTGGCAGAAAACTGAGGATGGAAAAATACCATACTGGATTCAGCCATATGACCATAAGTTGATTATTTTTTGCTGCCATTTACGATACCGACAGCGAAGGAAACGACCACTACTCTATAATGACCACTACAACCGAATGAGGAGATGAGTAAACTTCACGATCGTATGCCAGTGGTATTGGATGACAAAGCACAGGATGCGTGGCTGCACGTTGATGAGAGAGACCTAGATATTCTTTGAAGAGTTACTACGCCCCATGCCTGATGGCTCTCTCGAGATCTATGAAGTTAGCAAGTCGGTGAATTACGTACGAAATAATTCTGGAGATTTGATTAAGCCGTTAAACTCTGCATAGCTTGCATGATGTAAGTTGCGAAGTAGTCCATCAGCGGGAGTGAAATAGAATTATTCTTGAAACGCGTCCATTAAAGCCTGTCGGACTTTTCGGTATACTTTTGCTATAATCCCCCTATGGATTCAAATGCAGTTCAAGAGGCCGATTCTCAACAGTGGTTCGTGTTTGCGAGCTCAATTCACTCTCTTAAATACAAAATAATCGATGATTTGCACTTGCTTCTGAAAAAAAATGGGG
>CAVVEW010000006.1:0-130550 GCA_963747455.1 uncultured Candidatus Saccharibacteria bacterium | reverse complement strand
GATAAATGCTGCGGAGTGCGTTCACGATCCCGATTCGTTCGTAAGTTTGGTACAATAAGGCTACAAATGTAGCAAAGGGGGAATATGGTTAAGAAAATCGGAAGTTTGCTCTTATCCATTTGTTCTTGTCGTTACTATTCTTCATAGTAGCAGCAATAATTCTCGATGCGATCGCTGGTGCGGTATTCGGCAATAAGAGTAATGGTGATGCAGACGTAAATGGCGGTGTATTGCTTACAATCAATACATTACTCACCCTTGCGTTCGCTGTATGGTTCTACAAGTATGTACATCTTGGTAAAAATGATAGGACCGAAAGATAAGATGGCGGCTACTAGCCGAAAAAAAGTCATTTTGAATTTAGGTTATTCAATTTTAATATTTTTTGGATTATTCGCGCTGGGTGTAGCCATTTTTGATCCGTCGGCGCTTGGGAGTGATAGCCCGCAGGTTGGTCCGAAGTTATTATAGTGTTCGGCTCTAGCGTTCTGCTCACTATCCTATTTCTATGTGGTATGCAAAGAAGTAGCCGTTAAGGTCATTCCTCTATCCTCAGATATTAACTAGTTGCGGAGTATAGTATCTGCGGGGTCGTATAGAATTTTTCCTGAAACGTGTCCATTAGGAGCTGCCATATTATGACGCTAGGTTTACCCTAGCGTTTTAATATGGCAATGATATCAAGCCTCGAACCGTTCTTTTGCTCTAGCAAAAAAGGTTCGGCGTAGCGCCGTGCAGTCCGAGAAAGCACCGAAGGTATTTTCTCGGCAAATAAGCGGAGAAGCGCAGCGCTGTCCTGCTACTCCTGGTGAAAAACTTCAATGATACAATGAAAAATAACAGTGAAAATGGTAACGTACGGTTGGACGCTATAAATGAAGGCGGCATGGAACCAAATGACATCTTAAAACGAGCAGATCAAAGTATCAAAAAAATGCACACTAATAACGAGCAGGAGAATGTACTTCAAGTCATCGCCGCAATTAAAAATGAGCGAGCTTATGTTGTGGCTATTTATCAAAAACGATTTCTCTATCGCTGGACAGAAATGTCCATGAAGCTAGTTGAAGATATGATGCTTAAAATAGCATTCGGAGCACCGACAACTATATTTTTTCCTTTGTCGTCTTTGCCGCAGTAGATACGAACTTCTTCGGCGGGAATCTTGAGGTCCATAGCTATGGTTGGCTAATACTTATGACAATAGCGGTATACAGCTTATTCACCTGGTGGATCTACAGAGATAAAACTGCTTCTAGGGAGCTTATGGCGCATATATTCACTGCCGTAACCTCGGATTATGAATCTGATGAAATTGCACATATATATAATTATGGCATTGCAATCAAAATTGCTCAAAGCCGTTTAAAAAATACTGGTTAAACTATGCTGCTTTCGAATATGATTAGGATCAAGCTGAATTGGAGCCGCTTTAACGCTATCTTCGAGAAACACATCCACTAGCCCCTTGGCTACGCGAAGTGTATCTTGCCTACGTTCATATGGATATATTTTGCTGTTATAGGTACAATGCTTCTTAAGGAGTAACCTCAGAATATGACAGATTCAGAAATTGCAAGCAATGATAAAGTCCCTATTTGGTGGCGGTTGATAATCTTTTTACTTGTACAAGCTGTTATCTTAGGTCTACCTTTCTTCTTATCAGTATGGCTTGCCAATTTCGATAACTTACTCTTGACAAGCTTGCGATGGTTTATAGGGATATGGATTGGCTATGCTTTTATTGACGGACTTATATCATTAGTTGGTGGTGCATCTGAAACAAAGTCCTGGAGATTAGGGCACAATGTGCAGATATGGATCTTTGCTTTCTTCCTCAATATCCCATTGCAGATACTGATTGCATACTTTGCAACTTATTAGCTTCCTGAAACGCGTCCAATAACGTCTGCCATATTAAAACGCTAGGTTTACCTAGCGTTTTAATATGGCAATGATACCAAGCCTCGAACAGTCCTTTGCCTGCGGCAAAAGAGGTTCGGCGTAGCGCCAGTGCAGTCCGAGAAAGCACCGAAGGTATTTTCTCGGCAAACAAGCGGAGAAGCGAAGCGCTGTCCTGCTGTCACCGCCAGAAGCATTTTTGTTATAATCTCCTTATGCAAGATTTCCATCCCTACAGGTTCAGCCCAATGCGCACAAAAGACGACCTCCTAGACTACATAGAGTACACGCATTTTGCATGCTATCAGCTTTGCTTCAATTCGTTTGGTAAGTATCTACCAAACGCTGGGAATATCGGTATTTTTTGTCACTACGACGACGAGTTTGAGGCTCTCAAGGCTGTCCGCGAAGATATTACAGAAGCTTCCGATAACCCAGAGTTGAAATATTTTACTCTGCTAGAGCCTATCACGATTCCAGCTAGAGACGATATACCGGAAACCACATACACCCACCTGTACATTCGCAAACCCGATCCGTACAGGTCTCAGACTGGAGATGTCGATTTCTTTCTCTCGCAAGATAAATACGATAGCCTCAAGCGGTCTATGATCGAGGGAAAACAGATCCCGGGTACACGTCTCTTTGTCGCCCGGATTTAGATATGATCGAGCTTTATCATCCTGATGTCGATGCACTTGCTTATGTTAGTACGAGCACCATGTCGCAGAAGGTCCGAATAAAGCTCTCTGATTCGACAAAGCTCTAGGGAAATTCCTGATACGCGTTCATCAAGGTCTGCTATAGTCAAGCCTCGAACCGTCCTTTTGCAACCCCCTGCGTGTTACAGAAATTACTCTCATGCTACAATTACGACATGCTACCCTCTGATCAACAAATCAAAGCACTACATCGGAAATACGCCAAAACTGATGATGATTTCAACCTCGTTTATACACATTGCCAAGTAATTGAATCCCTCGCCATGCAGCTATTGGACGCCAAGCCCGTTTCCGGAATAGACCGACAGTTAGTGCACGTTGGTTGCTTGCTGCATGACATTGGCGCGTACGATGTCCTGAAGGATGGTCGCTTTGTCGAAGGTGTAAAACACGGTACTATTGGTGAAGCTATCTTGAACTATGAAGGCTTTTCAGAGGATATTTGGCGCCTTGCTTCACACCACACGGGTGTGGGGTTGACAGAGAAAGATGTGATAGATCAGGGCTTGCCTATACCAGTAGCCGATTACACTGCCAAAACAGATGAAGAGCGATTGATTATGTATGCAGATAAGTATCACTCAAAGAGCAATCCACCGTATGAACCGCCATACTTCTGTACGTATGAGTGGTTTCGTAACTCAGCCCAGAAAATCGGGGCGGATAAGGTGACCAAACTTGATGCACTGGCTGAATTATTTGGTAAGCCGGATCTAGATAAGTTGAGCGAGCAATTTGGGTATGAAATCAAGGGCGTCTAGCGTAAGGTAATCATGCTTGCGACGGGACGGCCGGCTTTTAGAACCCGGTTATATTTTCACCTGACTGCTTTGGCCATTTGAGACAGTGTCTATTGCCATGTGTACGATAGGTCTCACTGGTCGCTTATGCATTCAGTAGCGTTGCCCGCGTGCCTCCGCAGTAACATACAGTATACTATATAAACATGCTATCGGTGAGACTAGAAATGCCATAGAGGCTCTTGTCTTCGCCATAAAACCAAGCCCAAACTTGATCACCATACGAATAATGCCACCACTCTGTACTCAGGCTGGCAAATCCAGCCTGTAGCATGGCTTCGAGCAGCAGAGAGCGGTTTTTTTGTTGCTGCGGTGAGAGTCCATCATAAAAAAGATTAGAGGCTTTGCTGGTTTCATTTATTTCGCTGCCAAAGTCTAGCAACTCACCTCTCTCATCGATGATAGTCGCATCGACAGCAGCGCCGCATGTGTGTGGCGGAAGACGTAGCCGCGGATCGGTCACGTACTGACGCGCATAGTCTAGTGCATCGGAGCCACTCACATCGTGTCGTGACTGATATTCAAGAGCACAATCCTTGAGCATTTCGAGCTGGACTTCGATAGGCCGATGCCCGGCGCGTATGACGAGTTTGTAGCCAGTCGGCAAATATGAGGCAGCCGATGATAGCATCTTGGCCAGAGTCGCTCGTACGTAGATCTCGGTGTAGTTTGGATTGTAGGCGATATATTGTAGGTAGCGTTCGCCTTCCCAGTTGCCCTTTATGCGCCAGTATGGCTCAATCTGTACATTGTGTGAGGATTCGAGATGTACGAGTGGCTCGGTTTTATCGAGCGTTTCGATAGCTGTGAGGTCGATTGGTGTGTCGATATGTGCTTTTTGCACCATTTCTTCAATCGTCATAACAAAAAGTGTAACATAAATCACACTTTTAATAGATTTATAGTGATGATTTTTTCATAAAGTTTGCATTTTTCCTTGCAATCGTGTAGCCATAAGCTCTATACTGAGCGATAGATAAAAAACACTAAAAAATGAGGAGTGGGGCCGAGGGGAACCTCGCGGGTTATAATGAAATTATTGATGCTAGGGTGGGAACTCCCTCCGCACAACAGTGGCGGGCTCGGAGTCGCTTGTTATCATATGGCAAAAGCTTTGGCTCAAGCAGGGGTCGATATCGATTTCGTGCTTCCCTATGCGGCACACCACCCAGATACTGATTGGATGCGAATTCACGCTGCTACAGAGATTATTCCTGATCAACGCTCTGAAGGCACCTTTGCCTACTCTCGAAGTTACTCATCACTCCGTAAACTGCAGGCGACATATATCAACCACGTCGAAGAACTAGCGCGCTCTGGCGAATTTGATGTCGTACACGCACATGACTGGCTGACGATGGAAGCTGGCATGCGCGCCAAGGAAGTCGCTAACCTGCCACTCATCGTGCATGTACACGCAACAGAGTTTGACCGAAGCGCCTCTGACAACGGAAACCCACTCATTCACGAGATTGAATACCAAGGGTTGATGATGGCAGATAGGATTTTTGCCGTCAGCAACATCACCAAGGCGATTATCGTCAACAAATATAATATTCCACCCGAAAAAATCGAAGTGGTTCATAATGCCCTCGATGTATCGTCGCTGCTCGACTTTGATTACGATCAACGCACCTATCGCTACCTTGAAAGTCTTGCGCGACGAAGGCTATACCGTCGTCGGCACAGTGACACGATTTACGGTGCAAAAAGGCTTGACTCAGCTCATGCGTGCCGCTGCTCGCGCCTCGGAGCGCTATGACAAGATGGTATTTCTGTTTTCTGGCGACGGCGAACAGCGCGATGAGTTGATCGACCTCGCTGCAGACTTAGGTATATCTGACAAAGTGTTTTTCACAGGCTTTGTCCGCGGCAAACAATGGCGTGATGCCTTTCATGTTTCGGATGTATTTGTGATGAGCTCAGTCAGCGAGCCATTTGGGCTAACCGCACTTGAGGCAGCGCATTTCAACAATGCTCTCATCATCACGAAACAATCGGGTGTCGGTGAAGTACTAAAAGGTATATTCCGGTATGATTTCTGGGATGTCGACCGCCTCGCCGACCAATTAGTTGGTATCGCGACCTCACCAGCATTGCTTTCTTCACTACGCCAAGCGGCAAAGTCTGAATACCTCAAGCTATCGTGGCATGATGTCGCTGACAAGTGCGTACGAAATTATCGTCTGCTTGCGACAAGGAGCAAGTATATGAGTCGTGGCATAACCCTGTACCTCCATGTGCACCAGCCATGGCGTGTACGCGAGTATTCGGTATTTGACACTGCCCTGCATCATGATTACTACGATGGCGTTGGCGAAAATGATCGCAACAATGCACGTATCCTCAATAAAGTCGCTGACAAATCGTATCGCCCGATGAACGCGCTGCTCAAGCGCTTGCTCGATCGTCACCCTGAATTTAAGGTTTCGCTCAGTATCACGGGCACCTTCATCGAGCAGGCTCGAGCCTGGGCGCCAGATGTACTCGATGATTTTCGTGAGCTGGTGGCGACAGGACGCGTAGAGATTGTCGCCGAGACGTACTACCACAGCCTCGCTTTCTTCTATAGCCGCGAAGAATTTGAAAAACAAGTTGACTCAGCACCGTGATAAAATCCGAGAACTTTTTGGGGTTGAGACGACTGCCTTTCGCAATACCGAGCTAGCCTACAACGACGAGCTGGCACATTGGGCAGACCAAGCTGGCTTCAAAGCAATCCTCGCCGAAGGCTGGGATCCTGTACTAGACTGGCGCAGCCCGAACTATGTCTACCGGCCTGCTGGCACCGAAAATATCCGTTTGCTCATGAAGAACTATCGACTGAGTGACGACGTTGCCTTTCGTTTCGGAAACAAGGCCTGGGCAGAATACCCTCTCGATGCACACAAGTATCGGCAGTGGATGGATGCTGCCTTCGGCGGTGATGCTTCGATCGTCAACTTGTTTATGGACTACGAAACCTTCGGCGAACACCAGTGGGAAGATACAGGCATCTTCAACTTTATGGAACATTTTGTCGCTCAGTGGCTCGAGACCGAAGGAAATACCTTCTATACAGTCACGGAAGCATCTCAAGTAGAGGAACCGCGCGGCGAAATCAGCATGCCACACACAGTGACATGGGCAGATACCGAGCGTGACCTTACTGCCTGGCTTGGCAATAGCTTGCAGCATGAAACGATGCGCCACCTCTATGCGCTAGAGTCGGACGTGATGCGCAGCGGCGATATGGTGCTCATCGGCGACTGGCGACGCCTGCAAACATCAGACCATGTCTACTATATGTGTACGAAATGGTTCAACGACGGAGATGTGCACGCGTACTTTAGTCCGTATGAATCACCGTATGATGCATTTCTGTATGTCATGAATGCTATTCGCGATATCCGCTACCGGTTGATCCAACAGTCACATTACGGAGGTATATAGATGGCTCGTCCGATTGTACTCGGAAATGGAGAATTACACGTCGGCATAAATGATTATGGGCTGGTACATGATTTTCATTTTCCGCATGTCGGACTCGAAAACCACACTATCGGCCAAGGCTTACGCCACAAGATTGGCGTCTGGATTGCCGGCGAGATTAGCTGGCTCGATGACGGGAGCTGGTATTTGACCTTTGATTATCCACACGAGAGCTTGATTGGGCACACGGTTGCTCGAAATGACGCAAAACAAGTGATTCTAGAGTTTGATGATGCCGTCGACAGTGAGCTAAACGTCTTTATGCGTTCTATCCATGTAGTCAATACCGCGTCCGAGGAGCGTGAGATCCGCCTCTTTACTCACCAAGCATTTGTGATTGGTGACTCCCGTGGAAATACCGATACGGCGCAGTATCTTCCCGATACCGACGCCATCATGCACTATCGCGGTCGGCGAGTATTTTTGATATCTGGTGAATGTGAAAATCAATTATTTGATCAACATACCGTCGGGCTCTTTGGTATCGAAGGTCACGAAGGCAGTTGGCGAGATGCTGATGACGGCGAGCTATCGGGCTCGAGCTCTGAGCATGGTCGTGTTGATTCGGTGCTGCGGTTTCGTATGACGATTGGCGCTCACAGCTCATCACGCGTGCGCTACTGGATTGCGGCTGGCACAAGCATGCGAGCCGCGATCATGGCACACAAAAAGCTGCGCGAAGCCACTATGGATGCACGATTTATCGCCACAGCAAGCTGGTGGCACGACTGGCTACGGCCTACGACTAAGGCGAGTCTACGGCTTCCAGTTCGGTGGCGACGACAGTTCGTCGTGAGTGCGATGGTATTACGCTCGCAAATGGACAACCGCGGCGCAATTATTGCCAGTACTGATTCGGCGATGCTCAACTACAATCGCGATGCCTACGCCTATTGTTGGCCACGAGACGGCGCGTATATTGTTTGGCCGTTGATGCGACTTGGCTATACCGATGAAGTTGAACGGTTCTTTGATTTTTGCCGTCGCGTACTGCATCCAAACGGCTATCTTTCGCATAAATATCGCTCTGACGGCGCGCTTGGCAGTAGTTGGCACACGTATGTTCATGGCGAACGTGTGGCTCCGCCGATTCAGACAGATGAAACAGCACTCGTACTCTTTACGTTTAGCCAATATTATCACCAGCATAAATCCGAAAAATTGCTCACGGAGTACTACTCGACATTCGTCAAACCAATGGCTGATTTTTTGACCGGGTACATCGATTCCGACACCAACCTACCGTTGCCATCCTATGATTTGTGGGAAGAGCGGTTCATTGTCTCGACCTATACGACATCGGTGACGTTTGCCTCACTGCTCGCTGCGGCTGATCTGGCAGAAGAATTTGGTGACCAAGATAGCGCGGTCGCATGGCGATCGGCTGCTGAAGATATGTACCAAGCTGCTCACGGTCGCTTCTACAACCAAGACCGTAAATCTCTGCGAAAAGGCCTGATACCGACGGATGACGGCTACGAAGACGACAACAGCATCGACATGTCGGCAATTTTTGGCGCGTTCATGTTTGGACTATACGACGTCCACGACCCAATCATCACAGACTCAATCGATACGGCACTTCGCGAATTTAAACAAGACGAGCGCATCGGCCTGCCACGCTACGAAGATGATGCCTATCGCCGTGAGCCTGGAGAAAAAATCGGCAACTTTTGGCATATTACGACACTCTGGTATGCGCAGTACCTGCTCGAGCATGACAAAATTAAAGCCGCCAGTGAACTTATCGATTGGTCGTGTAAGCATAGCTATGCATCAGGTGTTATGGCAGAACAAATCATCCCTGAGAGCGGGTATTCGACGTCTGTAGCACCATTGGCGTGGAGCCACGCTGAGTTTATGGCTACCCTACTCGACTACATGGTGAACGAAGATCAGGACCCTGCATGAAGCAGCGAACCCTACATGCGGCTCGCCACTTACTCCATCGTGCTTCCCCAAAGCACCTCATACATCGGCACTCAACCGCACAGACAATCCGGCGTTTTGCCGACAATCTCGGGCTAGTATACTTTGGCTATGTTGACCAGCAAGATGATGACCACCGTCTTGTGCGAGGCATCACCGTCTCAAATACCCACGATGACCACTACTACACTGTTGGGACCTTCAAGGGCTATGATATCGCGATCACTGTCAGGCGCGATGCTCTGTATTACCCAGACAAACGCATCAAGGATCATCACTGGACGATCATGACATTTGACCTACATTCAAAGTATGAGATCCCAAATGCTTATATCGGTCACCATACGGTGCGCGACGAACTCATCGCACGCTATAGTCAGCTAAGTCCTATTCCCATACAGACATACACTGCTGGTCATAAAAAGCCTTTTCTCGATGCCTATACAGTGTATGCTCGACCGATACATTCTCAAATCGTCGCAGCACTGCTTACACCCGAACTGACCGATACGATTGGTGCATCGTTCAAAGACATCAGTGTTGAAATTGCCGAAAATACACTATACCTGTATAAAGCAGAAAAGCACCCATCGAGGGCGCTTTTGGAGAAGATGGTAAACAACGGTTTGTGGCTGGTCGAAACAATCGACCGCCGACTCGCTGATTAACCTTTGCGAGGTTTGACTTCGTTTCGGCCGAGGTTCTTTTTTGTCTCAACGTATTTTGCATGCTTGCGTGCAACTGGGTCGTATTTGTTGAGCTCGAGTTTGTCGGGTGTATTCTGAGTGTTTTTGCGTGTCACATACGTACGGTGACCTGTCAGCTCACTGACAAGCGCAATAATCTTTCGCTTAGTATTCGTCTTCTTAGCCATATTTCCTCTATATACAAAAAGTTTGTAATGATAACTTCATGATATTGTAGCAAATTATCGGTAATTCGTAAAGAGTAGTGGGAACTCAAAGTCAGCTGATTTGAGCGTTTGCATCGCAGACTGGAGCTCATCCTTACTATTACCGGTCACGCGAACTTCTTCGCCCTGTATCTGGGTCTTTAGCTTCGGGTGTGATTCTTTGAGTAGTTTTGTGATTTTCTTGGCATTTTCCTGACTCAACCCATCGCGAAATGGTATATCTTGCCAGGCTTTCATATTGCTCTCATGCACTTCACCGCTGAGGTCGAGTACTTTGCTGGTTTGATTGCGCGCGGCAAGCTTTTTGCCAAATAAGTCAATCACTTGCTCGAGCTGCCAGGCACTATCGGCGGTGGCTTTAATGCCTTTTTTGTCGGCGAGCCAATCGATGCCAGCGGCTGTGCCACGAAAATCATATCGACTCGAAATTTCTTTCTCTGTCTGCAGGTAAACGTTATTCATCTCTGCCGCATCGTAACTCGATACTACGTCGTAACTAAATTGTGCCATGTCTACAGTATATCAAATAAAAAATGGAGCCACGATCGGGGGTCGAACCCGAGACCTCATCCTTACCATGGATGCGCTCTACCAACTGAGCTATCGCGGCGTGCTAGTAAAAATTAACCTCTAGAATTGTAGCAAAACACGTCGACTATCACAAGGCGCAGGATTGGTGCATCGCATCTTGTAAATAGTAGTCAATAATACTGCTAGGTAGTGTCCGTTGAGTCAGTGATGAATGCTACAATAAGATTATGTATGAAAAGTTGAATGAGAAATGCGCGGTGGTCGGCGTTTCAACTGTTCAATCTGGCACCGAGGCTGCACAGATTGCCTATCAAGCACTCTTTGCGCTGCAACATCGCGGCGTCGAAGGTTCAGGCATCGCGACGTTCGATAAAACACTTCATGCGGTACGTCGTCCAGGGATGGTACGAGACGTGTACCAAGAAAGCGACATCGCAACACTCACTGGCACGATAGCTGTCGGACACAATCGCTATTCCACAAATGGCGATAAACTCGCACACCAACAGCCGGTACTCAGCCCGGACATTGGCTTCGCACTGGCTCACAACGGCAATCTTCCCGATACATCTGAACTCGAAACATACCTGACGAAACGGCGCTATCTTGCACGAGATTTCAATGACTCCGAGATGCTCGGCAAAACGATATCGAGCAAACTACACTCGGGTCGACCCATCGAAGCAGCAATACGCGACATCATGAAAATGACAAAAGGTGCGTATGCATGTACCGGCATGTACAAAGACACATTGTTTGCCTTTCGCGACCCCTATGGCATACGGCCACTCGAAATCGGTACTTTTCCAGACGGTATCGTCGTTGCCTCGGAGACGTGTGCGCTTGATACCGTCGGTGCGAAATACCTGCGCTCTGTGAATCCGGGCGAACTGGTCGTCATCCACAAAGGAAAGATCGTCGATTCGTTTCAGATAGCAAAAGCCCGTCCACGGCTCGATATATTTGAATATGTGTATTTTGCGCGTCACGACAGCTACCTGTACGGAAAATGCGTCGATCAGGTCCGACGAGAGTTTGGTGCACAACTGGCCAAACTACACCCACCCACGCAGAGTGACACGAGTAATATCGTCGTCGTGCCAGTTCCAGATACATCTGTACCTGCCGCGGAAGGCTATGCCGATGCGCTTGGACTCCGACACGAGACGGCAATCATCAAGAACCGCTACGTTGGTCGCACATTTATGCAGCCAAGCCAAAACGCGCGTCGCAGTAACCTTCGCCTCAAGCATACGATGATAGCTGAGCGGGTTGAAGGCAGAGACGTCTATCTCATAGACGACTCAATTGTTCGAGGCAATACATTACCCCGTCTTGTTCAGCTCGCTCGTCAGCTCAAGGCAAAGTCGGTCTCGGTCTTGATTGCTAGTCCCCCCGTCCGCTATCCTGACTATTACGGTATCGATACGCCCAAGCAATCAGAGCTCATGGCGGCGAACATGACGGTCGAAGAGATGCGTGTAGCCGTCAAGGCGGACTATCTCGGTTTTCTCACGATATCTGCAATGGTTGCAGCCACGGGTGTCAAGGCAAATCAGTATTGTCTCGCAGCCTTCAACGGCGAGTATCCCGTTTCGATCGGCAGCCACAAAGCAGAGATATCTGATCCGGTCAGTCGCGAAGGCATGGAGTAGCTGTCTCTGCGCAAACAGTTGTAAAACTGCCGGATTTCAGGTATGATTGTTCTTGTACTAAATGCCGCTTTAGCTCAGTTGGTTAGAGCAACTGTTTTGTAAACAGTAGGTCCTCGGTTCGAATCCGAGAAGCGGCTCCACAGACGATCCGCTGGGGTTGTGGAGCGGTCAAACACAGCAGACTGTAAATCTGCCGGCTCAGCCTTCGCAGGTTCGAATCCTGCCCCCAGTACCAAGAAAATATACCCGTCCCTAGGATGGGTATATTTTCTTGGCTTATAGTGCATGCTTCGAACCGTTCTTTTGCTAGAGGCAAAAGAGGTTCGGCGAAAGGAGCGAAGCAAAACGAAGCGCGCAGCATTTTGTTTTGTAAGTGACTGCAGAAGCGTAGCGCTATCCTGCCATTATATTTCTACAACTGCTTCCTCAGCCCAATAAGCTCACTGAATCGCCTTTCTGACCAATATGCTTCACATCCCTCAATTGCAAATACCGGTATATCTATACCACGCTTACTCAGTAGCTGTTTGATTTGATCGATATGACTCGACGCTACTTCGATGTGCGTCCAGTTCTCGACGCCAATATTTTCTGCGAGCCTTGTCTCGTACATACTGATATATGTTGAGGTCGTATGTTTGGTATGTTTCCCGCCAATACCTATGAGTATGCCGCAGTTGCCCTTAATATCCGAGCCATCGGTAAAGAAATTCTTCCAAGATGAAAAAGGTCGTGTCGTCACTTTCCTCGACCAAGTAGACTCTGCGGATGTACGCACGTCGCGAGCTATACGATGGCGCTTTCGGATGTTGTGCCACAAATTAAGTTTATGAACGGCGATGAGCGCGGATGAAACGATGAAGAAGTAGCCCCAAAAGTATGGTTTGCCGTATCTGTCATGAGGATTCGCGCCCAGATATTCGTGCATGTCTGCATAGATCCTAGCGTACATGCGCTGGTGAGCTGTCGATACACTCTTCATCTCCCCTATGGTGATGTCAAACACATCCTTGTCTGGGCGGAGTGATTTTTGCGATATGGTTTCGTCGAAACTGTTGATTAGACTGCCATCACGATATTGGTAAAGTCCAGTCCCGTGCCAGAGAGACGTCGTGCTGGTGATAGATGCATACAATTTATGCTCATCTTCATCGAACGGTTCAAGTCTGCGATTATATAATATGGAGTGCATGACTCGATCGATGATATCAATATCAATAAATCGTCTACCGGAGCGCCGAGCATACAGGTATACACCGAGCCAGCCAAGAGACCATTTTTGGAGAAACTTTATCATTCAGGTCTATTTTATCCTATTTGCAGCAAAAGATAGTGCTCAGGACAATCTATGTTGACTTTTAAGTGCAAGCGTGATATAATAGTAATATATGTACACATTGATTGCAAAAACCCTCCGTGAATGGAATGAAACCCGCACCGAGCGAGTGAAGCTACAACATGCGTATGTTGCCTTTGCAATTGGTCTTATAGTTCTTGCAGGCCTCGTTGGTCTCGTCGACTATGACCTCGGCCAGCAGATGACAGCAATTGCACTTCTCATCATGGCGGTATTTTTCGTGAATCTAATCGCGTGGACGTTACTACAGGGAATCGTGCTGATGCGTCTGAGCAATACAAAAATAATTACTGAACCAGCTGTCACTGAGCCAAAAAGTACGATGAAGTCTGTCGCATCAACACCACGCACAAAAAAATCGACGAAAAAGTCGACGAAAACATCGAAATAGTTTCAGTCGCTACATAACGACTTTACGTTTTTGATTGACTCGTTTTGGCGTGTTATGTTTTTCTGCGACTTTCTGGAGTTTTGCGCGTAAGCTGGTAGCTTCCTCTGTGCGGCCATGGCGCTCGTAGGCATCTGCCAAAATATTGTAGGTCTGAATGCTCGGCTCCATCCGTGTGGCAACTTCGAGTGATTCAAACATGCGATTGACGTGGCCGAGTTTCTCTTGGACTTTCGCGTAGGCAATGTGCCGTGAGGCATGATCGCCTTCAAGTGTGAGGGCCTGTTCGAACGCAATTGCTGCTTTGTCGTAGTCCTCTGTCTCGTAGTAGATAAGCCCAACGTTGTGGAGGCTCGATGCACTCGGCTCGAGGCTCTGTGCTATCTCAAAACATTCGATAGCGTCTTTGTAAGCTTGCTGTTTTGCATACAAAATACCGAGGCGGTTGTAGGCGCTGGCATTGCGTTCATCGACGCGCAATATCGTCAGCAAAGCCTTCTCTGCGCGCAGGTATTTGTGTTCTTTGATTGCCTCTTGGGCGATATCCCATAACTTGTCGAGCTTTTCGCTCAGACGTTGGGGTATATCGCTTGCCTCTTCTACGACTGTCTGTTCGCGAAATATCGTGTATGCACCGAGGCCAAATAATAATACTAATCCGTACATCTGGTACCTATTCTAGCACAAACTGTATCAGCTGTAGCCGAGGGTTGGCATTACGGCTGAGCGCCTCGTGAAGCGTCAGAAGCCGCTGAGCGGTAGCGCCGCTGCCTTTATTCATCTTTTGGTAGAGTGTATGTTGCATGATACGCAGGGCTGCATCTGTCAGCTCTAGTGCGCTTGCTCGGCTGGCACCATATCGAAATGCGGTTCCGACGCGCTCATACCGAGACGTATCGTTGAGAAAACGCTTTGCATCTGCCATGACACCGCCGAGCTGACGCAAGCTATCATGGTCTTCGCAGATGCGAAGTAAGCTTGCTGGTCTGCCTTGCGCAAGAAACATCGCTTGGAGTACCTGCTCGTTTGTGAGGTTTGCTTTGCTCAGTATCGCGCGGCTTTGAGCATCACTGATCGGTGGGACATGATAGCCGATCACGCGCGATCGAATCGTCGCGAGCAGACGCTCTGGGTGATGTGACGTGAGGATAAAATGCAGATTTTTACCGGGCTCTTCTAGTAGTTTCAAAAATGCATTTTGCGCGCCGGCAGAAAGTAACTCAGCGTTATCTACTATAACGAATGAGACCGAACCGCTACGTGTCTGCTCATACAGGCCTCGGATCCGCTCTATGGTAATGGTGCCTCCCGTGAGGTCCACCTCACCTTTTTTTGTTTGTGGCTGCAGGACGATGGCAGTCTTTCCAGCGATGGATCGAGCAATTGTCAGAAGACCGACTCCTTCGATTCCGTGGAGTAGTATGCCTTGCGGCGGGTTATTCTTGAGGCTAGTAAGTACTGGCCGAAATGAGTCGTGAACGATAAGTTGCTCAGTCATCGGACAAAACGAGTTTTTTAAATTCATCTGGTACGGGACTTTCGAACGTATGTTTCGTTCCATCGGGCGTCGTAATGACTAGCTTGTGCGCATGGAGATACAGACGGTCGGCCTTCGGACCATACAGGCGATCACCAACGATAGGATGTTGCATGTGGGCAAGGTGAACACGAAGTTGATGTGTGCGACCAGTTCTCGGTTCGAGCTGAACGAGACTAAAGTGTTCTCCTGCTTCGAGGACAGTTACCTTCGTCTGCGCGTCCTTCCCTTTGCCGTCTACCCGGAAGGTTCCTGGCTTGGATGGGTGACGTGCAATCGGAAGGTCAATCATAAATTCAGTGTGGTCGAGATGTCCTTGCACGACGGCGATGTAGGTTTTGTGTGCACGACGATTTGCAAACTCATCTTTGAGGTGGTCGTAACTCGTGTGCGTCCGTGCGCCAATCATAACACCACTGGTGTCACGGTCGAGGCGATGAACGATGCCTGGCCGAGTTTCGTCGAACTCGTCCGTCGTAAAGCGAGCAAAGAAATCGGCAACAGTAAACTCATCGTTGAGCTCATTTTTACGATGAGACAGTATGTCGACGGGTTTATCGATGACGATGACCGAATCATCGATGTAGAGTATGGGTAGATTTCGGTCGTCATGACTTGGGATTTCGGGCATAGTCACCTCGACTTCGCTTTCACGCGTAATATACTGCTTTGGAGACGTCACAACGTTGCCGTTTACTGTTACGCTGCCCAGCCGAATTTGCTTCTGCCAACTACTACGAGAATAGTCTGGGTATTTGTTTGCAAGATAGACGTCGAGTCGCTGACGATTGGTATCGAGCACGTACAGATAGCAATCTTTTCCTTCGTATGGCATACCGTAGACACCGGCATGAAGTGGATTCTCAATAGGCTTCCCATCAACACCAGGAAGTGACCGCATGAGCTGTATCTCGATATATTGGATATCATCTTCGGCAGTGTCATCGAAAAGAATCGCATAGCGGCTCAGTTGAAATCGGAATGACGCCAGAGTGTTTATCGGGCTGGGATTGCTTACCTCGAGGCGTTCAATCTCTTTAGGAATATTCAGCTCATCCGCAATGCTAAATTTGCGCAAAATCTCGAGACAATTCTTCGTAGAAATCTTCATTAGTTGCCTTTTGGTCGCAATCCAACTGCTTGTTGGACGCGTAGAAGCGTCTGATTCGCCTGAACGCGCATAGCGTCTTCAGACTGCTCTAGCTTTTTGAGAATCGCATCGTCATCGACAGAGCCAAGGCGTGACTGGAAATCAGTCAAAAATGCTTTAATTTCCTCGGCAACCACATGTTTGAAGTCACCGTAGCGTTCGTTGCCACCAAATTCGCCGACAATATCGTGTTTTGGCACATGGCGCAATAGTGAGAGTATCTCGATAAGATTACTGATACCTGGTTGGTTGTCGCGGTCATAGGCAATATGTGCGAGGTTGTCTGTCGTTGCTCCCATGACTTTTTTTGCCGCTTCATCTGGGTCGTCTCCGAGGAATATGACACCCTTGCCACTCTCATCGGATTTGCTCATTTTGTTTTCTGGGTGCAATAGATCCATGATGCGGAGGCCCTGGTCTTTGCCGAAGAATTCGTGCTGCTTGAGAACTGGCTCAGGCACAACGAAGAGTTCACCGAAACGATTGTTCATGCGCTCAGCGATATCACGAGCAAATTCGAGGTGCTGGGTTTGGTCATCGCCGACGGGAACGTATTTAGCACCATAGAGCAGAATGTCTGCTGTCATCAGTACTGGATAATTGAATAGTCCCATACTGACATGCTGATCGCTTAGTTTGTCTGACTTGTCTTTGAACTGAGTCATACGGCTCATTTCGCCAAAACCTGTGAAGCAGTCAAGAATCCATGTCAGCTCGCTATGAGCTGGAATATAACTTTGACGATAGAGGTTTATGCTGTCGTTGTCGACTGGCAATCCAGCAGCAGCATAGAGGCGAGCGTTATGCATGATCTGCTCGTGCAGCTCGTCGTGATTAATTGGTGTCGTAAAGCTGTGCAAGTCAGGAATAAACATGTTGACCTGGTAGTCGCTGGCACGTGAGGTGGCCATGTCAATCATCGGCAGCATCGCACCGAAGTAATTGCCTATCGTCAGGTCGTTGTTGGCGCGTAGGCCAGTGAGGATGACAGTTTTGTTGTCCATAGAGGTATTATACCTTATTTTATGCGTGATAGTGTGGTGACGTAGCGTGTGAGGAGTGTGTGGAAGTCTTGCCAAGAGCTGATTGACAACCATTCGTCATCACCATGCGCACCGTGCCCGTCTGGGCGGAACATGACTACAGGTATACCATGCGCTGAAATGTAACGCGCATCAGATGAGCCGTGGGCGATCATGAGACGAGGCGCCTTGCCGATTGCATCTCGGTACATATCAATAAACATACTGACGTAATCGTTTTGGATATCGAGCTCGAAACTCCGTCCATGCTGGAAGGCGACAATTTGTGCATCGAATTTTTTTGTAAGGTCGTGGATGATGGATTTGATCCTGTCGTATTCGGCGCGGTCTTTGTAGCGTATGTCCACGCCGACCTTTGCTTCAGACGGACCTTGGTTGAGCGCGAGGATACTGCCGGCATCGAGATAAGCTATCGTGAGCGTCGAGTTTGTGCGGCTAGACGTATCGAAGGCGCGGTGTAGTTCGTCGAGGAAGCGTACTGCCTTGTCCGCTGCGCCGTCACCTTCCCATGGACGAGACGCATGGTGCGCTTGGCCATTGAGCTGGAATTCGAGCTGGTACAGGCCTTTCGCACCAATACTCAGGTCACCAAATTTTTCGCCGGCATCGGGGATGATACAAACATCGGCGGTATAGTCCGGCTGCTGCATAATCGTACCCACGCCGTTGACGCCCCCGAGCTCTTCGTCGCTCGTCAGCAATAGACTAATGTCATGATGGCTAGGGTCATCGAGCTGGTCGATGAGGGTCAGGTAGGACGCTATCGCGAACAGCATGTCATACGAGCCTCGCCCATAGATACGGTCGCCATCACGTCGGAACGCTTGTCCGTTCGGTACGACATCGATATGTCCCTGTAACATCACCGTGCTGTGCTTCCTGCCCATAGTAGAGGCGTATAAGCTGTGTACGCCATGGACATCGATACGCTCGACATGGAGTCCTTTTTCGATTAGTCGCTGCTGTATGTACTTAAGGATGTTCGTAATCGCCAGTTGATCAGATGACACTGGAGAAAAATCCATGAGTGTCTCAAGGGTGGTAATAGTATCGTGCATGTTCTTACTATGGTACATGAGATTGCCTACCTGGTCCAATTGACCTGCTCCTGCGCTACTGCTCATCAACGTCTTCAACTCTGATAAAGCCTAGCCGCAGGGCTTCTTCTATCGGATTCTCTGGGCTCATGTCATAGCGTGCGAGCAAAAACGCACGACTGGCAATGCCTGGACCTAAATATCGATTTCTCAGCTGCTCCGTTGTCACAACCACGGGCAACTTGTCTTGATTCTGTATACTATCTGTCATAACTAATCTCCAAAAAATTTATACAAAAAACCGCCTTCTGGCGGTCTGTTCAATACTTTTTAGAGTGTCTACAAAACACGGAGCAAACCGCCAGATGAACTGTCGGTAAACCAATACGCTCCTGTGTGTATGCGTTTCATAACTGTAGTTATACCAAAAAATACAGCTCCAGGCAAGTCGCGAGGAGCTGTATTTTGGATGGGTGCACTAACGCTTTGAGTATTGTTCGCGTTTACGTGCTGAGCGAAGGCCGTATTTCTTGCGTTCTTTTTCGCGTGGATCGCGACGCAGGAAGCCAGCTTTCTTTAGGGTGCCTCGTAGGTCTGCAGCATCGACAGTTATCGCATTTGCGATAGCCATCTTGATAGCGTCGACTTGTCCGCTTACACCACCACCGCTAACTTTGATTGTGACATCATAGTCTTTTTGCTTGCCAACAAGTGCGAGTGGGTCGGTAACTTCAGCGAGTAATGTCGTGTTGCTGTCGAAGTACTCTTCAGCAGTTTTGTCATTGATCGTGATAGTACCTTTGCCTTTGTAGAGTCGTACGCGAGCTGTTGAGCTTTTGCGTCGACCTAGACCGTAGAGATATTTCGATTCAGCCATATTATTGGACCTCTACTTTCTCTGGTTGTTGTGCTGTGTGAGCGTGCTCGCCACCTACAAATATCTTGAGGCGCTTCATACGTTCAGGTGACAGCTTGTTCTTTGGGAGCATGCCTTTGACAGCTTGCTCGATAATTCGCTCTGGAAACTTCTCACGAACTTCTTCGAGTCGTGCGTCTTTGATGCCTCCAGGGAAACCACTGTGTCGGTAGTATTTCTTCTGCAGTTCTTTATCGCCCGTGACAACGGCCTTCTCTGCGTTGATTACGACGACATAGTCACCGCCATCAACGTGAGCCGTGTAGGTAGGCTTATATTTGCCGATAAGGTGCTTGGCGATAAGTGTTGCTACTCGACCGAGTGGAGCGTCACTAGCATCAACGAGCACCCAGCGTCGTGAGACATCGGCTGGTTTCTGTGAAAAAGTCTTCATTACTTGGTCTCCTTTGGACTAGGCTTGAGCTCATCAACAAAGCTGATTCGCGCGAGCTGTGCAGCGTCACCAGTACGTACACGCGTACGTACTACGCGAACATGCCCAGATGTTCGACCACCAAGTTGCGGTGCGATTTCGTCGACGAGTTTAAATGCAGCTGCTTGCGTGCTAAGACCAGCGATAACCGCGCGTCGATTGGCGAGGTCGCCTTTCTTTGCTTTGGTAATCAGCTTTTCAATATAGCGACGAAGCTCTTTGGCTTTTGGAAGCGTGGTTTCGATAGAACCATGCTCAACGAGACTCGTAGCGAGACCCTTCAAGAGAGCACGGCGCTGATCACGCTCGCGGCCAAATTTACGTCCTTTATATCCGTGTCGGTGCATTTAGAGCTCCAGTTCTGCCAATTTTTCTTTGACCTCATCGAGGGCTTTGCTTCCAAAGCCTTTGAGTTCACGTAGTTCTTGCTCTGAAAGCGTCACTAGATCGTGGACTGTGCGGATGTCATTGTTGACGAGCGCATTTGCGGTTCGTGCAGACAAGTTGAGGTTTTCAATTGGCGTATTTAGTTGACCTTCGTCTTCTTCTTCGCTCTGACCAAGTGCAGGTGCAGCTTCGACAGTTGTGCTGCCAGCAAGTGCGCTGTACTGGTTTACGAGAAGTGCTGCGGCTTCTTCGAATGCTTCGCGAGGAGTGATTGAACCGTCAGTTTCGATAGTAAGCTCGAGCTTGTCGAGGTTTGTTTCTTGGCCGACACGTGTTGGGTCAACCTTGTAACGTACACGAAGTACTGGGCTAAATGCTGCATCGAGGGCGATCATGTCACTGTGCAGACGCTCAGTGCTTGATTCTTCGATGCTGCGGTAGCCGCGGCCTGCTTCGACGACGAGTTCAATGTGAACGGTCTTTTTCGGGTCGTCGATGGTGCAGATAACGTGTTCTGGATTGACGACTTCTACGTCGGCAGTCGTTTTGATATCGGCGGCGGTGACTTCACCAGCGCCTTTTTTCTCGATAGTAACTTCTACGGGTTCGTCGCTGTGACAAACCAAGTTAACGCCCTTGAGGTTTAGCATGATGTCAACGACATCTTCTTTGACACCCTCTACGGTCGTAAACTCGTGTGTTGCGCCATCGATGCGAAATGCAACCACGGCACCACCACGGATGCTGCTGAGCAGGACACGGCGAAGGCTGTTACCGAGTGTGTTGCCATAGCCAGCGTGCAGTGGCTCGATGACGAATGTGCTTGAATTTGCACCAGTGTCATCAACACGTGCGAGTGCTGGGTTGTGAATGACTTTAGACATAATATGTAACTCCTTACCCTTTATCGTGAGTAGTACTCAACAATTAGCTGTTCATTGATATCTGGATCGGTTTCTTCGCGCTTTGGCGTGCCAGTAACCTCTATTTTGAGCTTCTTGATGTCGCCTTTTAACCAACTGAGTGGTTGTTGTGACGTATTAGCGACGACGTTGTCCATGTTGTCAAAGTAGCCAGATTTCGTACTCTTTGGTCGCACAGTGATAACATCACCGGCCTTGACGCGGATAGACGGAATGTCGACACGTCGGCCATTGAGTTCGAAGTGACCGTGACTGACGAGTTGGCGGGCGCCACGACGACTGGTCGCGAAACCTGCACGGTAAACGGTATTGTCGAGTCGACGCTCGAGGAGCTCGAGCAAGTTTTCACCTGTGAGTCCTTGGCGGCGAGTTGCTTCGTTCATCAACTTTGCGAATTGGCGTTCAAGCAAGCCGTACAAACGGCGAACTTTTTGCTTTTCGCGAAGCTGTACTTGGTACATACTTGGCTTGCTCTGGCGACCGTGAGCGTGCTCACCTGGAATGCCGCTTTTGCGTGCCATGATTTTGTGCGCCTTTGGATGAAGGGCGTAGCCTTCGCGGCGGCTTTGTTTAACGATTGGAGATCGATCTCGTGCCATTATGCTCTCCTCTGTTTCTTCGGACGGACACCACCATGAGGTACTCCGGTTACGTCGCGAATGCTTTCAACACTGATGTCGAAGTTACCAAGCGCACGGATAGCCGCGTCTCGTCCGAGGCCAACGCCTTTGACGAAAACATCGACGGCACCGACACCGTACCCAGATTTGGCAGCTTCTGCAGCTTTTTCGGTTGCGATCTGGGCTGCATAGGCAGTACCCTTCTTGCTTCCGCGGAAACCACAGGCACCAGCACTACTCGCAGCAAGGACATTGCCTTTTTTGTCTGCAAAGCTGACAATCGTGTTGTTAAATGTTGCTTGAATATGCAGCTGACCGCTCGGGACAGATCGGCGCTGCTTTTTCTTAGTCGAAGATTTTGCTTCAGCCATATTCTATCCTTCCTACGTCTTTGACGCTGCTTTAGGTTGTGCGCCACCAACGGCAACTGCTCTACCCTTGCGAGTTCGTGCATTCGTTCGGGTACGTTGACCGCGAGTTGGCAACCCCGCCTTGTGACGAAGTCCGCGATACGCGTTGACGTCCTTCAGGCGTTTAATGTTGTTTGATACCAAGCGCTGTAAATCACCTTCGACAACATAGTTCTTGTCTATGACGTCGCGTAATTTCTGTTCTTCAGCCTCGGTGAGATCTTTCACCCGAGTGGTCGGCTCTATCTTAGCCGCCGCAAGGATGGTCGAAGAGTGCTTGGGACCGATGCCGTAAATATACGTCAAAGCGATCTGCACTTGCTTTTCAGAAGGTATAACTACCCCAGAAATTCGAGCCATGCTTAACCCTGCCTTTGCTTATTCTTAGGTTTTTTCTTGTTGATAACACGAAGTCGGCCCTTTCGACGGACCAACTGGTCATCGGGACTAATTTTTTTGACACTCGCACGAACTTTCATGAGTGAGAAAAACTCCCCCTAGGTAAAACCTAGTACTTAAATTTAATTCCGTGCGCGGAAGACGATTCGGCCCTTTGTGAGATCATAAGGGGTTAGCTCGACGTCCACGCGATCGCCTGGTACCAAACGGATATAATTCTTTCGCATTTTTCCGCTGATGTGAGCGATGATACTAAGGCCATTCTCAAGTTCGACCTTAAACTGGGTATTAGGCAGTGCTTCCACTACCAATCCGCTCAGCTTAATTACTTCCTTTTGACTCGCCATAGATATACAACTCTACATTATAAAGCAAGATACCCCAATAGTAAAGAGTTTAACGCTCCAAATTGACGCGTAAACTACGCTATGCAAGTATTTTATCAAATGAGGTTATTTCGTCAAGATTTACTCGGGCAGAGTGGTCGACGCATTGCGCCGGCCACTCTGCCCTGTAGTAGTGACAGGAATACTTCGCGGTGTGGTTGATCTCGTGTTCTTACGGTTACGTACGCCCCAATGTGCGGGTACTCACTGGTACTAGAGCTGATTACATCTGGCTGTCGCGTCATCCCTTCGGTTTGGTGTGCAGTGTTTCAACTACGACAGACGGCAGAGTAACCCGGTTACTACCTGTGCGTTTTCGCGTCGGCCGAAGCCAACGACGATTCGCAAAAGTAGTATAGCATATGGTGGGTAGCGTGGAAGCCTTTAACAGAATAGAGTTTTGTCGATGTCTCGTACTAGGATTTTTTCGATAGTATGGCGCTTAAGCCAACCAGTAGCACTGGCAGGATAAAGAGAGCGAGCAATGAGGGCGCCAGCGAGTATCCTACCCCGGTATCTGGTGCGAGCGGAACATCCACGTTACTGCCACCGCCGCTCGGTATTGATCCAGGTGTCGTCGGTGAAGTGACGGCTGTGGCCGTCGTCTCAAACGCGCCGATATCACAAGTTGGGCCGACGGGACGGGTGTTGAGCGTGATGTCATAGGCGGGACAGCCGCTGTTAGTGCCTGAGTCTATTGCAGGGCTTCCTGTAAGCAGCTGGAGCATTTGCGTGTGGCCACCCTCTCCATTTTTTCCAATAAGGCTCGTCGTTGTATCTGTAAGTGCAGTTTCTATGAGCGCGTTTGCAACAACTGTGGCGTTGCCACAACTCCCATCAGTAGACATATTATTTGACGAACCGCTCCCAAATGTTAAAGGGTAACGATTACTTGAAACGGCGTAGATTTCGCTGCCTGCCTGGCAACTACTGGCTCCGTTGTTACTAAATAGATTATTGATCATAACTGGGTCCATATCTAGATCACGCGAGCTTGTTCCGTCGTTATAGTCAGCCACATATATGGCCCCACCAGTGTCTCCGTCGTTGTTTGAAAATGTATTGTTGATAAACTGGCTCGGCACTGGAGTATCTGCATTATCTTTGTGTGCTGAGGCTGCGACATAGACTGCCCCTCCAGGAAAACCTGCTAGAGATACCGGTGAGTTATCGTAAAATACATTATTCGTTAGATCGAGTCTACCTTCACTGTATATGGCTGAGCCTACCCAGCCGTCGACGTGGTTACCAACAAAGCTTGAACGATCAATCATAACATAGGCGTTTGGCTCATATATGGTCAGTGCAGTGTCAAAGTCACCATTATTTTCAAATATTGTATTGGTGATGGTAAGAGTTGGAGTTGAAGTTGATACCGGTTGTTTCCTAAACATGATCCCAGCGTCATTATTGGCAAAATGAGAGTCTTCTATCTTCAATACATGAAGAGCATTATCATTGTAATTGTCATAGACTATTGCATCGTTCGAAGCTATGTTCGTTACTGTGAGATTCCTAAATGTTGTTGTTCCATCGTCAGTCGAGCCATAGGTGAACATCTGGATTGCATCATCAAACGCCGTGTCTAGACTTGCATTCTCTACCAATAGATCACCAGGACCATTCTTTTCGAAGTAAAAACTGGAGTTATCTGTAAAGTCTACGTTTTGGATCGTTATCTCGTCACCCCCACGGTCATTATTGCTGTCAACACCAGTTTCAAGCCATGCATAATCTGATCCATTCACATTAGTGACGATTGCATCATTGCCATACACATTGAAACTGAATCTATGTTGGAGGGTGATGTTATTCGCTCGTAATCCGTCACAATTGGTATCAAACGACTTGTAATAGAGCGCGGTATCAGCAGATAGCATGAGGTTTTCAAGGGTTAGGTTGGGGTAGGAATTACTATGTGTAGTATCAAAGTTCTCTAAATAATAGCCGCGTAAATCAATATTAGAAATAGAAATGTCGCTAGCATGCAGATTTATGGTACCGGAAGGCCCAACCTTGCTTAGACCGCTAATAATAGGCTTGTTTCCCGAGCTTGGTCCAGCGATTGTTACTGGCGATGTGACGGTGATCGTATTGCTCCAGGCGTTACCATTGAGCATATCATAAGCCCCCGATGGTATAGAGATGGTATCAGCGCCACTTCCAGCAGTGCACCCTCCATAGGCGCTATCGCTATTGGCTGCTTGCACAGCCTCATATATTGAGCAACCGGTACCCGCCGCAGGTTCTGAGTCCTCGTCTGTAGTCGTCGTAATGCCAATAGTCGCAGCAAAAGTAGCTGGAGCGAATACAATACTTCCCATAACTGCGAATAGTAATAGCGCGCTCAAAAGCTTCAGTTCTAGTTTCATGTTGTGTTAATGTTCCCCGTTTTTATTTTCCTACCTCTAGGATGAGCTCATCATAGCAGAAAGATTTCTAAATCACAAGCGTGATGTCGGGAAATTTGCGCCTAGCTTATATGACACGTATAGCACGAAGCATAATGCGTCTATCGAACTGCTGGAGACGCGGCACCCATTGGCCGTCACAAGTAATGAGGTTGAGCCCTTCGACCGATTCGTCAGCAGACTTCATCATTTTATCCATGCCAGTTTTGTTTACCTCTTCGAGGGACATACTTTGATTTTCTGCTACTTCGTAGGTATAGTTATTTCCGTCACCACGCTCTACCACTATACGGTCACCATTTTCTAGCGTATGCAGTCCGGCAAAGATACCATCACGCGAGACCCCACCATTGTGAGCATCGATTAACACGGCACCGCTTCCAGTACCTGGAGTCGCACTTTTTTCGTACCATGTCGCATCATTTATATTTTCGGGGATGCGAGCACATTGTTTGCGTCTACTCCCTCAGCAAAGACCCTAGCGTGGTGCAGGCCGAGTTTCTCTATCGATATATAACGAGGGTATTAGCTGGAACGATGTGTTTTTCGATTTCGCCTTTGACACGGGAGCTTTCATCTACCCGAAGATCGGCGACGAGGGCTTTCATTGTGATTATAGGTGGCAAAACACCGGTTGTGTACCATCTGTAGGCATAGAATCCACTAACAAGCAAAAATATACCAGCGATACTGCACAGAAGAACAAAGAGGATGTCTTTTGATGAGCGCTCTAAAGAAAATGTAGCATCCCACCATGTCCCCTATTTATAGTCGTCGTAGGTGACCATGAGTGCGCGTGAGTTGAGTTGGCGCATGGTTTCGAGACCTACAGTCACGACGATGAGCAGACCGGTACCACCGATTGCGAGGCTCGATACCTGGGTGTAGCCAAACTGGACAAGGAGGTATTCTACAGCAAATGGCAAGATAGCAATGAGCCCGAGTGCAATCGATCCAAATAGGATAAGGCGGTTTACGGTTCGGCTCAGGTAGCGCTCGGTTTGAATTCCTGGGCGGACACCTTCGATAAAGCCACCTTGCTTCTGTAGGTTTTCGGCAATCTCGTTGCTATTGAAGACGATTCCTGTGTAGAAATAGGTAAAGAGAATAACAAGCAAGAAGTAGGTCACCGGATAAATCGCGACACCCCAGTCACCCGATGCAAAATCAGCCGCTTGAGGAGCTTGGAACCATCGGATGAGGTTGTCGGCAAGTTGCGCGTAGTCTACGTTTCCGGTCGCCTTAAGAAGCTGCCCAACAAATGCTGGAAGGCTGAGGAATGCAACGGCAAAGATGACAGGAATCACACCAGCAGCAATAAGCTTGACTGGAAGGATGCTCTTGATGCCACCGTAGGCACTGTTTGAGTTGACGCGCTTTGCATAATTGACCGTGATGACGCGCTGCGCTTCATTTATCTTGACGAGCGCGTACAAGACGATAATCGCCAAGGCCATAATTCCGAGTATGACCCAGAATAAGTCCGGGTTAACGGGTAGATTAAACCAGCCGAATACATTGAGTGCGCCTGCAGATGTATTGAAGACTGAGGCGCCAATGGTGCCTAGAGTAGCCGGTAGTTGAGAGATAATACCTGCAAAAATCAAAAGGCTTATACCGTTACCGATACCTTGTTCTGTCATAAGCTCACCCAGCCACATGAGCAAGATTGAGCCTGCACTCAGCGCCGTGACGGCGACTATCCATTCCGTCAGAGAGGTATCAAGCGCCCCTGCGGTCGCCCCTGTAAGGACCGTTTGTCTCAAGATATAGATATATGCAATTGACTGAACGATCGCGAGGGGCACCGTAAGGATACGTGTCCACTGATTGATTTTACGACGACCTGATTCGCCATCCTTGTGAAGCTCTTCGAGCCGTGGGATAGCCTTGGTGAGCAGCTGGGTGATGATGCTCGCCGTAATGAATGGCCCGAGCCCGACAAGTACAATCGATAGCTGTGCCAACGCACCACCAGAAAGTAGGTTGATAAACCCACCAAAGTCACTGCTTCCGATGAGGTTTGAGATAATCGTTTTGAGTTCCGTGGCGTTTGCAAGCGGCACAGGAACGTGCGCGAGCAAACGAAATACGGCTATAAGCCCAAAAAGAATACCGAGTCGTTTTTGCATGTCGCGATTTCTCAGCGACCTAAAAATAATTTTCCAGTTCATAGTTCCCTGTTCTCTATGGTCAATACGTAATTCTTGGTGCTATTATACAGCATCCCACTGGATAGTGACATACTCATGATGCGATTATTAATGCTTAGTACCACCGAAATAGCGCCACAAAAATAGGCTCGCAACATTCGTACTGAATATGCGAGCCTATTTTTAATTCGAGAAAGATCTATTTCTTCTCTTCGGCTTTTTTAGCTGATTGTTGGAGCGGTGTTTTGACCCGCTCGAAGCTTCCGCCGGCTTTTTTGAGTGCTTCGATAACTGACTTTGATGCACCCTGTGTCTTTAGGTTCACCTTTGCAGTACATTCGTCACGCGCAATCACCTTAACCTGATGGAATGGTGTTGCGATAAGCCCTGCTTCAAACAAAGCGAGGTTATCGACAGTACCCTTCAGTGAGTTCAAGTGATCTGCGTAGACAACTTGCGCTGGAACACGGCGACTCTTGAATCCCTTGAGCTTCGGTGAAGAAGCTACAATTGGGTTCTGTCCACCCTGAAATGTTGGACGCAGTTTTTTACCGGTACGAGAGTTTTGACCCTTTGTACCACGACCAGCAGTCTTGCCGCCACCGGCAGAGATGCCTCGGCCGACACGCTTGCGGTCTTTATTTGGCGCAGCTTGGAGTTCATTGATACTTCATTACTTAGTCTCCTTTTTCGCAGGCTTCTTCGTTGCACCAACCCACTGATCGCGTGGAACTTGTGTGCGAAGCGCTTCGATCGTTGCGTAGGCAATGTTCACCTTGTTGGTGCTGCCGAGGCTCTTTGAAAGCAAGTTACGGATACCAGTAACACTGATAACTGATCGAACGACACCACCAGCGATGATACCGGTACCAGGTGCTGCAGGCTTGATAAGCACGCGTGCACCGCTGACCTTGACTTCTGCTTCGTGTGGAATCGAGTCGCCATTTAGAGGTATGGTGATCATATGCTTCTTAGCAACATCGGCTGCTTTTGCTATCGCGGTCTGGACATCTGCGCCCTTTGAGACACCGACGCCGACCTTGTCTTTGCGGTTACCGACGACAACGAGTGCCTTGAAGCGGAAACGTCGTCCACCTTTTACGACACGTGCGACACGGTCGATGTTGATAACGAGTTCTTCAAACTCTTTTGGCGTGTCATCACGCTGGTTGCGTCGGTCATCGCGACGTCCACCACGAGCTGGACGTGCTGTCCTAGCTGGTGGTGTAGTAGTAGCCTGAGGCTTGTTGGTCTCTTCAGCCATACTAAAACTCCAATCCTTCTTTGCGGGCTGCATCTGCAAGCGCACTGAGTCGGCCAGCGTACTGGCGACCATTGCGATCAAATACTACCTTAGTAATTTTCTTCTTCTTTGCTGCTTTTGCAATCTCTGTACCGACTAGCGGCGCACTTTTCTGTCATAGTGCCGGTCGCTTTCTTGCCGACAGTCGTAGCAGCAGCAAGTGTGGTGCTAGAGTCGTCATCGATCAGCTGTGCACTCACGTGCGTGTTGCTGATCGTGACAGATAGTCGTGGGCGCTCGGCACTACCATGAACACGTGAACGTACGCGGTTTTTGCGCAAAGAGCGGTTGAGTAGTTTGTGTGCGAGGTTAGCCATGATTACTTACCTGTCTTTCCTGCTTTACGCAAAATTTGCTCATCAGCATACTTGATACCCTTGCCCTTGTAAGGTTCAGGCTTCTTGATTGCGCGGATTTCTGCAGCTGCTTGGCCGACTTTTTGCTTGTCGATGCCATTTACGGTGATTTCCATCTTGTTCAATGTCAGCTGGACGCCGTCTGGAGCCTTGTATTTGACTGGGTGGCTAAAGCCAACCTGAAGCTCGATCTCTGAACCGCCACCATTTACACGAAATCCGACACCGTTTACTTCCAGCTTCTTTTCGAAGCCGCTGTAACACCCGTTACGGCATTTTGTAGCAGTGCGCGCTGCAGACCATGCTGAGCTTTGGCAATTTTTTCATCGTCTTTACGGGTAACGATGAGTTGACCCTCTGTTTCCTTGACGGTAACGTCGCTCAGGTGTGGCACGGTGAGTTCGCCTTTGGCGCCCTTGACCGTGATAACATCTGAATCGACCGTGATTGTCACGCCAGACGGAATGTCTATTGGTAGTTTTCCGATTCGACTCATATCTTATCCTTTCTTTCGTTTACTCTGATTTCGTCTTTCAAACAGTGATTGTATGAAATATATAAAATCAAGAAACATTGCTTAGTAAATCTTTAGTAGCAACTCGCCACCGAGGCGTTGATTGATAGCTTCATTGCCCGTCATAACACCCTTTGAGGTGCTGATCAGGACGATGCCACGACCTTGCTTAACTTTTGGAATGTCGCTAACATTGGCGTACATACGTCGGCCAGGCTTACTCATACGAGTGAGCTCGGTAAACGTTGGTACTTCTCCGTCACGGTTGATGGTGACAACGAGTGTACCGCGTGGTTTGCCGTCTTCGACAGTTGCGCTGATGAGGTAGCCGCTTTTGACGAGCTGCTCCGCGACAACTTGCTTGATTTTGCTTGTAGGAACACGTATTTCTGTCTTGCCTACCATCGCTGCGTTGCGGATGCGGGTCAGGAGGTCGGCGATTGGGTCTGTAGATTGTAAACTCATATATTCACTCCTTTCCTTTACCAACTACTCTTGCTTATACCAGGGATTCGTCCTTCGGATGCCAATCGGCGGAAGTTGTAACGAGTCAGACCGAAGCGGCGCATGTAGCCACGTGGGCGTCCGCTCAGTTGATCACGGTTCTTCCATCGAGTTGGGCTCGAATTTCGAGGAAGCGCTTGGAGGCCTTCGAGGTCACCGAGCTCTTTGAGCTCAGCACGCTTGTCGGCGTACTTCGCAATCATTTTCTTTCGCTTTTCGTCACGAGCGATCATTGATTTCTTGGCCATTACTTCGCCTCCTTTTCAAATGGTAGACCGAATTTCTCTAGCAGTGCACGGCTGGCCGTTTTGCTGCCATTGTCGATCGTAAAGGTAATTTGCATACCGTGTATGAGCTGTGTTTCTTCAAAAGAAAGCTCTGGGAAAATTGACTGGTCGGTAATACCGTAGTTGTAGTTACCTGAGCGGTCAAATTTGATTCCAACACCGTGAAAGTCACGGACACGTGGCAATGCAATGTTGACGAAACGATCGAGGAACTCATACATACGAGCGCCACGAAGCGTTACGAGTGCACCGATAGGTGCGCCCATGTTCGCACGGATTTTGAAGCCGGCGATTGATTTCTTGGCGAGGCGTTTGGTTGGTGCCTGACCAGTGACTTTCGTCAGGGTGTTGATGACGGCTTCCTGGAAGCGTTTGTCATCCTTGAACTTGCCCATTCCTACGCTGACAACGATCTTCTCGAGGCTTGGAACCTGATGGATGTTATCGAGCCCTAATTCGGCCTGTAGTTCCTTGCGGTACTCTGTAGCGTACAAGGCTTTCAAGCGAGGAGCGGCAGTAGTAGCGGTTTTTACCATTACTTAATCTCCTTATTTTTTGCTTGGCGTGCGACACGAACTTTGTCGCCGCTTGCGTTTACTGTATATCCAACTCGGCTCGTTTTGCCTGACTTTTCGTCAATGACGAGAGCGAGCTTTCCGAGAGGAACAGGGATATGAATATCCTTTGTGCCTCCAGTAGGATTGAGTTGGCTTGGTTTGAGTTTGCGTGAAGACGTACCGACACCCTCGATGAGTGCAGCATTCTTGTCAGCTAGTACTCGGACAACTTTTCCAGTTGTGCCTTTGTTCTTGCCAGAAATAATCTTGACAGTGTCGTTTGCGCGAATACGTGCCATGTTAGAGTACCTCCGGTGCTAAGCTAATGATTTTTGCGTAGCCTTGGTCGCGTAGCTCACGTGGAACTGGACCAAAGACGCGGGTAGCTTTCGGTGTCTTGTCATCGTTGATGATAACAACAGCATTGTCGTCGAAAACGATCGTGCTGCCGTCTTTACGCTGAATTTGGTCACGTGTGCGAACGACGACTGCCTTTTGGACAGATTTCTTCTTGACGTTACCATTTGGCGTAGCATCTTTGATTGTGACGACGATGATATCGCCGACACGAGCATAACGACGGCGAGTACCACCAAGTACGCGAATACAGAGTGCTGCTTTTGCGCCACTGTTGTCGGTTACTTTTACGCGTGATTCTTGCTGGATCATTACTTGCCCTCCACCTTGCTTGTGGCTACGACTTCCTCATCTTTGAGTTCAATCGAGCCTTTCGCACGCTCATCGATAGACTTCAGTACGAATGACTTTGTCTTTGAGAGCGGACGGGTTTCTTGGATCGTTACTCTATCACCCTTGTTCGCATCGTTTTTTTCATCGTGCGCTTGGTACTTACGGCTTGCAGTGTACTGCTTGCCATAAAGAGGGTGCGTTTCGCGTGATGTGACCGTTACTGTAATGGTCTTATCGCGCAAATCACTCGTAACGATACCAGTAATTGTCTTTTGTGCCATTACTTGGTCTCCTCTTTCTTCTTAGCATTTAGAGCGGTCATAAGGCGAGCGATATCGCGGCGATGTGTCTTGAGCACACGTGGGTTGGTAAGTTCACCAGCCTTGTGTGACTGTAGTGCCATCAGCATATCAGCTTGCTTTGCTTTGAGCTCTTTCTCTATATCGGCAGATGTCTGCACTTTTTCAGCCTTCTTGGTAGGTTTCTTTGCTGGGGTAGCCATTAGATATCTCCTCGCTTGACGAATCGGGTACGGACAGGAAGCTTGTGACCAGCAAGGCGCATCGCCTCACGTGCCACTTCCTCTGGTACACCCTTCATTTCAAACATGACAGTACCTGTCTGGACTTTTGCAACGAAGAATTCAGGTTGGCCTTTGCCGCCGCCCATTTTGAGCCCGAGTGGTTTACGAGTCACTGGAGTATGAGGAAAGATTCGAATCCAAATCTTACCACCACGCTTTACGTAACGGGTCATCGCCTGACGGGCTGCCTCGATTTGGCGACTTGTAATGCGCTCGTTGTCGAGACTTTGCAAGCCGTAATCGCCGAATGCAACGTAGTGGCCACGAGTGGCGACGCCATCGTTTTTGCCGATACGAACCTTACGAAACTTAGTTTTCTTAGGTAGTAACATTATGCGTCACTCCTTTCGCCCTTGTAGATCCAAACCTTGACACCGATGATGCCACTACCGTTTGGACCTTGAGCACGTGCGACGTGGAAATCGATATCAGCACGAAGTGTGTGAAGTGGCACAGAGCCTTCGATTACCTTTTCGCGACGAGCCATCTCAGCGTTGTTGAGACGACCTGATACCTCGATACGGATACCCTTTGCGCCAGCGTTCATAGCATTTTGAGCGGCCATCTTGACGGCTCGGCGGAAATTGATACGTCGTTCGAGTTGGTGTGCGATGTTCTCTGCAACAAGCTTTGCTGCGATTTCTGGGCGCTTCACTTCTTCGATGTTGATACGAACTGGGCCGGTAAGGATCTTTTCGATCTGGCCTTTCAGTTCGTTGACGCCAGCACCACCACGACCGATAACGACACCTGCTTTTGCAGTATGAATTGTGATTGTAGTCAGGTTTGCGCTGCGCTCGATCTCGATACGATTGATTGTTGGACGCGATGAAAATCGCTTCTCAATCAATTCGCGGATCTTTTCATCTTCCATCAGCCACGTAGCAAAGTTACGTTTGCTCGCTGAGAACCAGCGAGAGTCCCAGTTCTTGTGGATTTGGAGACGGAAGCTTGTTGGGTTGACCTTTTGTCCCATACTACTTCTCCTCTTCTTTCTTAGCTGCTGGCTTTACGGCTTTTGGTGCAGCTGGCTTCTTCTTAGGTTTTTCACTACCAGTCACTTCGATAAGAATGTGTGTAGTCTTCTTCTGGAATGGAAGCGTCATGCCGCGCATGTGCGGCTTGAATCGCTTGAGGCGTGGGCCTGCAGTAACATTGAGTGTGCTGATAACAAGGCTTTTGCCATCGAGTCCGTGATTGTTGATTGCGTTGCTTTGTGCGCTTGCAATAGCCTTGGCAACAGGTCGTGCGCTACGGCGCGGTGTGTGCTCAAGGATTACAAGTGCGTCAGCGACACTACGTCCACGGACGAGAGCGGCAACGATGCTAACCTTGCGGGGTGCAAGATCAACGCCTTTGATATTTGCACGTACGGTATAGAGAGTTTCAGCCATGATTATTTCTCCTTACCACCGTGCTTACGGAACTTACGTGTTGGGCTAAACTCACCGAGTTTGTGGCCAACCATGTTCTCTGTGACGAGCACAGGTACGTGCACCTTACCGTTATAAACGGCGATGGTGCGTCCAACCATCTCTGGTGTGATCGTACTTGCACGTGCCCATGTTTTGATGACGGTACGATCGTCTTTGCTAAGCGCAGAAACTTTCTTTGCAAGCTTTGCGTCGACGAAAGGACCTTTCTTGAGTGATCGACTCATAGATTACCTCTTCCTCTTAGCTTCGTGACGACTGCGGACAATCATCTTGTTAGTAGATTTGCGACGTCGGGTACGGTAGCCGAGTGTCAGTTGACCCCATGGAGTGCGTGGTGGTTTACCTGAACCATGTCGACCACCGTCACCACCACCATGTGGGTGATCTGCGGCGTTCATAACGACACCACGGACAGTTGGACGAATACCCTTGCGACGATTACGTCCGGCTGAACCGATCTTGACGTTTTGGTGCTGAACGTTACCGACGACACCGAGGCTAGCCTCACACTCGAGACGGAAACGACGAATTTCACCGCTTGGCATACGGAGTGTGGCGTAGTCGCCTTCTTTTGCCATCAGCTGTGCTTTCGTTCCAGCAGAACGAATCATTTGCGCACCCTTGCCTGGGTTGATTTCAACTGCGTAGACTTGGCTACCGACTGGAATCTTGGCAAGTGGCATGCGGTTTGAGCTTTCGATAGGCGCATCTTCACCAGTTTGGATGGTTTTGCCTTTGCTCATAGCCGTATCAGCCAAGATGTAGTGGTAGAGACCATGCTGGTCTTTGACACGTGCAATTCGAGCTGATCGGTTCGGGTCGTATTCGATTTCTTCGACAGTGAGGGTCAAGCCGCCAGGAAGACGGTGGTTGAGCAATCGATAGTGTCGACGAACACCACCACCTCGGTGACGTGTCGTGATTCGACCCTGGTTGTTGCGTCCTGCTTGCTGCTTCTTGCTCTTGATGAGGCTCTTGAGTGGCTTACGTGTCGTAATGTCACTCATGTCTTGAGTTGTCATGCCGCGGCGAGCTGGAGTTGTTGGGTTATATGCTTTAATCGGCATTACTTCTTCTCCTCGTTCTCGGTTGATTCATCAAAAACCTTGATGCTGTTACCCTCAACGAGAGTGACATAGGCTTTTTTGGTGTCGACGCGAGTCGTTGTGCCAGGGTAGCGGTGCTTACCACGACTGTATCGAACGGCTTTGCCACTCTGAACGAGTGTCTTAATCCGTGCAACTTTGACGTTGTATTGGCTTTCAACTGCGTCGATAATCTGCTGCTTGTTCGCGCTAAGTGGTGCGTCAAATACATAGGTATTTTGACCACTGACAAGGCGGTATGCCTTTTCTGTAGCGCGTGGAGTGACGTGAAGCATTTTCATATTACGCCTCCTCCTTCGAGAGCCACGTGCTCGTTACCTTAACGGCTTTTGCGTTAAAGATAATCGCATCGGCGTTTAGGATGTCAAAGACGTTCAAGTAGGTAGCTCGTACAAGCTTGACGTCCTGTAGGTTACGCGTAGCGCGATCGAGCGTCGGAGTCTTTTCGTCTACGACGATGAGGACACGGCGGTTAAACTTGTTGTCCGCAAGGAACTTGACGACTTCGGCAGTCTTGCCGGTAGTCGTGATCTCTTTGACAAAGATCTTCTTTGCTTCGTTTGCAAGACTGAGCGCTTGCCTGACGGCAGTTCGCTTCGCAGTCTTAGATAGTTTCTTTTTGTAGTTTTCGTTGCCGAGTGGACCGAAGACGATTCCACCGCCACGCCAGATTGGGTTACGGCTACTGCCGAAACGAGCGCGACCGGTTCCCTTTTGCTTCCATGGCTTTTTACCACCACCACGAACTTCACCGCGGCGGAGAGTCGTAGCGTTTGCGCCACGGCTGTTTGCCAGGTAGGAGTCATAGGCTACTTTGAGTAGCTCGTGGTTTGGTACCTCGACGGCAAAGACTTCTTTTGGCAAGCTCGTTGTTGTTGTGCGTGAAGTAGTTTCCGCCATTACAATTCACCTCCCAAAACGATGAGACCTTTGCGTGGACCTGGTACTGCACCCTTCACACCGATGAGGTTATCCTCGAGTGAAACGATAGGCGACCTTCAGGTTTTTGACAGTCACTTGATCGTGACCCATGCGGCCTGGCATCTTTTTGCCTTTAAATACCTTCTGTGGGTACATCGAACCGATTGATCCGACGCGACGGACGTTGCCGTTACCACCGTGGGTACTTTTACTAGTATTAAAGTTGTGGCGCTTGACCGTACCAGCGAAGCCTTTACCCTTGCTGGTGCCAGTGGCGCTCACGATATCACCGAGCTCAAAGCTCGCGACATCGATAGAGTCTCCTACCTTCAAATCGGTAGGAAGTTCTTTGACGCGAAATTCACGGATGAATTTCGGAGTCACTTTGCTGGACTTTACGTGTCCAGCGACGGCCTTGCTCAGGTTCTTACCCGTGCCAAAAGCCACTTGCACTGCGTTGTAGCCGTCGGTTTCGACAGACTTCACCTGAGTGACGGTGCAAGGGCCGGCTTGGATGAGTGTGACAGGAGTTGTCACGCCATCTTCGCCAATGACTTGGGTCATACCAATCTTGGTGCCGAGAAGTGCTTTCATCGCCTTTTCTCCCATTTAAAACCCCCGGCGGCGAGTAGTATCCTATGGACTTGCTCATTCACCAGAGACCTAAGTTGTTATTACGTAATAAGTTACCAAGCTAATGTATCACAGATGAGCGACCACTGTCAAGACAAGACGCAAATAGTGTATGATTTGCTAGCCTGCGCCATATATTGTACTGTATCGAAAGGAGGTCAACCCTTGACCGACCCGCAACTACTCAGAGAGGAGGGCCGTAATGGGCCCGCTACACGAGTATGGATGGTGTCGTACGCGACCAGTTCACCGGTGCTTAAGTATACGCCAGTGGAGGCGGAGCTGTCGAACTCAACGAAAGTGAAAGTCGACACTCACCTTGCGGTCTACGGCTGGACCGTGATGCTTCGCAACGACCGCTCCTACGTCGTCTGGACGAACACGGTTCGACACGTGCTGGCAAGCTGCATGTCATCATGGATGGCAGAGCAGTCTGGAAACCGAGAACTCCGAGGTGATCGGCATCCAGTGGAAAGAGGACAGCACCCGCTACATGCGGTGCTACCCCGTCTGACCCGCGCTTCGCGTGGCGGCAGGCTCACGGAGAGATCCGCAGAGCCGCCGCCCGCGGAGGCGGGTTTTTGAATTGCGTTTCATCTAGTACAATAAGCACATGCGGGAAAGTGTCCAAAAAAAGCAGGAAGTCGCCCAGACCAAGATGCGAAACCACCAGAAGCGATTACTCCTCTACAGTTTCCTGGCCTCTACGACAGTGTTTATCGGCGTTTGGCTCGGTCTCAGCACGCTTGCGATGAATGCGAAAGTTGCCAAAATCGAGCAAGAAAAAGTAGCGAGTGACAAAGAATTCGCCGTACTTATCAAAAAATTGCGTGCCGAGCGGCTCGAGCGTGAACGCATACAAAATGAATCTGTACGTGCCGAAACTCTCGAGCGAACACTTGCTGGCTATACGGAGCCTCTGAAGCTCTCGAATAATCAGTGTAACTTTTTAAACGATCATGATAATCCTACGCGAATCGATGTCATGGTAAACAAGCGCCACTGCGTGAAACCCCTAGATTTTGAACCAAAACTTGCGATTGTCGAGGGAGTCGATGTCGCAACCTCAGCGGTCGATGATTACAAAGCTCTTCTCTCGGCCATCAGAAAGGTCGGTTATAACATCACCGGTACGAGCGGGTACCGCTCGTATGCTGATCAAGCGGCAACCTATAACTATTGGTTTACGGCAGAGGGTCAAGCTGAGGCGAACCTTCATAGTGCCCTGCCAGGATACAGCGAGCACCAAACTGGACTGGCGATCGATTTTCAGATAGATGGGTGTGCATTGGATTGCTTCGGTCGTACAGAGGCCTATACGTGGCTCAAGAAGAACGCTCACAAGTATGGCTACATCGAGCGATATACACAAAATGAGACGAAGGTCACTGGCTACGGCTATGAACCATGGCACTGGCGCTATGTTGGCATCGAGACCGCGACGGATCTGAAAAACTCTAGACAGCACAACTCTCGAAGAGTTTTGGAAAGTTCCCTAGAGAACGATTCCGGCTGGCACGAAGTAGCTCACAACCGTCACTACGACGAGAATTGCGTACCAAATCTTGCGATCGGTCTCGAAATGTTCAAATTTGCTCACGATGATGAGGCCTGCGAGTAATCCTATCGGAATCCCGCTGAGGAATATACCTCCGATGGTCAAGGGCTCGACAAACTTTAACCAGAATGTACCCAGAAGTACAACAAGGACGAGTTTCAGGAAGTAGGTACTATCGGACTCTGTCGGCGTAGCGGTTTTTTGTTTCGCAGCTGCCTTTTTTGTTTGTTTTTGCTTTGGCATAAGCATATTGTAACACGGCTCAAACAAATACACGCCACCGAGGTGACGTGTATAAAGAGCATCTAACCTGAGATTACATACGGATTTCTGCGTCAACACCAGCTGGGAGGCTGAGGTTTTGCAGATTGTCGATAGTCTTTGGAGTTGCGTTCGTGATATCGATAAGGCGCTTGTGTACGCGCATCTCGAAAGCTTCACCGCCGGTCTTGTAGACGTGTGGTGACTTTGAGACCGTGTAGGTGCTGCGGCGTGTCGGCAATGGGATTGGCCCTGCGACACTAGCACCGGTACGGATGGCCGTCTCGATGATTTGTTTTGCTGACTGGTCGATCACTTTATGATCATAGGCCTTGAGTCGGATTCGGATCCGAAGACCTTCTGGTTTGGCATCTGCCATTGGTTGTATCTCCTTGTACTTCGTAACCTCTAGCTCGAATCGGTATTGAGTCGTCGTCTGGCTGAGTTGTCGAAGTGATTGATTTGTCAGTACATTATAGCACCGCATGACAATATCTGTCAAATTGACTATAGCACGAGAACAATGCTATAATATTCTTTAGTACGCTCACCAGCCTCGAAAGGATTGCCATGAGCCTGTACAAACCCGTAAGAACTGCGGCCGTTGCCGTAGTCGTCGCCACCTACCTATCGGCATGTGGTGGCACTACGCCATCGTCGCCCGACGACTCAATCATCTCAAAGCCCAAGGACGAATGCTCGGTCCTCCCTCCTCTCTCGGACTGCGAGGAAGAGAAAGTCACCCTGAACACCGACCCTAAGCTAGGGTGGGTCAAGGTGACGGGCTCTCTCCCCTACGCCGTTGAGCATGTCGCGACTTACTTCAAGCGATGCGCTGGCACATCGATGGAGGTGATCTTGGTCACTGATGGTTCTTACAACACCGGAGCAACTGGCTACAGCATCCCTGCTCACCCAGAGTGCCCCTGAACCCCGCTACCCGATCGAAGGCCTGCCGCTTGGCCCTCTCGGGTCAGGCGGGGTCTTCGTTTTGTAATGCAGAAAATTAGCTATTGACAGCGATGGATGTTGAGAATATTGTACGAATACTACAACAAGGAGGTAGTATGACTTCACAGACTATATCTCACATCAACCCAACAAAGTTGGGATTATTTGCAACGATGTCGCTGCTCGTGGATTCGTGATATCAATGGTAGCATCACCGTATACGGCATTTGCAACTGCCTACGGCTGTACGTTTAAGAGCGGTTTCATCGATCCGAATTCTTACTGCGTTACGCTGGTGGGTACGTCTACGTATGTAAACTACGTAAGCGGTACTTTCAATGGAGGTACACCTGTCGCAAACAATTACATCACCGCAGAGTTCTTCGATACAGGCTGGCACTGGTATAAGACTTACAAAAGTTCCGTCAGCTATGGGACGACTAATAGTATGACGAAAAAAATAGCCATAAACGCGTATATGAAGCCTGGGTACATGTGCAGCACGCTGCATTATTATGTGTCCGGGTTTGGCAATAGGGCGATGAGCGTCTGTCACCAGATCAAAAGGTAGATTAATACTAAAATACCTTCGATATCTCGGAGGTATTTTATTTGGAGGCTACGCATGTATTGTGTATGGACATTTTATATTTTTGGGAGTAGAATTTCGGTAGATCGGGAGAAATAAATATGAAATCAATAGACACGTTCTCACCTATTAATCCGTCTGACGGGACGGTTAACATAGAGGGTGTACAAGCCGCAGTTCTAGAGCGCTTAGACGATTTTCATCCCGAAATGGATGAAAATTTTAATTTAATACAGCCTCTCGAAGTGTACATTGAGGGCTGGACTAATCCTCGACTTGCGTCGGATCTTGCTGCTGCAGCACTAAATCCTGCCCAGAGGCATGGGTGGGATATAGTGAATGCCGAAATATACCCAGTTGCTGATGTAAAGTATGACCGTTTTGGTCAAATTATAGGTGACTTCGGTAGATATAGCACTCTGCTCCTGCAAGTTGCCGAAGCATCAAAAGAGCAAAAGCTTGCTGCTTGGAAGGATTATTACGAGAATACCGCTACATCTGGCACACCTACACCAGGTGTAGTAGATGAACAAAAATCTGCCTAATTTAAATTCTTTCAGTCTCGCTTAAAGAGTTATCCATACCCCATTGCCATACCTGCTGGCGGTAACCTGGATTCTGAATACCTTCGCCGTGAGACACAACTACGAGCTCACCACTATCGTCGATGGCTGTATCTACTCGCCCATCTTGGTTTACTGGCGCTAATCGCCGAATGATTTCATCGATACCATTGACCCTCGTCATGCCTACCCGTCCGATTAGTGCTTGTAAACCTATGTACCGTTCACCGATAGTGAGCCATTCGGCAACGGCGGTATCTCGTAGCTCCGAAAATAATATGCCGGTTATATACCTCCGAGTAGGTTTGTCGCTGGCGAGCGGGCTTTGCATCATAATACGCTTGTCGTCACCGATTGCAGCTACCGCCGCCACTTCCCCTAGTCCTGACACCAACGTATACCGTGCATCGGAGCGGTCGAGGAGTCTAGTTGCTATTGCTTCATCGAAGCGAGCTCCATATGCGCGACGAAATAGCTCTAGGGTGTCTGCCCCTGAGCCACTGTGTTGAGCTAGTTCATACGTTGTATTCATACTTGATTGTTATCCAAATTGACAAAGTAGCCTCATCGAGAGGCTACTTTGATTCGTCTCACAAGAACTAATGTCTTATTTAACGATCTTTGTAACAACACCAGCACCAACGGTGCGGCCACCTTCGCGGATAGCGAAGTTAAGACCTTGCTCCATAGCAATAGGGGCGAGCAGCTTTGCCTTGAAGGTAACAGTGTCACCAGGCATGACCATCTCTTTGTCAGCTGGGAGTTCAACTTCACCAGTAACGTCAGTAGTACGGAAGTAGAACTGTGGCTTGTAGCCCTTTGAGAATGGAGTGTGGCGTCCGCCTTCTTCCTTCTTCAGGATGTAGACTTCTGCTTCGAACTCGGTGTGAGGTGTGAGGCTACCTGGCTTTACAACAACTTGACCGCGCTCGATTTCTTCACGCTCGATACCACGGAGGAGGAGACCGGCGTTGTCACCTGCTTGACCTTGGTCGAGGTTCTTCTTGAATGCTTCGATACCAGTAACAACTGATTTTTGTGTGTCTTTAAGACCGACGATTTCAACTTCATCGTTGATCTTGATGATACCTTGTTCGATACGACCAGTAGCAACTGTACCACGGCCCTTGATTGAGAAGACGTCTTCGATAGGCATAAGGAATGGCTTGTCGAGGTCACGTACTGGCTCTTCGATGTAGTCATCGAGTGCTTTAACGAGTTCCATGATAGCGTCTTCGTTTTCTGCGTCACCTTCGAGGGCCTTTGTAGCAGAACCCTTGATGATTGGTGCGTTGTCACCGTCGTAACCGTTCTTTGTAAGAAGTTCACGAACGTCCATTTCGACGAGTTCGACGAGTTCTGGGTCAGCGAGGTCCATCTTGTTCAGGAAGACAACGATGCTTGGAACGTTAACCTGGTGAGCAAGCAGCACGTGCTCACGAGTTTGTGGCAACGGGCCGTCGTTTGCAGCTACCACGAGGATAGCGCCATCGATTTGTGCGGCACCAGTGATCATGTTCTTGACGTAGTCGGCGTGACCAGGCATGTCGACGTGAGCGTAGTGACGTTTTTCTGATTCGTATTCCTGGTGAGAAGAAGCGATGGTAATACCACGAGCTTTTTCTTCAGGTGCGTTGTCGATTTGGTCGTAGCGACGAGGTTTGTTGACGTCGCTTGGCAGTTTCTTTGCAAGAACGTGCGTAATAGCGGCAGTTAATGTTGTCTTACCGTGGTCAACGTGACCCATTGTACCGACGTTGACGTGAGGCTTGCTTCGATCAAAATCTGCCATGTGAGTGAGTACTCCTTATAACATTAGTTAGTTTTGCTCGAGACGCGAGCTTGCAGGCAATAGACCTATGGTGGTCACATTGCCAAAAAACGCGCTCAAGCGTCTAGATTTAAGTATAGTGGAAATGACAAGTGCTGTAAAGAGTAAGATACGGAAACGTCATACTCGACTCAGACACCGATACGGAGCTCGTCTTGACCGGCGTCTTTGAGCTGAGCTGCGATTTGCCGTACCAGAACGACAAGCCAAGTGAAAATGATTGCACCAGCACAAAGTTCGAAGGTCGTGAGGTTAAAGTATGCTGCTTTATAAAATAGAACGACGCAGACTGCTAATGCCGCGAGCATCCCGTACGAAAACATGTAAAACGTTCTCGACAGGTCTGGTATTACGAACGGCAGAGATGCAACTAGTGCCAAGAAAATGATAGCCATCGATGCAGCCGCCCCGTTATGAATAGCAACATGAATATTGTAAACGAAAGCCCCTACCAGTGCGAGTGCGATGCCTATCCCTACGACTGCCCAATAAAAGATCTTCACCCGTCGCGGATACTCCTTTTTGTGCACTTTCTGAAGCGCAGTGATGTCAGTAGTGAGCACATCTGCAAGCATCCATATAACCAATCCAGATATAATCAGTGTAATATTAAAGGCCTCTGCGGATTTTGTGTCACCACCACCGAGCGAGCTAAAGTGGTACTGCCACCAGTATGGGTCACTGTTGCTGATTGCACTCGTCAGAACGCCGGCTACAAGGAAGAGGGCGAGCAGACCCGAGATGAGCATGGGTGTCATAGAAATCGCCGCAAGAAAAGCAGCATATGCACCGACAGCAGAGACAATTGCTGTGACCGTGGAAGCTGCGTACATATCAAATGTTACACCGATAAATGCCTCTTGAATAACAAAAAAGAGCACGGAAGTTAGAAGGAACCCAAGCGCTCCAACCACAAACGTCAGAGCAAACACTTTTATCCATCGTCTTAATATAGCGAGCTTCGTAGCTTTGCGCTTACGAAGTTCAACCAAACGTGGATGATGAGTATAAAACCCCCAGAGAAATACAGATCCTGCTGCTACTCCAGCAAAAAATGCACTGGTCAGGCCGACCGAGTTTCTGCCAAAGATAGGAGTGAACTCGCCAGCGTAGATGAGAAGGCCGAGCAAAAACGTAGCCGCCCCCCACACGGCTGCGGCGATAACAGCTCGTGATTCGTTTGATCTCTCGGCGTGAAGTGATTTTTTAGATGCTTTCATAATGACTCATACTATACGCTATCAAAGAACCCGCGTATATATCACGCGGGTTCTTATGTATCGAGAGAGCGCTATTTGCTGCGTTTCTCTACGATTTCCTGAGCAACATTTGGCGGAACTTCCTCATACTGTGCAAGTTCCATCGTGCTCGCTGCACGACCTTGGCTCATCGAGCGAATGTCACCCGTATAACCAAACATGCTTGCGAGCGGAACAAATGCTTTGATGAGCTTTGCACCACCCATGAGATCTTCCATAGCTTCAATTCGGCCTCGGCGAGAGTTTAGGTCGCCGATGATATCACCCATGAATTCCTCTGGAGTTGTGACCTCAACGTGCATGACTGGCTCAAGCAAGATAGGAGTTGCTTGCCGGACACCTTCGCGAGCAGCAAGGCTACCTGCGAGGCTAAACGCGAGTTCGCTTGAGTCAACATCGTGATAGCTACCGTCATAGAGGGTTGCTTTGATGTCTACAACAGGGTAACCGGCTATAACACCGCCGTCGAGTGTCTCGACGATACCCTTTTGGACAGCCGATCGATACTCTTGTGGTACGACACCACCCTTGATCGCGTCGACAAATTCGAAGCCTTTGCCCTTTTCGTTTGGTTCGATTCGAACCCAGACATCACCATATTGTCCACGTCCACCAGACTGCTTGGCGTGCTTACCTTGTACCTCGGCGGTGCCTTTAACGGTCTCGCGGAAGGCAACCTGAGGTTCACCGATATTCGCTTCGACGTTAAATTCGCGCTTCATACGGTCGATCAGAATATCGAGGTGTAGCTCACCCATTCCAGACATGATCGTCTGTCCTGTTTCGTCGTCGGTGTGCACACGGAAGGTAGGATCTTCGGCTGAGAGACGTTGCAGAGCGACGCCCATTTTCTCTTGGTCAGCTTTTGACTTCGGCTCAACAGCGATAGACACGGGTGGTTCGGGAAATTCGATAGCTTCGAGAGCAATTGGATTCGCAACGTCACACAATGTGTTACCGGTTGTTGAGTTCTTGAGTCCGACTACAGCCGCGATGTCTCCAGCTGAAACGTGGTCGATTTCTTCACGTTTATCGGCATGCATACGGACGATACGGCCGATTCGCTCTTTTTCACCTGTAGTCGTGTTCAACACATAGCTACCGGCTTTCATGTTACCTGAGTAAACGCGAACAAAAGTCAGTGTGCCCACGAACGGATCAGTGGCAATCTTGAAGGCAAGCGCCGTCATCGGCTCAGATTCGTTTGGCTTTCGGCTAATTTCGTCACCTGTTTTAGTGTCTTTACCCCAAATGGCATCAACGTCAAGCGGACTCGGTAGATAGTCAACCATAGCGTCGAGTAGTTTCTCAACAATGACACCACGACCGTCACCACCGCTTACGAGGAAGAAGTCGCCAGCGAGGACACGCTTACGCAGCCCTCGTTTGAGCTCTTCTTTGCTGATAGCATCAACACCACCCTCGAAGAATTTCTCCATGAGTGTGTCTTCGGCTTCAACGGCTGCTTCAACGAGCAGCGCATGAGCATTTGTCGCTTTCTCTACCATGTCGGCAGGGATTTCGCCTTCGATGAGTTCTTTGTCAGTGTAGTCTGAGTACGTGTAAGCTTTCATCTCGACGAGGTCAATGACACCATTGATGTCTTTTTCGAAGCCGATTGGCAGGTGTACAGGCAGCGCATTCTTTGAAAGACGCGCGTGAATTGACTCGAGAGATTTATAAAAGTCACCACCGGTCTGGTTGATCTTATTGATGAAACAGATTCGAGGCACGCCGTACTTGTTGGCTTGGCGCCAAACAGTTTCGGATTGGGCTTCAACACCCATCTTGCCGTCAAATACTGTCACCGCACCGTCGAGTACGCGGAGTGAGCGTTCAACTTCGACGGTAAAGTCGATGTGGCCCGGAGTGTCGATGATGTTGATCTTGTGACCTTTCCAGAAACAGGTTACAGCAGCAGAGGTAATCGTGATACCACGTTCTTTTTCCTGTGCCATCCAGTCAGTTGTCGCACTGTCGCCATCAGCGCCACGCACTTCACCAATTTTGTGATTGATACCTGTTCGGTACAAAATACCTTCAGTTGTGGTGGTCTTACCGGCGTCGATATGCGCAATGATACCGATGTTTCGAAAGTCCTTTAGTGGGACATTTGTAGGCGTAGCCATAGAATGTAAATTCCTCCTTATAGTTTCGTAGTTGGCCCGGGAAAATTATCCGCGAGCAAAGTGTGCAAAGGCACGGTTGGCTTCTGCCATCTTGTGCGTGTCTTCTTTTTTCTTGAATGCAACACCAGTTTGGTTGTAGGCATCGACAATCTCAGTAGACAGTCGTTTTTCGTAGGGCATGCCGTTTTTAGAACGAGCAGCTTGAACGAGCCACATAAAGGCATAGTGCTGTTGACGGTGACCCTGGATTGGGAATGGAATCTGGTAGTTTGCACCACCAACGCGTCGGCTTTTACTTCAAAGCTAGGGCTGATATTTCCGAGAGCTTTTTCAAACACCTCGAGTGGATCTTCTGATTTAACATTCTTTGCAGCGTGCTCAAGTGCAGCATATACCATACGCTCTGCAGCAAGTTTTTTGCCATCGAGCATAGATTTGTTAATCAGGCGTTGTACGAGCACTGACTGGTACTTGCGGTCAGGTTTGATCGTACGCTGTAGTTTTTTGGTTACTTTTCGTGGCATGACTACTTACCTTCCTTCTTGCTGCCGTACTTTGATACGGCCTTGCTTGCGGTCTTTGAACGCCCTGGAGGTCAAGTGCTCCACGGACAATGTGATAGCGAACACCTGGAAGGTCTGGAACACGACCACCACGAACAAGCACAACGGCGTGCTCCTGGAGGTTGTGTCCTTCACCACCGATGTATGCCCAAACTTCGTGGCCATTTGTTAGGCGCACACGTGCAACCTTACGAAGTGCTGAGTTAGGCTTTTTCGGTGTCTTGGTCGTGACTTTGATACAAACACCACGCTTCAGTGGTGCGTCTTGCTCGTAGTAACGAGTCTTCAGTGCGTTATGAATACGGCCCAAGGCTGGAGACTTTGACTTCTTACCAGCAGTCTTGCGCGGCTTGCGCACGAGTTGGTTGATAGTTGGCATCGAGAAAAACTCCCTTTCTCTTACTTCTTTATTATGTCGAGGATTCAGCAAATCCTGCGATCATGTCTATGCCTTTTGTCTGATACGCGCTTTGTACACATTCTTTTTAAGCGGGTATCATCAAAAGAGGAAACTCGTTTATTACTATAGCATAGGTGTGACAAAAAATAAACAGATGACTACTGGTTGCGTGCCATGGACGAACCTTTGCCGTCTTCATACAAAATGCCGCTCACAATGAACGGCATTTTGTATGAGTGACTGGTAGGTCGACTATGCAGCGAGTTCGATATCGCTTTCAATCGCTTCAGTGACATCAGCTTCTTCTAGCTCGATGTCCGCAACTTGTCCAGTTTCGGAGTTGTAGCCTTCGGCGCCAGTACCGACAGGGATCTTGCGACCGATGATGACGTTCTCTTTGAGACCCATCAGATGGTCAGCACGACCTGAAGTTGCTGCGTTGATAAGCACACGAGTCGTGTCCTGGAAGGAAGCGGCTGAGAGCCAACTGTCACTCCAGATCGAGACTTTTGTGATACCAAGGAGCAATTGCATGTACTGTGCAGGCTCTTTGCCGTCAGCAGCCAGTCGACTGTTTTCTTCGACAACTGCAGCCTTACTGACGATGTCGCCAGTAACGAAGCTTGAGTCTGCCAGCGTCTTCAATCTGAACACGTGAGAACATCTGTCGAACAATGATCTCGAGGTGCTTGTCTGCAACATCCTGACCTTGCGCGGCATAGATACGCAATACATCATTGATGATGTATCGCTGCGTTGCTTCGGTGCCCTTGAGGCGCATGAGATCATGCAGATTGAGCGAACCAACGGTTAGCTGATCACCGGCAGTGACAGTGTCACCAGCCTTTACAACCAACTGGGCAGAACCAGGGATGGTGTACTTGGTCGGTGCACCTGCTTCACCTGCGATGACAACGGTGTCTTCTGCTGATTCGACGATACCGTCAAATGGAGCGACGAGTGGTTTCTTGCCATCGAGTTCGGCGATAACGTCACCTGACTTGACGCTTGAACCAGCTTTCACGACGACTTTGCGGCCTTCGAGCTTGATGCGCTCGACCGTACCGGAGTCGGGAGTGACTTGAACGATATAGTTCTTGCCATCTTCCCAGGTATCAACTAGTCCAGTGACTTCTGCGATGTGGGCTTGCCCCTTTGGTGTACGAGCTTCGAAGAGCTCTTCTACACGTGGCAGACCCTGGGTGATGTCACTACCTGCCACACCAGAGTTGTGGAAGGTTCGCAGTGTAAGCTGCGTACCAGGCTCACCGACAGACTGTGCGGCGATAACGCCGACAGGCTGAGCGATGTCAACAAGCTGGTTTGTCGCCATGTCGATACCGTAACTCTTTTGCGGAATACCACGGAGGCTGCGAGCAGTTAGGATTGACTGAATTCTTACTTCGGTAACATCAGCATCAGCATCGATAGCTTCTGCAACTTCTCGAGTGATGAGCTCGTCTTTTCCAATATGACCAGGGACTTCTTCGGCAGTATAGCGACCGTACAGTCGGTTACCAAAGTCAATCATGGTGTGTTCTGACTCGCCGCGGTAAATTGTAAAGCCGGCGTCTTCTACTTCGTCAGGATTATCGACGACAGTGAAGACATCTTGAGACACGTCGACAAGACGACGAGTCAGGTATCCTGAGTCAGCTGTCTTGAGCGCGGTGTCAATCAGACCCTTACGTGAACCACGTGTTGCCACGAAGGCCTCAAGGCTAGAGAGGCCCTGGATGAAGCTTGAACGTACTGGCAGCTCAATTTCACGGTTGGTCGCATCGACCTGGATACCGATCATTGCACTTGCTAGCTTGACGTTTGAGATATCACCACGGGCTCCAGAGTTGACCATGACAGAGATACTGGTGTCCATGTCTGCGAGCTTGTCTTGCAAGAAATCTGTAATCTTGTTGTCGACTGCACGCCAGTTAGCGACGGTCAGACTGTAACGTTCGTTCTTCGGTAATTAGACCTTCGTCAAACTGATCCGAGATCAAAGCAGCCTTTGCATCACCTTCGGCGACGAATTCAGATACTTCTTCGAAGTGTGGGTAGTCGTCTTTACCGGTTGATACAGCTGCGATTGTCGCAAATCGGAACGCGAGGCCTTTCATGCGGTCAGCAGTCTGTGCGGTTACTTCAGCACCGTAGCGGTCGAAGACGCGACCGAGTACTTTTTTGAGCTGCTTCTTGTTCTGGACACTGTTGTCGTAGGGGAAATCTTCAGGAAGAATTTCGTTGAAGAACACACGGCCGAGCGTTGTTGTACGAACCTCACCCTTTGTGCGCAGACGAATCGGTGTCTGCAATTTGAGCTTGCCGTGATCGTATGCCAACTCAGCATCATAACTGTTGGCGAACACTTTCATCTCTTGGTTGAATACTCCTGGCTTTTCGTATGTCAGGTAGTAGTTACCGAGGACGATGTCCTGACCGATGTTAAGCACAGGTGCACCATCGGCTGGCTTCAGCAAGTTGTTTGTCGCGCTCATGAGCTCACGTGCTTCACGCTGAGCTTCATTCGAAAGCGGAAGGTGAACTGCCATCTGGTCACCGTCGTAGTCAGCGTTAAAGCCGTTTGCGACGAGTGGGTGAAGCTGGATTGCCTTACCTTCGACGAGCTTTGGCTGAAATGCCTGGATACTGAGTCGGTGAAGACTTGGTGCACGGTTGAGGAGCACGTACTTGCCTTCGATAACTGCATCGAGAGCGTCCCATACAACCGCTTCGCCAGACTCGATCAATCGAGTTGCAGAACGAATGTTATGAGCATATTCGTTGCGGATCAGCCAGCTAATGATAAACGGCTTAAATAGCTCGAGTGCCATTGCCTTTGGTAGTCCACATTGGTGAATCTTGAGTTTCGGACCAACAACGATAACTGAACGACCAGAGTAGTCGACACGTTTACCGAGGAGGTTCTGACGGAAACGACCTTGCTTACCCTTGAGCATGTCTGAGATACTCTTGAGGCGACGGCGGCCACCGGTAGCATTGACGGCGCGTCCACCGCGAGCGGCAGAGTTGTCAATCAGGCTATCAACAGCTTCTTGAAGCATGCGCATTTCATTGCGCTGAATGACTTCAGGAGCGTTGAGCTCGATGAGCTTCTTTAGACGATTGTTACGGTTGATAACACGTCGGTACAGATCGTTAAGGTCGCTTGTTGCAAAGCGGCCACCAGTCAGCTGAACCATAGGTCGGAGGTCTGGAGGAATGACAGGAAGAACCGTCAGTGCGAGGCTGTTTGGCTTGATACCTGCAGCCAGCATACCTTCAAGTACCTTGAGGCGCTTGAGAAGTTTCTTTTCACGCTGACCTTTTGCTCCTTCGACTTCTTCTGAGAGCTGCTTGATCAGAGATTCCATTTCGATTTCATCAAGCATACGCTTGAGAGCAGTACCGCCCATGCCGACCTTTACCAAATCTTGGTATTCCTCTGACAGGTTACGGTAATCAGTTTCGTTGAGCAGAGCGTGCTTAACAAGGCTTTCGAGCTGCGCTTTCTTGACGATGAATGCGCTTTCTAGCTCTTCGAGCTCTCGTGTCTGCTCGGCAGCAAGCTTCTTAACATCTACATCATCAGCTGCATGCTTCACGCTCGTAGCGAATCTTGATTGCTGCGCGGCCCGCTTCAGTCTCGGCTTCGAGATCAGCAAGCATTTGGTCACGCTTAGTTGCGTCAACATCGAGTACCACGTAGGTTGCAAAGTATGCGATACGCTCTAGGTTTCGAACGGTTATACCAAGTATAAGGCTCATCGCACTTGGAGTACCACGCATAAACCAGATATGTGCCACTGGAGCTGCAAGAGTAATGTGACCCATGCGTTCACGTCGAACGATTGATTTTGTTACGAGCTCACCGTTCTTATCAACGGCAGCTTCGCGTGATCGTACACCCTTTAGCTTTGTATCGTGCGGGTTGATATCTTTGACTGGACCAAAGATCCGTTCGCAGAATAGCCCGTCGCGTTCTGGCTTTTGGGTGCGGTAGTTGATAGTTTCTGGTTTTGTGACTTCACCGTGACTCCATTTAAGCATGTCATCGGAGCTGGCCACAGCCAGGCGCACCGCATCAAAGTCTGCGATGCTTGTTGTCGGAGTAAACCGCGGCATTATGCTTTCTCCTCATCTGTTACATTTTCATGGTCAAATTCTTCTGCAGTTTCAATGTTCAAGCCATCTTCTTCGAAGTCTACTTCGTCTGACTCGTCTAGTACAGTTTCGTCATCAAGGGTAATAGTTGCAGGATCGACAGGAACAGTTTTGTCTGCTGGGCCGCTTGATGCGATGACGTTCTCGGCATCGATTGTCTCGACACCTTCATCTACGAGGTCAACACGCAAGCCGAGTCCTTGCAGTTCTTTTACGAGGACGTTGAAGCTCTCTGGAAGTTTTGGACCAACAATTGGTTCGTCCTTGATGATTGACTCGTACGCTTTTGCACGTCCGTAGACATCGTCAGACTTGATCGTGAGCATCTCTTGCAGCGTTGTTGCTGCGCCGTATGCTTCGAGTGCCCAGACTTCCATCTCACCAAATCGCTGACCACCATTTTGCGCTTTACCACCGAGTGGCTGCTGCGTGACCATAGTGTACGGACCGGTAGAACGTGCGTGGATCTTGTCGCTTACCATGTGGTGAAGCTTAATCATGTGCATGACACCGACGGTTGTGCGCTCTTCGAACGCTTCACCAGTTCGACCATCAAAGAGTTGGCTTTTACCGTCTTTGTTGTAGCCTGCTTTTTCGAGCTCGTCTTCGATTGTCTTCTGTGCGTGACGCCGTTAAATGGTGGCGTAGCAACGTGGTAGCCGAGTGCTCGAGCAGCCATACCGAGGTGAGTTTCAAATAACTGACCGAGGTTCATACGGCTCGGGACACCGAGTGGGTTAAGGACGATATCGACTGGTGTACCGTCGTCCATGTATGGCATGTCTTCGACTGGCAAGATGCGAGCGATAACGCCCTTGTTACCGTGTCGACCAGCGAGCTTGTCACCGACGCTAATCTTGCGAAGTTGTGCGACAAAAATCTGAATTTGCATCAGGACACCAGCTTTTAGCTCGTGACCATTTTCGCGACTAAAGACCTTCACGCCGACAACTTTACCGCTTGCGGTACCGTTCATGCGCTGAGAAGTGTCTCGCACGTCCTTGGCTTTTTCACCAAAGATTGCGCGCAGTAGTCGCTCTTCAGAGCTAAGCTCCTGCTCACCTTTTGGTGTAATCTTACCGACGAGTACGTCACCGGCTTTTACTTCGCTACCAACTTGCACGATACCGTTCTCGTCGAGGTGTCGGAGACTTTCCTCAGATACATTTGGAATGTCTCGCGTGACAATTTCAGGACCAAGTTTTGTTTCACGAACTTCGACATTGAAGTCCTTGATGTTGATGCTGGTCAACCCGTCATCTTGTACGAGTTGGCTTGAAAGCACGATCGCGTCGTCCATGTTGTATCCAGCCCATGGCATAAATGCGACGAGGAGGTTTCGGCCGATTGCGAGTTCACCCTGAGCAACGGACATTCCTTCGATAAGAATATCGCCTGCTTTAACCTTTTGGCCACGATTAACGCGGACTTTTTGGTTGATTGAACGATCGTCATTTGACTTGGCATAGTGAATAGGTTCATACACCTTGACGCCATCTTTGTACTTGACTTCAACTGAGTCGGCATCAGCGCGAACTACTTCACCTGGTCCCTCGGCGACAATCAGCTGTCCTGAGTCGAGTGCAACTTGGCGTTCGATACCAGTACCGACAGTTGCTGCTTCTGGATTCAAGAGAGGAACGGCTTGGCGTTGCATGTTTGAACCGGTCAAAGAACGGTCGATACGGTTTTTCTCAATAAATGGCACGAGTGACGCAGTAGAACCGAGGATCTGCTTGTGAGCAGCGTCCATCAAGCGTAACTTCATTTGCGTCTACCTGCTCAGGCTTGAGGTTCTTACGTGCAGAGACGCGTTCGTTGGCAAATTTGCCGTTTTTGTCTAGCTGAGCACCAGCATCGGCGATGATCTCGCTGAGTTCTTGGCTAGCGTCGAGGTATACGATTTCGTCGGTAACTTTACCATTTTTTACCTTGAGGTATGGAGTTTCGATAAATCCGTACTCATTGATACGAGCATACGTAGCGAGGTTGAGTACGAGTCCGATGTTTGCACCTTCCGGCGTCTCAACAGAACAAATACGACCATAGTGGGTTGGGTGAGCGTCACGGACATCAAATCCTGCGCGTTCACGGCTCAGACCACCAGGGCCCATAGAGCTAAGGCGTCGTTTATGACTTACTTCTGAGAGCGGGTTGACCTCGTCGAGAAGCTGAGATAGCTGACTCGAATGCAAAAAATTCGCGCACGGCAGCAACGACAGGTCGAGCGTTGATTAGCTGACTTGGCGTTACAGTCTCGAGGTCACTCATAGACATGCGATCCATGATGTTACGTTGCATACGCAGCATACCAACACGGAACTGTCGTGCGACGAGCTCACCGACGAGTTTGACACGGCGGTTGTCAAGGGCGTCGATGTCGTCACCTGCTTCTTGAGTATTGTTGAGGCGGATGATTTCGCGAATGATTGCAACGAGGTCGTCCATCTGGAAGACACGGTTTTCGGTCGTATTCGCAACGTCGAGCCCAAGGCGCTTGTTGAGCTTGTAGCGGCCGACACGACTGTAGTCAAATCGTTTGAAATCAAAGAACATACGCTCAATCATTTGACGAGCGTTGTCGACAGTTGCGAGGTCACCAGGACGGAGTTTTCGGTACACTTCGATAAGCGCTTCGTTTGGTCCGTGTGCTGGATCCTTCTCGAGGGTCGCATCGATATATTTTATCTCACCAGTATCGACATCTTCGAAGGCATGCTTGATGTCTGAGAGCTTGCCATACCCAAGTGCACGTAGCAACGTAGTAACTGGGAGCTTGCGTCGACGGTCAATCTTTACGTAGATAGCACCGTTTGATGCAGTCTCGAATTCGAGCCAGGCACCACGACCTGGAATCAATTTGGCACCATAAAGCTTTCGACCGACTTGCTGATCGCCGGTGAAGAATACACCAGCAGAACGGATAAGCTGGCTAACAACGACACGCTCGGTGCCATTGACAACAAACGTACCGCGCTTGGTCATCCAGGGGTAGTCGCCCATGTAGATTTCTTGCTCTTTGACTTCGCCAGTGACTTTGTTTGTCAGTTCAACAGTGACATTCAGAGGCGCTTCAAATGTCATATTGTTTTCTTTGCTAAACTTTTCACTCTCTTTTGGATCGTCAAATTTGTAGTTTTTGAATCGAAGTTCAAGTTTTTGACCTGTGTAGTCTTCGATTGGGTTTAGCTCTGCAAAAATTTCACCTAGTCCAGTCTCGACGAAGTCTCGCCAAGAATCAAACTGGTGTGAAATAAGTTGCGGCAACGGCAATGCGTCATCTTGATCTGTGAAAAAGACACGCTTTACCGGGCTTGTAGTCTTGTTTGTAGACATTGCCACGAAATCACTCCCTCTGTTGAATTGTTATCTTCTATCGAGACACTCACGACCGAGCTGGGTAGTACGGTAGTATGTATCTTCTGGCGCCGAAGTTTACTAAGCATGGGTATTCGTACACTAAAAAGCCCCCGCCTCGGGCGCGGTGTAAAGTTAACCCAGCTTAAACTATCTTCATTGCCATGTAGTATAGAGGGAAATCGATTGTATGTCAACGAATCTTACTTAGATTTTTTGACAATTTTGTCAGCAAGACCGTACTCAACTGCCTCTTTTGCATCCATCCAAAAATCTCGTTCCATGTCAGCTTTGACCTTCGCGATTTTCTGACCGCTATTTCGAGCAGTGATTTCAGCAAGGAGTTCCTTGAGTCTGATAGCTTCGCGCAAGGTGATTTCCTGGTCAGTCACCATGCCTTGAGTGCCACTACTGGGTTGATGAATCATAACGCGAGAGTTTGGCAGGATGAACCGCTTGCCTTTGGTGCCGCTACTAAGCAAAAATGCTCCCATACTAGCCTGCAAGCCGATACCATACGTTGCAACATCTGGAGCGACGAACTGCATTGTGTCATAGATAGCCAACCCGTCACTGACACTCCCACCAGGACTATTTATATAGAAGTGTATATCAGCCTTTGGATCCTCGTTTGCTAGATGCAGTAGCTGAGCGACGACAACGCTTGCTGTATGCGGATTAACATCTTCACCGAGGAAGACGATGCGGTCTTCGAGCAGGCGTGAATAGATATCGTAGCCGCGTTCACCATCCGCTGTACGTACAATCACATTTGGTACTAGATAACTTGAACTCATATACTCCTATACTACCAAACTAAACTAGCACTCGTCAATTGCGAGTGCTAGAACATGTGTTTTTCTGTTTACTTCGAGTTCAATTCAACGAGCCGGTCGATAGCCTTCTCGGTCAGAATTTGATTTGCGATACTACGCTGGGCATCAGGCTCATCGAGTTGCTTTAGCGTCTCGGGCTGTGATGCATACTGTGCCTTCATCGTCTGTACGCGTTCTGAAACCTCAGCAGTGGAGGCTTGTATTTTTTCGGCTTTCGTCAATTCTGCTAGGACGAGTCCTGTCTTGACGCGCTGATCCGCTGCGGCGTTACCTTCTTTTTCAAGCCACTGGTCGCGTGTGTCATAGCCTTGGTCTTTGAGCCATGTTTCAAAGCTCATCGCTTGATACATAAGGTTCTGGCGGATATCCTGCTCGAGAGAAGAGAGTTGATCTTCTCGGAGTACGGTTGGAATTTCAACTGAGCTTCCATCAACGAGTTGCTTCACGAGTTGGTCGCGTACTGCCTCGGTATGGTTTCGCTCCGCCTGCATCGTCAGCTCACGCTTGATATCGTCGCGGAGTTCCTTTGCGCTCGTATACGGACCGACTTTTGCTGCCCATTCGTCGGTCTCTTCTGGATGTACCAGCTCTTTTACCTCATGGAGTGTGACGTCAAACGCCACGTCTGCGCCTGCAAGATCCGCTACGCGGTACTCTTCGGGAAACTTCAAATCAAGTGTAAAGCTATCGCCAGCTTTGTGTCCGACGATACCTTCTTCGAATCCTGGGATAAATGTGTTTGAGCCGAGGACCATTTCGTGACCGTTCGCTGTTCCGCCATCAAATGGCGTATCGCCTTTTTTGCCGACAAAGTCGATAACGACTTCGTCTCCATCTTTAGCTGCTCGCTCTACCGTCTGTTTTGTGGCCATCTGCGTTTTGATACGAGTAATGACTTCGTCGATGTCAGCTTTTTTCACGGTAGCAACTTTTTGCTCTTCGAGCTTCAGTTTCGTGTAGTCTGCGAGCTTGACTGGTGGCAGTACATCAGCTTCGGCGGTGAACTCAAGCTCTTTTCCTGGCTCAAATTTCGTCACTTCTACCTCTGGCCGTGCGAGGACCTGCAGGTCACTATCGAGGAATGCAGAGGCGACTGCTTTAGAGATTGCATTGTCAGCTGCTTCGAGAGCCAGCTGTTGTGAATCAATATACTTCTGGGCAACGCTTGGTGGAACTTTGCCTTTTCGAAAGCCAGGGGCTTTAACTTCTCGTGCGAGGTGTGCCAGGGCAACTTTTTCGCCGTCGGCTAACTCTTTAGTATCGAGTAATATGGTCAGTTTGACCCGTGTGTCTGAGATATTTTGTCGCGTCGTTTTCATAAGGCTCAATTGTACCAGAAGTTTGACACGATTACGAATCTAAACGAGAGAGAAATCGTCATCATCGGATTCGTGCGTACGACTTCGTCGATCGAGAATAGTGCTTACAACACGCTCAAAACTGAGCTTCTCTTCGCTACCGTCCACAGTCTTTTTAAGCGGATACAGCTTAGACTTGAGTTCGCTTTCACCAACGAAAATAACGTATGGAATCTGCTTCTTTATCGCGGTTTTGAGCTGTTTATCTACTTTTCGATCAGTGATATCAAGTTCAACTTTCATGCCTTCTTTACGCAAGTCACGTGCAAGATTTGCGGCGCCCTCTTCTGCGCCGGGTAAGACAACCATATAGAGTTCTGTCGATGAATCCATAGGTGGGAGAAGCTTGTGCGACTCTAGGAATAGCTCAGTCATGCTGTAGCCAGGTGCCATACCAACAGCGCTGACAGGTTCGGCATCGAAGAGCCCGACAAGTCCGTCGTAGCGGCCACCACCAAATAGCGACCGGTTATTCTCTGGGTGCGTATCGAAAAATTCAAAAACGGTACCGGTATAGTAATCGAGTCCGCGCATGAGGGTGATATCAAATCGTGAATTTGTAATACCCGCCTGCTCGAGGTTCGTGAAAAGTTCTTGCACTTCACGGACAGCATCGCTTTCGCGTATTGACTCGGGCAAATCTGCCATGGATTTCGCCGCCAACAGTTCTGCGATTTTTTTCAGTCCAGCCGGTGCCCCGTCTTCGCCAAATATCTCGATGGCTTGGTCGCGAAATGCTTCGTGAGGGATCTTCCCTTTCCGGTCGAAGAGCTTGATCATTAGTTGTGCCTGTATGGTATCAAGGCCCAGGTAGTGAGCCATCATAAAATTGATCACTTTGCGGTTATTGATGCGAATGGTGTACATTTTTTCATCTGCACCAAACGCTTTAAGTATCTCATTGCCAAGAGAAATGATTTCAGCTTCTGGTTTTGAGCCATTTACACCGAACACATCGACGTTTAATTGCCAAAATTCTCGCTCACGTCCGCGCTGTGGGCGCTCATAGCGCATAAACTGACCGACATTGTACCAGCGTGCAGGAAACGCCACTTCTTGGCGCCTACGCGCAATCATACGACTAACACTCGGCGTTAGTTCTGGACGGATAGCAACACGTCGATCACCTCGATCAGTAAATTGATACGTCTGGTCGTTAACGAGTTCTTGTCCACTTTTAGCAGCGTACACATCAAGCGGTTCAATCAATGGTGCGTCGTACGCTTCATATCCATAGCTTTCTACGACACGTCGCCATGTAGAAAAGATATATTCACGTACCCGCATATCTTCTGGGTAGAAGTCACGCGTGCCTTTGTATGGTTCTGCAGAAAGTCCGGCCATAATAGATGTTATTGTGGCATTTTTAACTATAATTAGCAAGCATAAGTTACATTGTGTCTCGAAGCCATTCCCACATCGTGATTCCTGCCGCAACACCGACATTTAAACTTCGAGTGCTCCCGAGCTGCGGAATTGCAACAATTTCGTCAGATACATTGAGCATCTCTCGACTAAGGCCAGGTCCCTCAGCGCCAAAGACGAGCACGCAGGACTGCGATTTGTGAGCACGTCGTATATCGCGGGAGTCGCCTACATTATCGACAGCAATGATACGACGAGGCCGAACGCTGGCAACAAATGACGCCGGACTATCGTGATACTGCACTGTCAGATACTTATCTGTCATCATGGCGCCACGTTTATTCCACTGTTTGCGGCCGATAATGTGCACGGTTCGTATGCCGAATGCATTCGCACTCCTGACGATCGTGCCCATATTGAAGTCGCGCTCGAGGTTTTCTATCGCAATCTCTAGTTCGACACCGCGCCGGTTTAATGCATCGACAATAGTTTCATGCGGTACGTCTTTAAACTCATCGGTCACGTTTCTCGAGTCGGTCATAAAATTCACTATACGATAGAATTGTTCATTCTGCACCATAGGGTCTATAATGTGCCTATTCAATGCCGCATAACATAAGGAAGGGTTTATGAAGCATAGCATACCATTGGTAATCGCAAGTCTCGTTATGATTTTTGGAGTTACATCAGTAGTAGCCGCAAAGGAAGATGAGCAACAGCCAAGCGAGCGAACCCAGGAACAGCACCGCGAAATTGAGCATGCCCAAGAGATAAAAGACGTCCGCGAAGAAGTACAAGAGCAAGTCAACGAAAAACGTCAGACAGTTATGCAAAAAAAGACAGAGGTCAAAGAACGTGTTAAATCACAGCAAGTTGAGCTCGATATTGCAAAGTGTCAACGCTATGAAGATAGAATCATCGACCTTATGCCCAGACTTGCGACCGGCGCAACCAGCCAAAAAAAGGTGCTCGATACAATGTATGCACGGATCGTAGGATTCTATGAGGCGAGCATACTAACCATAGACGACGCGCAGTATCAGGTTCTCATCGATGGTATCGAGCGAGCTAAAGCGACTTCTGAAACAGCGATCGCTACCATGGGACAGTCGAAAGTGACGGTTGACTGCCAGACAAAGGGTGTCGGCTCTCAACTCGCAGAATATCGCGCGACCGTCAGTGATGTAAAAGCCAGCCTCAAAGATTACCGCAACTCGCTCGTTAGCCTCATCCGTGCTCTTAAGGCAGCCTCCACTTCGAACAGTGATGCAAGCGACGGAGGAACGAGCTGATGCGTAAAAAAATCGGATATGGTACTCTCGGGATTATTCTTATCATTGGGGTTATCGCAGTTATTGGGATTGTTGCTTGGCGCGGCTACGACGCACGGACTGCAGATGAAACACACAGCACCACTAGGCAGCAGGCTGAAGACGCAGATAAAAAAGACCCACTTCCGAGTGTAACTACCACCAGCGATTTGAATGCTGCAGAAAAAGCCGTCCAGGATGTTGATCCAGACTCTCTCAGTACTTCAGTAATTGATGAATCACTTAACTAACCAATGAGAGTCGGTATTTATCCTGGAACATTCGATCCGATCCATAAGGGGCACCTCGCGTTCGCGACTGAGGCACTGCGTAGTGACCTCGTCGACAAAGTCATCTTTACTCCCGAGGAGTACCCGCGTGGCAAGCACGACGTCACTCCACTCTCCGATCGCGTGCAAGCGATCAGACAATCTATAGCAAAGCATCCACTTTTGGATATAAATACATTAAGCCAAAGGCAATTCGATATTGGGTCGACATTGCCAGAGCTAACGAAATTGTATCCCAACGATACGTTATTTCTGCTGTGCGGGTCGGACGTCGCACGTAATATACCTTCGTGGCCACACATCGAACAGTTGGTTGAAACTATGGGCATCATCGTCGGCATGCGCTCAGAGGATACTGTGGAGGATATACAAGAAGCCCTCAGCGCTTTAGGCTCGCCTATCGCGTTCGTGTCGACTAAGCAGGCGCATATAAGCTCGTCAATGTATCGCAAGAATGCAAAAGCTCGACAATCGTCGAGCTAATACAATGGTGCGGATGAGAGGACTTGAACCTCCACGTCATTGCCGACACTAGCACCTGAAGCTAGCGCGTCTACCAATTCCGCCACATCCGCATAGATGAAATGTCTAATGTACGTCGTAAGTTTTATGTCTTTCAAGGACAACGCTCAGGCGTCTACGAAGACTACGTTTCACGCAGCAGCCACATCCGCCAGCAGCTCTATGATAATACCACGGTCGAAAGTGTTTTTGTAGAGGTTATATATTCGCGTGATTATCGTGGCGCAGCTCACCAGCCAGCATACGAAGTTCGACCTTTTGCTTGACTCCTGGGTTCAGAATACCGTGCGGATCAAAAAGCTGTTTGATTTCATCCATCATCTTTTCGTACTCTTCATCCCACTGTCCTCGGACGAACCGCGAGAGAAGTCGGCCTTCGCTACCATTTGAGATGAGCGTGCCACCAAAGCCGTTCACAAGTGTCGAAAGGCTATCGATCAGCTTGAGCAACTTCTGCTTGTCTGCAGTTTTTTGCATGCTCAACGTAGGTCGCACAGTAAATCGTTCGGTTACCATTTCACCATGAATTGGGAGATCAAGATGGAGCTGATCTTCGAGCGCTGCAAGTTCCTTCATAAAATCTTCAAACCGATCGACGGGTATATAGAAGCTCGGTACCAAGACTGGCGCACCGTGATCGACATGGCTAGCAGGTGTCGCACTGTATTCTACGAGTTCACGCATAATTTCGATGTCATCCGTTTCGCTTGTAGTATACGAACAATCGAACTGGCTCAAACGCTTTGTAACTTTCTTTAGCAATTGGAGGCGCTTCCGCCCTTTGAAGACGTCAAACCCGACAATAACGAGTGTTGACGTAGCAAGTTGTGACGCCGGAACATCTTTGAGCCACTTGTAGATTTTGCCCTGTTTTACCGCTTCGGCAAGGTAACGACCGTCGATATAGTCAATAAACGTCGGGGCAAGCGAATCAATTTCATCTACCGCATCGCGGGCCTCTTCACCGTTCGGAAAGAGTGCTGCAGTATAGGCACACGCCTCAGGCGCGAATTCTGCACGGACGATCATCTCGGTCACTATGCCGAGCGTACCTTGACTGCCGATAAAGAGTGGCGTGAGATCGATACTACCATTGCGGCTTTCTACGCTGGCGATGCCTGCGTAGCCACTTCGATCGACTGTTTCATCGTCTTGAAGCTTGGCAATCAAATCCGCATGGTCTTCTAGAATGGTATCGATACCACGGTAGATATCACCTTCGCGTCCCTGGATACCACGGCGCTTGCTAAAGTCACGTTTCGATATCTGACCAGTTTGAATAACGTCACCGTTATCAAGTACGACTTCTAGTCGATCGATCCATGGTTTGCCACTTCGCTTCGGTACTTCGCCAAATCCAAGTGCGCCTCCTAGAGTTGCGTCTTTTGCTACACCGGCTACGGCAAGTCGTGATTGGTGCAAACCGAGCGCTGTGTTTACTGCTTCAAACGTTGCTCCAGGCTGCGTACGGAGGAGCTGCTGCTTCTGATCATATTCATAAATCTTGTGGAGATGTGGTCGCGTAATGAGCGCAACGCCGCTTGTGAGCGAGCCGCCCGTTGGGTCGGTACCAGATCCTCTGGGTGTAATTGCAAGACTATGGCCTTTTTCGGCGAGTTGCCACGCAAATCGCGCAACCTTGCGAATATCATTCGTATTTCGTGGCGCAATCACAATCTCAGGCGTCTTCGTCAGAACAGACGATGTTTCGGCATATTTTTTTCGCACATCAAGTCGTGTCGAAACCTCACCAGCAATGTGCCCCTGAAGGTATGTCGCTACTTTGCTCATCTGTTACCCGTCCCTCCGATTCATACTTGTTACGATTATAGCAGATTGCATCAGTAGCCGTCTATCTGTATAATTGAGTGTAATGCGGATGTGGTGGAATTGGTAGACACGCATGCCTTAGGAGCATGTGCCTTCGGGCGTGAAGGTTCAAGTCCTTTCATCCGCACCAAATTATAAAGACGAGCTGAACGCCCGTCTTTATAATTTTTATAAGACTTAATACCTATTCAGATAAAGATTGGCACTACAGGCAATTGAAGATATCTTACCGAGCTTTACATCATAGGTTACTTTCGAGAAAACCTCGGTTTCTGTATCAGTGATATTTCCTGCCCTAGAGGATTTGATATGTCACCAGAAACTGACGGCCATTTGTTGAAGTGCATCGATGATCAATTTATGTCATTTTGCGTGCACACAGGACTCGGTTAGCTCTCATATACAAGCTTTAGCTATTTTGCCTAATGCTGGGGTCGTGTACGGGTAGTAATAGCACTCGAGTGCTTTTGTCGTCACCGGTACTCATGACGTAGCGTTGTACTCATTGAACTGACTTTTGATATGAATCGCGTCGGCCGTTTGCTAAATCGCTGTCCTCTGTAGCATCAAATGTGCTATCTAGACTGTACCCAGGACAGTATCTCTGACTTGTCAGAAGCACGGCTTAACACGTCGATTTGTCTCACTAATTTCCATTGATTTTGGTCACTTAGGTACAGCTTGACTATATGCGGTCAGATATAAACGTTGACAGTACTACCGGTTTAGTTACATCCGCCTTTCTCATCTAGTGGCAGCGACTCATCGCTTGACTGAAATATCCATTTGCACGCATATCACCTTGTCATTTTTGTCGGATCTTTCGATTTCAACTTCGTCACCAAAAGATAAAGCTTCTGGTACTTGCGTGTGATCAATTGTGTATCAAACTCTGGAATCTCCATCATAGTAGGGACTTTGATAATGGTATTGTTCGCCATCAAAAATTGGTACCGACCAACAGTTAAGACGTTGCTGTTTACCTCTTGTACTCGTCCGTACTCTATGCCTAAGTTTGAAGCTCGCTGCGTATTGATATTTTTTGTTGGGTTCAGTTTAACCATATTCTTCCAGCACTTCAGTTCCCATTGCGGGAAGGTGTCGTTCATCACATTTATTTTGTATCAAGGCTAGAGTTTTCATATCTGTTCACAGGTGAGTTGTCTTTTAGTCGGTAATACAGTTTGTTATCGCTCGCATCTGATGAGCTTGGAACAATACTGCAGTCTGAGGTTTTGACCGAATAATCCTGCTTCCGTCTGGTTGCAGTTGTTTCGTTATAGCCAAAAATGTTTCTGAAGTCAAATGGCCTGGTGAAGCCATCGGTCGCAGCATAGGTAGTGCCGCCAATGAGCCCAATTCCGAGAGCAACGACTAGTGTTGCAATGAGTAGGTTTATGAAACAGTTTCATAAAAGTAGATTCCTTTCGTGGCGCAGTTGGCTGCGCCTTGAGCTCAGTCACGATCCTAGCCAGTGAAGTTTGAAGATAGCTCGCGCGTGGTTCTGGCGCCAAGTTTCGAAGTTGTGTATCTAAATCGTTCATGCCAGCTCCTTTCTGAGTGTTGATCTTCGCTCGATTCATCCACCCTTTAACCGATCCGACAGGCTTGTCCATTATCTCGGCTATCTCTTCATATGATTTACCTTCGAAATAATACAGACTGATGACAGTACGGTGTTTTGGCTCGAGTCGCTCTACCGCTTGAAGTATTTCGCTATCGACAGCATGTCGCGTCTCGGTTCGTAGGCATTGGGGCTATCGTTTCTGAGAACTGCTGACTCATCATCGACAAATCGTTTGCCGCTTCGAAGGACATCGAGGCATTTGTTTGTAGCATATCTTGAAAAGCCAGGTACTAAATTTCTTGGATTGATCAAACGAATGTCAGTTTGTAATATGCAGTAATAAATGTTTCCTGTGCGACATCTTCCGCTGCATCTTCGTCACGCAGTAGTGCATAGCAATGACGATAAATGGCACGTTTGTACCTATCCACGAGCTGACCGTACGCGTCAGCGTCTTGGCTTAAACTTTGAGCTATAAGCTCTTGTTCACTTGCTTGCATACTACACATACGTCCTGGTTAGTAAATAAGTTACAAAAATATTGTATTTACCAGCATACTACTAATTATGATATGGATGATATATTGAACGCTACCAAAAAAAGCGCCTAAGCGCTTCTTCGGCGGAAGGACGGTGAGGTGAGCGGTTTCCATAACTACGATTGTCCACCACAACAATTTCGTCTTGTTGAATCGGTACCTCACCTCTTCCTGAGTGAGATAGTATCATAAGCGCATTGGGTTTGAGAAGACCAAATAGGCGTAACTGTGGATAACTGTGCGTCATGATAGGGTGGATCGGCAAATATCAGATCATAGTCCCCTTCGGTGGGCCTATCAAGCCAGCTAGAAACCGTTGTTGTAATAATGTCTACTCCTTAGAGGCTTTCCCAGGCTTGAATAATTTTCCCTGAGCACTTGGCATGCCATACGATCACGCTCTATGAAGTCAACGCTGGCAGCACCTCGGCTCAATGCCTCAAAGCCAATCGCACCCGTACCGGCAAAAACGTCGAGGACGCGCGCGCCGTGTACTTCGCTACCCAGTGAGTTAAACATCGCGTTTCGCACCCTTTCGCCCATAGGGTGTGTCTTAGAATTATCGGGTGCCTTTATCGTACGTCCACCATATATACCAGAGATGATTCTGACATTCATGCTTGAACGTCCTTGAGTGCGTGTGAGTAGGCTTCATACCACGCAAGAATTACCGCCATGATAATCCGCGGTAGTAACTCTTGATTGGTTTGGCGAGCTAATTGATTTGTCCAACCGGACTTTTTGAACTGATCGTACATGCCAAGGGAAGAAACCTCTGTCAAAAGACGGAAGTACACATGCTCGAACCCTTCTTCAGCAAGGTGCTCTATGTCGTGATCAGATGGCATCGCGGTTTCAAATTTGTAGGGTTTCGCGGCAATAGCGACACCGGCTTCAAAGAGGGTATGTGTTGTCATAATGCCTTTTGCACCCCAATATTCCCAGTTGTTCCTGACTATTTCTCGTCGTGATGCACCGGACATCATCACCTTGCCTTTGATCCGTTGACGTTTGTCGACGTCAGTGTGGCGCAACGAGCTAATCTGCTCCTCGTATGGCTCCTGATGAGCGGGCGTCAAGCCATCTGTGACGGCATGCGCCAGCCACGCAGCTTCAAACGATGCTTTGACGGTATCCTGTTCACGCAACGCCAGCGTCAAGCTCTCACTGTGATGGCGAATCCACGTCATGAGCTCGCCGTCGGGATGTTCAGGATCAATAAAGTGTACTGGCTCGTCACGGTTTGGGCTTTTTAATTTGAGCCCGTCGGGCCCACGAGACCCTTCAAAATGCAAGATGTCCTTAATTTCAGGAAAGGAAAGCTCCGGGCGTAAAAACGTAACCAGATGTCGCCTAGCGACACGGTCGATCTTCTGATGCGTGCCGATGACACGGCCAGAGCGTTTTTGTCGTGGAAGTGGTCCAAATGAATACATAGCGGCTAATTTAGTGTCGTCAGCCGTTGATAATGATTGACTGCTTCAGCTAACTGCTTGTATTGTAACAAATCCTCACTACTATCCATAAACGCCTCGGCCGCGTGCTGAGCTCGTTTGATGAGCTTTGTATCAGCTAAGGTGGCTACTTCTAGGTTTAGATCACCATGCTGTGCTCTCCCGTATATTTCGCCGGGCCCGCGCAGACGCAAATCGACTTCGGACAGATAAAATCCATCGTTTGATCGTTCCAGTTCCCGCAATCGCTCACTCGGTTTTTTGCTATCACTCATCATCAAATAGCAGTAGCTTTGATACTCACTTCGACCTACCCGGCCGCGTAGCTGATGAAGCTGCGCTAGTCCGAACTGATCTGCGTTTTCAATCATGATACATGTAGCATTCGGTACATCGACACCAACTTCGACAACCGTTGTGCTCACGAGAATATCGTATTTTCTGGCTTTGAAATCTTGCATAACCTGATCTTTTTCGGCTGCTTTCATACGGCCATGCAGCATACCGATCTTACGATGACCAAACACTGAATTTTGTAATTTCTTATACTCTGCTTCGACAGATTTCTTATCGCTTGTTTCGCTGTCGTCGATAAGGCTACATATGACATAGGCTTGCCTGCCCTGCATAAGTTGTTTGTCGATTGAATCATAGACCGTACGTGACGAGACGGGGTTGACGATATGGGTCGCAATTTCTTTTCGCCCTTTTGGCCGCTCATTAAGGATACTAATATCCATTTCACCAAATACGGTCAGCTGCAGGCTTCGTGGTATGGGTGTCGCAGTCATCGCTAAGAGATGTGGCATGAGACGTGCTTTATCGAGCAGCACTTGTCTCTGCGCTACGCCGAAGCGATGCTGTTCATCGATAACGACAAATCCGAGTTTATGGAAGTTAACGGCATCTTGAATCAGCGCATGCGTGCCCACGACTATATCCACGGAGCCATTCTGTATTTGCTCATACAGCGTTTTTCGCGCCTGTCCCTTCACCGAACCGATGAGCAGCCCGACGGTTATCTGAAATGGCTCTAGCAGCGCAGAGAGGGTCTGAGCATGCTGACGAGCCAGGATCTCGGTCGGAGCCATAAATGCTGTTTGGTATCCGGACTGGGCGGCTTCGAGCGCTGCAATGCCAGCGACAACCGTCTTTCCACTTCCGACATCGCCTTGAAGCATACGGTTCATAGGGATTGCCTTCTCAAAATCTTGAATAATTTCCCAGGCAGCAATGCGCTGAGCATTGGTGAGCTGAAACGGAAGCTGTTGGACAAACGTTTTTACGCTGGCTTGATCAAACGGAATCGGCACCCCTTCGAGTTTCGCGTTTGCCTGCCTATTCAGCTGGCTTGCGAGCAGTAGCTGAAACAGCTCCTCAAAGCCGAGGCGCTCTCTCGCCTTTTTGATATCTTGAGGGTTCTTTGGAAAATGGAGGCCGAGAAGTGCATCACTGTAGCTCGATAACTTTTCAGAACGGATGACTGCCTCGGGAAGGGTCTCTGGTACAACTGTCATGAGCGGGCGCAGCTCTGCAAGGATTTTTCGAACGACCTGGCTTTTGAGACCTTTCACTTGACGATAGATTGGCAAAATCCTGTCCGTTTGGACGGGCATATCGCTAACTTTTTCGGCGCTCGGATTTGTCAGCTGATAGCGATTGTAGCGAAATTCGAATTCTCCAGAGAAATAATATTCTTCTCCAGCTTTGAACTGAGTAGCGCGGTAGGGTTGATTGAACCACACCGCGCGAAGCTTGCCCGTACCATCGCTCAGTGTCGCTGTCGTAACCGTCATGCCACGCTTGACACGTTTGATATCTGTATTTTCACAGACAGCTTTTATAGTATTCTTTCCGGGTGAGATATCGGCTATCGCTGTAACTGCTGAAAAATCTTCGTGTTTCCGCGGGAAAAACCGTAGCAAATCATTGACGGTTACGAGGCCAGCCGACTCTAGCTGAGCGGCCGTCTTTGGGCCTACGCCGCGAATTGATTCAAGTTTTGTGGTTAGATTCACGTTTTATATTATGACACGCCCAGGATTCCGCGAAGTGCAAAGGCTGTATCTTGCCATTTTTGAACCGCAATCGTGTCGATACCCATTTGAACTACAGGGTAATCATTGCCTCCGGGTTGAATCATATCGCCAAAATACAAGATATCGTCTTTGGTTAAATCGTTTTGCTCCATAAGCTTATTCATACCGAATGTCTTGTTGGTGCCTGGCAGGAAGACATTGATGCTTGTCGTGCCTGCAACTTCGTAGTCAAATTCAGGCGCTAATTCTTTTGCGCGCTTCGCGATTGCATTACGCTTCTTGTGATCGGGATCCCATGCATATTTTTCTTCACTGCCTGCAGATTGTCCGAGGGCACTAAAGGTAACCTGCGAAATACGATTTTCATTAACCTCTCCATTTGGATTTTCCGTCCAAAACCCAAGTTCACGTGCTGCAGATTCCAGTGCACTATCTATTGCCTTGATTTGATCATCTGTGAGCGGATAGCTATAGACCTGATTCCATTCCGTCCCATCGAAGCGGTAATACTGCGTACCTTGGGCCACCATGAAATGTAGTCTCTTCAAGCGTTCGGGTGATTGCTCCCCGAGCGGCGTTAGAACCTGACGCCTGAACTCATCATACTTTTGCCCGGAAATCACACAGACGTCATAGGTATCGAGTAGTCTTGCAAACAGATCAGCAATCTCCTCTGTCAGTGGCGTCTTGGCAACATTTAGGGTGTCGTCTAGGTCAAATGCTATAAGTTTCTTCATATTTTCCTCCTATCGGATTAATACAAAATTGTTTTTGCCTTTTTTTAGTAGTGTTGGGCTGGTGACTGTCATATCTTCTGTAATTTTTTGGCCATTGGCAGATATCGCCCCCGAATCAATCAGTCGACGTATCTCGCTGGTCGACGAAGTCACACCTGCCTCAATGAGTAGTTCGCTAACGCGCCTGCCAATGATACCAACAGGTATTTCCATTGCAAGGGTGTCTAAATCTGATTCATCTAGATCCGTAAATGCTGTTTGACCAAAGAGCACCGATGAAACGCGTAGGACAGAATCCGCACGTTCTTGTCCATGCACGAGCTTAGTGACTTCATATGCCAGTGTCTTTTGTAGCGTGCGCGCACCAGGAGTTTCGAGATGACTTGCTATTGCTGCTTCCACTGTTTCTCTATCGAGAAGTGTATATATCTTTATAAGGTCTCTAGCAGTTTCATCATCGACATTTAGCCAGAACTGATAAAACTTGTACGGGCTTGTCTTTTCGGGGTTGAGCCAGATAGCGCCTTCTTCGGTTTTTCCGAACTTACGGCCGGTTGACTTATTAATAATCAGCGGTGCAGTCATAACGTGAGATTCATCGCCCTCAAGTCGACGAATGAGCTGTACCCCAGTGATGCTATTCCCCCATTGATCAGCACCCGCGACCTGCAAGGTGGCGCCTTTTTCGCGGTATAGATGCAAAAAGTCGTATCCTTGTATCAACGCATAGCTAAATTCGGCGTAACTAATGCCTTCACCGCCCTCACCGATGCGCGACTGGACAAAATCACGATCAAGCATCTGCGTCAGTGGCGCATGCTTACCGACTTCGCGTAAAAAATCCAAGTAGTTCATGTCCTTGAACCAGTCGTAGTTATCAACGATCTCAAAATCGTGACCGGCAAAGATTGACTCGTATTGTGTAGCGATTGCCGCTTTGTTCCCAGCAATTGCATCAAGTGTAAGTAAATCGCGTTCTTGCTTTTTGCCGTCGGGGTCGCCAATCATACCCGTTGCACCCCCGACCAATAATATCGCTTTGTGGCCGTGATTCAGAAAATGGCGAATCATCATCGCGGGTGCAAGGTTGCCGATATGCATGCTATCAGCACATCGGATCTACGCCCCAGTAAAAGGTTCGTGGCTCATTTATCGCCTCGATATCACTAAATGTTGTCTGGTTGATAAACCCTCGCCAGGCCAGTTCGTCTGATAAGTTAGTCATACCTAAAAAGTATAGCAGAAAATACATCCTCAACATCCAGAATCAGTGGTATAATTAGGAGTAATAATGCTTATGGGAGTGTTTTAGTGACCAGAAAATCAACGAAGCCTCGTGCCGTCCGTGTCTATTCAAATTTGGCGAAAAACCGTCGAACCAAGAAGGACAAGGCCGCTCGTAAAAAGGCAGAGTACCTCGCAAGCCTGCCGAAACACCCCGTGAAGAGGTTTCTTTATCGTATCCATCCTAAAAGAGTGGCGAATTATTGGTTTTCTAAGCGCGGCGCTACTATGGCGCTCAAGCTCGCCGGCATCGGCATTTTATTCGTCGCAATACTTATCGGCGGCGTCTTTGCCTATTATCGAAAAGATCTCGACTCAGTACGTCCGGGTTCACTTGCAGAGAGAGTACAGACAACCGTATCGAGGTATTACGACCGAAATGGCGTACTCCTTTGGGAAGATAAAGGTGATGGCGACTATCGATTGACTGTTACGAGCGAAGAGATCAGTACTTATATGAAAGATGCCACGATTGCGATTGAGGATAAAGACTTCTACCGCCACGCAGGGATTAGCTTCACGGGTATAGTCCGATCAGCATTCAATAACGCCTCTGGTGGTGAAACACAGGGAGGCTCGACATTAACCCAGCAGCTCGTGAAGCAAGTTTTTCTTGCGGACGAAGCAAGTCAACGGGGTGTAAATGGCATCCCTCGTAAGATAAAAGAAGCGATACTGGCTATAGAAGTCGAGCGCAAATATACTAAAGATCAGATTCTCAACTTATATCTTAATGAGTCGCCTTACGGTGGTAGGCGCAATGGTGTGCAGTCAGCGGCAAAAACGTATTTCAATAAAGACGCAAAGAAGCTTTCCCTGCCAGAAGCAGCATTGCTTGCAGCTATCCCCAACTCTCCTAGCCTGTATGACCCGTATACAGGAGACCCTCAAGCCCTGATTACGAGACAACATAAAGTTCTTGATGCAATGGCGTCAACAGGCAAAATCACACAGCAACAAGCTGATGAGGCAAAGAAAGTAGCTATCTTGGATCAGCTGATACCACTGTCCAATCAGATCAAAGACATCAAAGCTCCGCACTTTGTGCTGATGGTAAAACACCAATTGGAAAAAGAGCTTGGTCAAGCAATCGTCGGGCGCGGTGGACTAAGTGTCAAAACAACACTCGACTATCGAATACAAAAGAAGCTCGAACAATCCACAAAAGAACTATTCGATTCGTATTATCCAGATGCCTATGGCTTTAGTAACGCGGCATCGACAATCGAAGATGTAAAGACTGGTCAGATTGTTGCGCTTATGGGGAGTCGGGACTTTAACTATCCTGGATACGGCGAAACAAATGCTGCGACATCGTCTATCCAGCCTGGATCAACTGTGAAGCCACTCGTCTATGCAAAATTATTTGAAGACAAAGGCGAAGGTGCTCAAAACTTTGGATCCGGCTCTATCCTGGCCGATGATTCAGGAGCAGATGCATTTTATGGCGCGAAGCTACAAAACTGGGATGGTAGGTATAGGGGAGCGATTAATATTCGTCAAAGCCTCGCTTGGTCACGCAACATACCTGCCGTCAAAGCAGAGTACATAAGCGGTGTTGAACCTACGCTAGACTACATACGAGCTATGGGCGATAAAGCCTACTGTACTGTCGGCGCTGAAGCAACGGTTGGGCTAGCCTCTGCTATCGGCGGGTGTGGAGCGCAGCAGGTCCAGCATGTGAATGCAATTGCCTCTCTTGCCCGTCTCGGCGTCTACAAGCCCTACAGCACTGTTCTTGAGGTCAAGAATAGCCAAGGCGATGTCTTGCAAAAGTATACGAGCCCTGAAGCGAAGCGCATCGGGACAGACCAAGCGGCCTACATCGTTGCTGATATCCTGCACGACTACAACGCCCGAACTGGACTTTTTGGAAGTGAAGCCAGCCGATTAGATGTACCTGGCGTTGATGTAGCTGCCAAAACAGGAACCTCCGATATTGGCGGTCAGTCGCGAGATCTTTGGACAGTAAGTTACAGCCCAGTCCTCGCGATGGCAACATGGCTCGGAAATAACGATACTCGCCTGCTAAAACAGAGTGACTCATCTGTACCTGCACTCATCATTCAGCCGGTTTTAGAATATGCGCACAAAGAGGTGTACCAAAAAGAAGGTTTGTGGAAGCCTGGCGATTGGTTCAAGCGCCCTGACGGCATCCAGACGATAAACGGTCAGCTCTACCCTTCCTGGTACAACAAATCTCAGTCACAAAGCACCGAGAAGCTGACATTTGATAGAGTCTCAAAGAAGAAAGCCACCGACTGTACGCCTGCTGCAGCTAAAATTGAAGTTGCAGTCACCAGTGTCGTCGATCCAATTACTAAAAAGAAGAATTACTTTGCAAATGATGGCTATGATGCACGCGCATCTGATGATGTTCACAAATGCTCGGATGCAAAGCCATCGGTCTCTGTAACTGTCTCGGGCAATGGCAAGAAAATTGATGTGACATATACAGAAGGTAAGTTCAATCTTACAAGTGTGAGCATTACCGTCAATGGCAAGCAGCTCGCAAACCTATCACCAGGCGGCTCCGGAAGCAAAACTATCGATAGTAACGAAGATGGAAGTAGTGCCTTCACCGTCAGTGCTACGGTCACGGATGATGGTTACTACTCCAGCGGTGCTACAGAAAAATACTCGCCCTAAGAAGGCGAGTATTTTTAACTAGGTAGAGTTAGTTTACTTTTTTTCTTGTTCATCGATCAGCCGAATGAACGATGCTTCCCTCTGCGTTGATGTCCTCCGACGTTGAGCTGATGGATTTTGCTTTGGGGATACAGTCGGTTTGCGCTCGGATGTCTCTGGACGTGGGCGGTTTGACGCTTGGGGTCGTTTGCTTTGGCGCTGCTTTGTATCTGCCGGCTTTACTGCGGCAGGTGCTACGACTTGCGGCGGTTTTTGTGCAGCCTCTTTTGTCGGTTGCTTCGGCGTCAGTGGTCGAGCAAACATCATGCGGCCCGCAGCGGTCTGCAGACTTCGGATAATTTCGATTTCGATACTCGTACCGATATATTTCTTAGCGTGCTCGACAACCACCATCGTACCGTCAGTCAAGTGCCCGACAGCCTGGTGGCTATCGCTGCCCGTCGTTGTCAGCTCTATCATCACATGTTCACCAGGAAGATAGGACATGCGTAGATTGCGAGCGAGCTCATTGACATTGAGGACTCTAATACCTTCAACCAGCGCGACTTTATTGAGGTTGAAATCGATTGTTGCAAGCGATGCACCAGTTGCTTTCGCGTGCATCAGCAGCCGTTCGTCGACGCCTTCGTTGGCTCGACTACCGTCTTGAAGAATCAGTACATCGAGGTGGTCCATCCCCTGGAGTTGCTTGAGTACATCGAGGCCCCGGCGAGCACGTTCGCGCTTGTCGCTATCACCTGTGTCTGCAAGAAGCTGTAGTTCACCAATCACACTACGCGGTACGACGAGCCTTCCTGGTATGAATCCGGTCTCTGCAATAGCAACGATTCTGCCATCCATAAGGACTGAGGTGTCTACTAACACATCTTGATTTGATTGTTTCGCTTCGGTTGTTCGTGTTTTGTATACTAGATAACTTGTCTCGGCTGCTATCAGTGCGAGTGCTGTTATCATAAGATATTCTGTTGTTGTCATAGTTCTTCTATTGTTTTAAGTGGTCAATTAGTGCTTGTCGCATATCTTTGACCGATTTGATAAATGAGTTTTTCTTGGCTTGCCCTGGGGCAATCGCATAAGTAAACCCGAGTTTTTTGGCTTCAGCGATACGTTTGTCGACGTGAGTAACACTTCGCACTTCACCACCGAGGCCGACCTCGCCAAACACCACTGCACCCTGAGGGAGTTTCCGTCCAGCAGAGGCGCTCGCAATTGCCATACATATCGCGAGATCCGCTGCAGGATCGACAAGCTTGAGACCGCCGACGACGTTTATATACACATCCGATTGAGATAAATCTAGTTTTGTGCGCCGTTCAAGAACAGCTATCAATAAGTTCAAACGATTTAAATCAAAGCCGCTAGCAGTCCTCTTAGGATACCCGAAGTTGGTAGGATTCACAAGCGCTTGGATCTCCACGAGAATCGGCCGGTTGCCTTCGAGCGTTGCGAGTACCACGGATCCATCTTCATCATGTCGTTCGGCGAGAAGCGCAGCAGAGGGGTTTTCGACAATCTCTAGACCGTTTTCAAGCATCTCAAAGATGGCTGCTTCCGTCGTTGATCCGTAGCGATTTTTTATTGCGCGTACGACCTTGAACCCACCATACCTATCGCCCTCGAACTGCAGCACGACATCAACGAGATGCTCCAAGACTTTAGGCCCTGCGATCGAGCCTTCCTTGGTGACATGGCCCACTAGTATGACAGCGGCCGATGACTCTTTGGCTGCACGAATGATTGCATTCGACGAGTTTGTTATCTGGCTGACTGTGCCGGGAGCGGACGTTATATCTGCCATCGCGAGCGTTTGGATGGAATCAACGATGATAAGTTTGTGTCTGCCGTTACGGATCGTTGCAGCGATATCATCAGCGCTCGTGCTAGCAATGAACTCTAGATCGTCCCTGCTATCCGCTCCTAGGCGCTCTGCGCGCAGCTTTACTTGCGATGCCGACTCTTCGCCGCTGGCATATAAAACACTGTGGTTTGTCGCAATATTTGCAGCCAGCTGCAGTAACAGCGTACTTTTGCCAATTCCCGGCTGCCCAGCAAGCAAGATTACTCCACCTGCGACGATTCCTCCACCAAGAACGGTATCAATGTCCGGAATACCGGTCTTCACCCGTGCATCTGTTTTATCGGCTGCAATACTCTTCATTGTCTGTGGCTTCAGGACGGTTCCTTTAGAGCCACTCTTGGCTAAGTGCGGACTTTCCGGTATCGACAATCTGTTCAACAAGCGTATTCCACTCACCACAGTTCTCACAGCGTCCCGTCCATTTAGATGAGCGCGCGCCACAGTTCTGGCATACAAAAATTGTTGAAGATTTGACCATCAGCTTGTGCCTCCCGTTACGTCAGGCGATGGGGCGAGACTACTGTCAATACTGTTGTTCAGTTCACTAAGGTGTGACGCAAGTCCATCGAACTTTTTCTTGTCCGCTGTCATAGTCTCTGTAGAGCTTGATCGATAGCAAGTCGTGATGCTTCCAGTGCTGCCGAGCGAGCCACCAGTTCGGCTCGGGCAGCTTCAAACTGGCTCTGGCTTGTGAAATAATCACTACTTGCCCGTTGATTAAAGGCCGTTATATCGGCATCGAGGTCATCAGCTCTGCGGTTGTAAACCTCAACCTGCTCGTTTATTTGTGTTGCCTGACTATCGAGAGAATCTGCTAGTTTCTCAGCATTAGACTGTAGTCTCTCGAATACACCGTGGTAGTGGCTGTAGTATGTGAGCACATTTGAGCGATCCTTAAAATATCGCTGATAATACTTCTCGAGCTCGGGGCTGATTGAGGTCACTTCAGTGCCGATTACTGCATGAAGTTCATTGATTCTATCCTGGGCTGGTAGCTCAGCATAGACATCCATGCGTTCTTTAAAAGCCGTATTCTTAAGTAATTTTGCCGCCTCAGTTTCAAGCATACGATCAACGTCTTTTCTCTCTAGCGGATTTAATCGTTCATAGCCAGCATGTAGCATCTCATGTGCAGCCGTGACTTGTTCAATCCCTGCGAGCTCTTTGTTGGTCACATCATACAGATAGATCTTGCCTGCGGCGTAACAACCAAGCACGACAGAGCCTCGCTCTACGTCTTGGCAATCTGCATTAAACTGACTTGTCCCGTCGAGTACTGGTGCACTTGCATAAAACATTCTTGTACCAGTTTGAGTGAAGCCGACGTCCTGTTGAATTGACGAAATAGCAGGCGACGGCGTATATGCCCACACACGTATCGTATCAACGATTAGTATTCGCTGAGAAACTATTAGCAGCGCAAGAAGACTTAACCCAAGACCTAAAAGTAAGCCGGCCTTTGTGCTAAGCCCTGACCAGCTTTGCCTCGTGCTTGATCTCAAGACGAACCTCTCCTTTTTGAACATCGATATGGAAAACATCGCCTTTTTCTATTGTACTTGATAGCATCTTCTCGGCAATCGCATGCTCGATATGGGTTTCAATCGTACGCCTAAGTGGACGAGCTCCGTGCTTTTCATCGAACGCGGAATCGATAATCCACCGCTTAGCACGAGTCGTGATTTCAACACCCTGGCCTCGTATGTGAAGTCTGTCACGTAAATCACTAATCATGAGATCGAAAATCTTTCCTATATCTTGACGTGTCAGCGATCGGAACGTAATAACCGCATCAAATCGGTTGATAAGTTCAGGCCGCATGAATCGTTTTAGCTCATGCATGGCAACATCGGCATTTTGTCGATGCGCGACATCTAAATCTTTACCGTGCTTAGATGACGTACTCACAAACCCGAGTTTTGACTCTTTCATCATAGCCGCGCTACCTAAGTTGCTCGTGAGTATGATAATCGCATTCGAAAAGCTAACTGCGCGACCATGAGAGTCAGTCAGCACACCATCTTCAAGCACCTGCAGCAGCAATGTCATGATATCGGGGTGGGCTTTTTCGATTTCATCAAACAGTACCACACTGTATGGCTGGCGACGTATTTTGTCGGTTAGTTTGCCGCCGTCATCATAGCCAACGTAGCCGGCAGGAGCACCCAACAATCTACTCGCAGAGTGACGTTCGGCAAATTCGCTCATATCGATTTTTATAAGTGCATCGCGGCTACCAAACACTTCTTCGGCCAGCACCTTCGCAAGTTCCGTTTTGCCGACACCTGTCGATCCCATAAAGACAAAACTTCCAATAGGCCGCTTTGCATCACTTACGCCGCTTCTGTTGCGTCGAATCGCACTAGAGACAGCGCTAACAGCCTCGGCTTGCCCGATAATTGATTTTTGCAAATGTTTTTCCAGCTTGCGAAGTCGCGTACGCTCTGAAGATTGCAGCTTTTCAACTGGAATGTTCGTCATGGCAGCAATGGCTTTTGCGATGTCATCTTCTGTTATTTTGTGTGCTTTTGCTGCTTTTGAAGTCGATTCTTTTAGCTCTTTGCTAACCCGACTAAGCCGAGTTTTATAGAGAGCCGCACGCTCGTACTCCTCGCTAGAGACGGCATCATCAATCTTTTCGTTGAGTTGTTTTATCTCTCTTCGCAAGGCGCGTGTTTTTTGCGGAGTTTTTGCGCTGCGGACACGTGATATAGCAGCGGCTTCATCGATGACATCGATTGCCTTGTCGGGCATATAGCGTTCTGAGATGTAGCGATCAGCCATGTGTACAGCGGTATCGAGCACGTCGCGCCCAAAGATCACGTCATGGTGCTTTTCATAGTACGGTTTCAGGCCTTTTATGATTGCTTTCGTGTCATCAAGACTTGGTTCGAGGACCATAATTTCCTGGAATCGTCGATCGAGCGCGCTATCGCGTTCGATATTTTTACGATATTCATCGATTGTTGTTGCACCGATGAGATGAAGCTCGCCACGCGCAAGCGCTGGTTTCAATATATTTGCCGCATCCATCGCCCCCTCTGCTGCGCCCGCGCCTACAAGGAGATGCAGCTCATCGATAAAGAGTATCACGTCGCCGCTTCGTTTTACTTCACCCATGACTTGCTGCAACCGTTCTTCAAACTCACCGCGGTACTTTGTCCCGGCAACCATAGAGGCGAGGTCGAGCTGTATAACCCTTTTGTCCAATAGATGATCTGGGACTTTTTCGCCTACAATACGTTGGGCGAGTCCTTCAACAATAGCCGTTTTTCCGACTCCTGGCTCTCCTATGAGCACCGGATTGTTCTTGGTTCGACGTGACAGAATCGTGACGAGACGCTCTTCTTCTCGCTCGCGGCCAATTACTGCATCGAGCTCACCCTCGGCTGCTCGCTGCGTCAAATCTGTGCCGTATACCTCGAGAATACCTTTGCCCTGTTTGCGTCGTGGCGTTTCAGTTTCAACCGTTATTTCTTCATAATCATTTTGTTGTCGATCGAAGTACGACTCGAGTTCATCAACAATTTGCTCGACATCAGCACTCATATCTCGAAGCAATACCGTGCCCCGCGCACCTTTTTGGCGTAGAATGCTATATAAAATATGCTCCGTTCCTAAGAACTCTTGATGGAGCTCACGAGCATGCTCGAACGCCATTTTAAGTGTCAGCATGGCAGTTTCTGATAAGGCAGTGGCTTTTGTGCCAACGACCATAGTTTTCGGAGAGAGGTTAAGCGCTAGCTCTGCACGCTGAAGAGTAATACCGGCATCGGCGAGTAGTTTTGCGCCAACCGACGAGCCTTGCGCTAAAACACCAAGGAGCATGTGCTCTGTGCCTATGTAGGGACTTCCCTGCCCTCGAGCAATAGATTCTGCGTGTTGCAGACTAGTACGGGCATTGTCCGTCAATCGAGCGATGAATTCTCCGAATTGCTCAGGCATGAATGTAAGTATCCTCCTTTTAGCGCTTACGGTATCTATAAGTATACGCTATTTATATACCTAAGTATAGACAAAAATTAGCACTCGTGCAAGTCGAGTGCTAATGTATTTTACGACAACGTTTCTAAGCTAGGCTGCTTCGTCTGTCGACTCTTCGATAGCTGAGAAAAGACTATCCTCAATATTCTTGCGAGGCTTCTTTTCAACTTTCTTTTCAGCGGTAGCTTCTTCTATATCAAGCTCATAGCCAGTTAGACGTGAGGCGAGCCGAACGTTTTGGCCACCCCGACCGATGGCGATAGATTGCTGATCTTCGTTAACAAATATCTTTGCACTTTTTGATTTTTCATCGAGTTCGATGCGTGCAATTTCGGCTGGGCTGAGAGAGTTACGAATGAATACTTCGATATTTTCATCGTAGGTGATGATGTCGATTTTTTCCTGATCGCCAATTTCACTCATGACCGCGTTGACGCGTGAGCCATGCCCACCGACAAACGTACCGACCGGGTCAACACCAGGAACGGTGCTCGCAACAGCCAGCTTCGTACGGCGACCGGCTTCTCGAGCAATCGCTTTGATCTCTACAGCACCCGTTTCCATCTCAGGTACTTCTTGGCGAAATAGGTATTCAACAAATGCCGTGTTACCCCGAGACAGAATCAGCTGTGGGCCACGGTTTTCACGCTCGATGTCCTTGATGAATACTTTGATACGGCTACCAGGAGTAAGATATTCGCCCTGGATCTGCTCGCTGGCTGGCAAGATACCAACCGCTTTGCCGAGTTCTACTCGCACGACACGTGGCTCAACACGTTGAACGACACCATTTACTACCGTGCCGATTTTGTCTTCGAACTCTGCCAAGACAACTTCGCGCTCTGCTTCTCGCAGACGTTGCAATACGACTTGTTTTGCAGTCTGAGCTGCGACGCGACCAAAACTCGTCACTTCGAACTCGTCTTCGACCATATCACCGAGTTCGGCATCTTTTTTGACTTTTTTGGCGTCCTCGAGACTGATTTCGTGAGCCGGGCTACCGACTTCATCGACAACTTCACGTGCGACATATACTTTTGCGCTACCGTCATTGATATTGAGTTCGGCGCGAACTTCTTGTTCACGCTCACCATTGTCACGGCGCCACGCCGCAGCGATTGCTTGCTCGATAACACTCATGACTGTTTCTTCGGGCAAATTCTTCTCCTCGGCAATTGTTTTCATACCGAGCGTCAGTTGCTTGATGTTTAGTTCATCCATATAAACTCCTTTGGTTATTCTACGAAAATATCCGACCTGCCGGCCGGATGTGTACAAACTTAGTATACCTATCTGCATCGAGATATGCAAGCATCGTCGACATCAACCCGTTGGCAAAGTTTGTGACGGGCAGCGAGACAAAACCGTCGCTATAGCGTCACGTTCCCCTGGTGTTACCCATAGTTCATATTTTGCCTTGACTGCAACTTGACGCGCAACATACTGACATCGAAACGGCTTATTTACCGGCAGCCATGTTGCTGCGTCACCGTCTGACTTCGCTTCATTGGCTGGACCATCGACGGCAAGTAGTTCGAGAGGATCGTTGGCAAATACCTCTCGCTTTGCCATTGTCCAATATGCCGCCCCTGTCTGCCAGGCATTCGATAGTGCAACCACGTGATCAATCTGAACATCGTCACTGGTTGTAGGGCCGCGAACAAATGAAATCGTGCTGCCAGTATAGGGATCGTACAGTGTACCCACTCTGCACTTTACAGTCAGCGGCTACAACGTCTGTCATATCACGCGCCAAAATAATATTTCGTGTATCACACCCCCCGACTACCCTCCAGCCATCTCCGAACTGCGCACGAGAATATCCAGTTTTTGGGGCGCGACCTTTGACTGGAATTGTCTCTAGAACAGTAGTTGCCGGTGATCTATTCGTTTGGACAGTCGGAAAAGGGCTCGGAACTGGTTCCGGTTGATAATTCTCGGGATTCAGGGCGATAATCCCTAGCGTGAGAAGTAAGAGAACGAGGCTTGCAAGCAACCGGCGGCGACGAAGATTCATGTCCGATATTGTACAATAGGTAGATATGCAAACAGTACCCAGACTTATCGAACAATTCACTCCAGAAAACTACAACTTATCGTTAGTTATTGACCGAAAGAAGCGTCACTTCAGCGGCACAGTCACTATCACCGGTACCAGTGCTACGAGTGCGCGAGGCATCAGCTTGCACGCAAAAGCGCTAGAAATCGCAACAGCACTCATAGATGGAAAAGAAGTTGCCCATGAGTATGGTGAGGACGATATGCTCACACTCGGTGGTGACGCAACACTTGCAGGCAAACATATCATAACCATCGGATTCACCGGAACTATCACTGACAATATGCATGGGATGTATCCGTGCAAATTCCGTTACGATGATACCGACATGGAGCTTATCGCTACCCAGTTTGAAAGTCATCACGCTAGAGAGGTATTCCCCTGTATCGATGAACCAGAAGCAAAGGCAACGTTCGATCTGACATTGACAACAGAAACCGATATTACCGTGCTCAGCAATCTCCATTCTGTTTCGCAAACTGTCGAAAACGACTCCCTCGTGACTACATTTGCTACAACACCGCGCATGAGTACTTACCTTCTCGCTTGGGTATATGGCGACCTGCACAAGAAAACTGCGTACACAAACGGTGATGTCGAAGTGAATGTGTGGGCGACGCCAGCTCAAAGTCCAGAGAGTCTTGATTTTGCTCTGGAGCATGCCGTCAAAACCATCGAGTTCTTCGACGATTATTTCGGCGTACCCTATCCACTACCAAAGTCTGATCACGTAGCATTACCCGACTTCTCATCGGGCGCGATGGAAAACTGGGGCCTCATCACCTACCGAGAAGTTGCGTTACTAGCCGATCCGACAACGACAACTGTCGCAAGCAAGCAATACATTGCAACCGTGATTAGCCACGAATTATCGCATCAATGGTTTGGTAACCTCGTAACGATGCGCTGGTGGAACAATCTTTGGCTCAACGAAAGTTTCGCAACACTCATGGAATACTTAGCGGTTGATGCGATTCACCCTGAGTGGAATGCATGGCTCGACTTCGCATCCAATGAAAGTATTATGGCGCTTCGCCGAGATGCAATCGATGGCGTTCAGTCTGTTCAAGTAGATGTACATCATCCAGATGAGATAGCATCGCTCTTTGATGGAGCCATCGTCTACGCAAAAGGTGCTCGTGTGATGCGTATGCTGCAACAGTACATCGGTCATGACGCATTTCAGCGGGGTTTGCAGTCCTACTTTACTGAATTCGCATATAAAAACACCGAAGCCGATGATCTATGGCAGCACCTTTCTGCTGCAAGCGGCAAAGATATTGCGTCATTTATGAATACCTGGATATCACAGAGTGGCTATCCTGTTGTCGAAGTAAATCCGGATGGTTTGCGGCAAGACCAATTCTTTATCGGCCCGCATGACGACTCGACACAACTCTGGCCTATTCCTCTCAACGCCGCATCCAAAGAGGACGTACCAGAGCTGCTCGAAACACGTGAACTATCTCTTCCGATTGCAGATGATGAGCGCCTCAACGTCGGCGATACGGCTCATTTTTTGACACAGTATAGTCCCGAGCATCTGCGCGCAATCCTTATGAACGATAAGCTGGGTGAAATTGACCGCTTACAGCTCCTCCACGAACAAACTCTGCTTGTACGGGGAGGACGAAGCAGGAGCGATGAACTTATAGAACTGCTCGATTTCTACAAGGATGAAGCATCCGAAAGTGTCTGGAGTATTATGGCGCTGGCCTTTAGTGAGCTAAAAAAGTTTGTCGAAGAGGACGAAGTCGCTGAGACCAAGCTTCGAGCATTTGCTAAAGAGCTTGCCAAGTCGCAGTACGATAGGCTTGGATGGGACACGCAAATCGGTGAAACCGAAGCCGACACCAAACTACGCTCGACGATTCTTGCGATGATGGTGTACAGCCAAGATCCAGCAGTACTCGAGCGCATAGATACACTCTATAGCCAGGGCTTGGAGTCGATCGACCCCGAAATACGACCACTTGTCATAAGCAGTGTCGTCTATCGAGACAGTAGCCTCGCTATCGTCAGGCAGTTGTTAGATACCTACGCAACTACGCAATCAGCAGATCTGCAGCAGGACCTTTGCGCTGGTATAACCAGTGCACGTGACGAGAGTCAGATTGCCTATATTTTAGAGAAGTTTACCGACAGTAGTCATATCCGTGCGCAAGATGTATTTCGCTGGTTTGTCTACATGCTTAGAAGTAAGTATTCTCGTAATGCGACCTGGGAGTGGATGAAGCAGAATTGGACATGGATCGAATCGGGATATGGTGGAGACAAGAGTTATAGCGACTTTCCCAAATATGCGGCCAGTGGGCTAGTGAGTCGAGAGCAGCGCAGCGACTATGCTGCATTCTTTTCTCCAAAACGCAACCAGACCGCACTCACACGCACGATTGATCTCGGCCTTGTCGAAATTGATGGCCGTATAGAGTTACTCGAGCGCGATGGCGATGCTGTACGCATGAAGCTACGAAATCGGTAGTATCTCGGTGACAACCGGCGGCGAACCAGTAGTCGAAATCGCAATTAGCTGTCGATCGAAGTGAGCGAGCTTATGTGCTTGCGTGTACAATTCTGCTGCAAAGGACATCTGTCGCAGCTTGGTAGGGGTGATCGCCTCAAGGCCATTTCCAGATGAATCTGTGCGGCGATGCTTCACCTCGACAAAATAGTATGTAGTTCCGTTCGTTGCAATAATATCGATTTCACACCATTTCGTCTTCCAGTTGCGCTCTACTATCCTATAGCCAAGCCGCTCAAGCGCAAGTGCAGCTACTGTCTCACTGGCATCGCCTATGCGCCTAGTGCTTCCTTCAGGCTGTACAGTTGGCTGATCCGCATCTACCGCAGACTTTGCTCGATATTTTGCTAGCGGTGCTATGCTCAAACGATGAAGAGGCGTCACACCGAAACTCGCTATGGCGCTGCGATGAGCAGCCGTTCCATAGCCGACATGGGATACAAAGCCATAGTCTGGATATGAACGGGTGTTGTTCCGCCATATAGCGATCACGTGCGACTTTCGCCACGATTGAGGCAGCAGAAACACTTGGTATGAGTAGGTCTGCTTTCTTAATTGTCGTCACATATCTTTCTAGCGGCGTGTCAGTTAAAAAGTTGATCGTACCATCGATGATGATTTCGTTATAGGAGCATGATATCTCCTTAACGGCACGCTTTGTAGCAAGTCGCAGAGCGGGTCCGAGCCCGATTATGTCTATCTCCTCTGGCCAGACCCATCCTAGTCCTATACCGGATGCCCGCTCTAAAATGATGTCATGTAGCACCTCGCGCCGAGCCTTGGTCAGGAGTTTACTATCCGTGAGTCCGTCGATAGCCTCTCCACCGAGCACAGCTGCTCCCACGACGAGCGGGCCCGCCCAAGCACCCCTACCGACTTCATCTACGCCCAATATCATGGTAATAGTCTACACTATTGATTTTTTATACTATTTATGGTAATATCATATTGTTCCGCACACGACAACCGTCGAGTGCGTTGAAACGCACCTCGACAGATTGGATGAATTCATGTCTAAGTATCCGTTTATCCCCAAGCCTGAGCCAATCACTGCTTGGTGGGGTGCTCATGCGCCCCTTCGAGATGGTGGCCGGCGCAGTCGTCATCATCACCTACGGTGGCGGTTTCGAAGCGCTCAAGAACATGCTGACGCCCTCGCGCTACCGCTGATGCAACTACCCTGGGCTACGACGGCCAACCGGCGCGATACCGCGCCGGCACGATACATCCAGTCTGTCGAGCATTCCTTGTATTTAAAAAACTCCTGCATTGCTGTAGGAGTTTTCTTGTGAGCTCTAAATCTAGAGTATGCCTAGTTGGCTTTGTGTGCGTCTTCGACAGCTTTTTGCTTTGCTTCGAGTTCGGCTTGCGCTTTATCAGCTTCTGCTTGCTTCTCAGCTGCAGCTTTTGCTGCCTCTTCTTTTAGACGCTCGGCTTCAGCTTCTGCCTTGGCATCGTGAACGTCGTTGACAGCCTTACGGTCGAAGTCAACTGCGGTTAGGCGCGCTGATTTACCGCTACGCTGGCGGAGATAGCTCAAGAAGTTACGACGAACTTTGCTACGGCGAACGACTTCAACGCGTTCAACAAGTGGGCTATGGAGCAAAAAGCTCTTTTCAACACCGACGCCGCTCGCGACCTTGCGAACAGTGATGCGGCTCGTGTGCTGGCCTTTGTTGTCGGTGCGAATCACGACGCCTTCAAACATCTGGATACGCTCTTTAGCACCTTCTTTAATCTTCTGGTACACGCGAACAGTGTCGCCACTTCGGACGTCGACGACTTCCTTTTTCTTTTGTTGGTCGTTGACCTTTTGGATCAGTGCAAAACTCATTTATCACCTCTTAAAGATTTGTATTGACAATCAATTGTTAAGTATAGCAGATAATACCTCAAAAGTAAAAGGGGTATAATAGATTTTATGGATTATAACGAACTGGCTTTAGAGCTACACAAAAAATATGGTGGAAAGATCAGCACTGTCCTGCGCGATCAAGATACGCTCGACCGTGACAAACTGAGTGCATACTACAGTCCCGGCGTTGGCGCTGTCAGTCGCGCTATCGCGGATGACCCTTCAACGCTCGGCACCTATACCTGGACGAACAACTTGGTAGCCGTCATCTCAGATGGCTCAGCAATACTCGGACTTGGTGATTTGGGCCCCAAAGCTGCGATGCCGGTTATGGAGGGTAAATCGCTCTTGTTTAAGCACTTTGCGGGTATCGATAGCATCCCGATTGTTCTTGATGTACACACAGCGGATGAAATTGTCAGCGCCGTCAAAGCTATTGCACCAAGCTTTGGGGCAATCAACTTAGAAGATATTTCAGCACCAAAATGTTTTGAGGTCGAAGAGCGTCTCAAACGTGAACTCGATATTCCTGTTTTTCACGATGACCAACATGGTACCGCTATTGTCACACTCGCGGGGCTCATCAACGCCGCCAAGATAACAAATCGTGATATGTCATCAATGAAAGTCGTCACCGTTGGTGCTGGTGCCGCCGGTACGGCTATCATAAAGCTTCTCTATAAATATGGCTTGCGTGACATAATCGCAGTCGATAGCAAAGGAATCTTAAGCGATAATCGTACCGACCTAAACCGTGAAAAACAAATGCTGCTTGATTACGTTGATTCTTCCAATTCCGGTTCATTCGAAGATGCGTTAGAGGGCGCCGATGTATTTATTGGTGTATCAAAAGCAGGTCTCTTAACTGCAGAGCTCGTAGCGTCATATGGCAAAAGATCCTATCGTTTTTGCACTCGCAAACCCAGTACCGGAAATCATGCCTGACGTTGCCAAGGCAGCCGGCGTAGCAGTTATCGCTACTGGCCGAAGCGACTTTCCAAACCAAGTCAACAACGCGCTTGCATTTCCAGGCATCTTTCGAGGTGCGCTCGATCATAAGGTGCGGACTATCACCGATGAACACAAGCTAGCCGCCGCCGAAGCACTCGCCAAACTTGTTGACGCTCCATCTCGCGAAGAGGTCATCCCTTCCCCGTTTGACAGTAGGATTGTCCCGACAGTTGCCGAAGTGATAGTGTAGAGTGAGTATATGCTCAAAGTCGATCACACCAGCTACGACAGCAAAGTTATCCCGCTCCTAGCCAACGAGGGGTGTATAGACTTTGGAGTGCAGGGGTCAATCGTCCACGACACCGACTTACGCACTATAATGCGTCTGCAAATCACTGAGCAGATTGCGAGTCGTTGTGTCGGTTTGTTGCTTGAGCAGACTACCCATACGTGGTTCAGGACACCGGACGGAGGAGATATGCACGCCAATACAGCGCAGTATAAAACTGTATATCTAGGGTGCTGCGGATTGCCAGGCAAGCGTGGAGCGTGGTTTATGGATATAGCGACCATCCTCGACACCGGAGAAATGGATATTCGAACAGCGGGTATTGTCGAATCACTGGCTTATGGTGAGCTTGAGCAGTTTGAAACCGAAGCCGCCTTTCTCCGCGCGCAAGCCAAGATTAGACTAGGCGGCAATTCTTACACAACAGCATTACTAGCTGATAGTTAGATTACTCTGCCGACTTCTTCGAGTGTGGTGTCACCGCGAAGAGCCGCCAGTACGCCCACTTGTTCAAGTGTCAGCATCCCCTCTTGCGTCGCAGTTTTTTCGATTGATTCAGCATGGACGTCTTTGATATCACCGCGCAAATATTTTTGGATATTTTCACTCACCACAAGCTGTTCCATGATTACCATACGTCCTTTATAGCCAAATGGCACGTCCTCGGTTGGTATTGGCCTGTAGAGATGAATATCATCGAGATTTGGTTTGTCATCATATGTTCGGGCAAGTCCTCGAGTACGCGACGAATGTACTCTTTTGTCATGTCATCCGGCTCATAGCGCTCTTTACTCTCATCCCACAGTCTTCGTACTAAACGCTGCGCGATGACAAGTCGTATAGCAGAGCTAAATATTGGGTTCTGCCCGACCAGATCAACCATGCGGCTAAATGCTGCGCTGGCATTGTTTGCGTGAAAGCTCGATAGCACAAGTGGCCCGTAATCGATGCTTGAATCGCCGTACGTGCGGTATCTTCGTCTCGAATCTCACCCACCATGACTACATCTGGGTCAAGCCGCAAGACACTACGCAGCCCGTCGGCAAAGCTTTTTCCATTGGTTGTATCGATGGGAATCTGCGATATACCCGACAGCCCATACTCTATAGGATCTTCGAGTGTGAGGATTTTACGATCGGGCGTATTGAGCGCGTTTAACATGCTATAGAGTGTCGTTGATTTGCCACTTCCCGTCGGCCCGACCATCAGTACCAAGCCGCGAGGATGCGATATAATCTCATCGATTTGCTTTCGCTGGCGCTCAGGTATACCCAGCAAATCGAGTTTCAGCAGAGACTCGTCAAAGTTAAAGAGCCGCAGGACTGCATCTTGGCCATACATCGTTGGCACTGTTTCGACACGTATATTCAGAAGGTGCGTTCCGGTATCGGTAGTGATGTCCTGTTGCATATGACCAGACTGCGCTTCATCTGAGGCGAGTGACACGTTCGCCCGGCTCGATAACTCGCCCATCAAGACACGGTATTTATCTTTGGATAACTCTGCGACGGAGTGCAGTGCGCCATCGACACGCATACGGATACGGATATCAGAACGCTGGTTTTCGATATGTATATCGCTCGCACCAATTTTATCCGCCTGTGTGATCAAAAAGTTAAATATTTCGTCGGTGCCGACACTATCGAGCGTTTGAGAAACCCGTCCAATCGTATCACTATCGCCCTCATGAGCAATTTTTATATCTTCGTAATGCACCTCGCGTGGTGGGTCGTAACGGCGCATCAACGCACGGTAGCCGCTATTGCTGATAATATAAAACTGAACTTGACGACCATCATCATCGTAGCGCTTGGTCATCTCACGGATAGCCGTCTGCGGTGTCTGCGTTGTCACTGCTATCTGGGTCGGTACGTCTTTGTCTCCGGACTTCAACGGCACCATGTGCATTGTATACATCTGTTTCGTATCGAGTACACCCTGCGCGAGTGGCATGCCGGCTTCAAACTCACGCGCATCAACGTAGTGCAAGCCAATAATAGCAGCGCGTTGCTTCGTCGTTTCCTCGTCATGTGAGCGACGCTGCGCTTGAATTTTATCTTCGTCCATTGGCTCTACTATAGCAAACTGCTTATGCAAAAAACAGTGGTATACTGGCTGTAATGCCCGCCATCACGCTGATTGCCCACAATATACGCTCGACCCACAACGTGGGTGCGATTTTTCGTACTGCCGAAGGATTCGGTGTCAAAAAAATTATTCTCAGTGGCTATTCGCCGTATCCCGCTATCGCGGATGACAAACGGCTGCCACACGAGGCGATCAAGATAGATTCGCAAATTCACAAAACAGCCCTCGGTGCGGAAACGATGGTTGAGTTCGAATATATTTCCGATCTCGACAGCTGGATTACCGACTATACTCATCCGGTCGTGGCCCTAGAGCAAGCCGAGAATTCACTCAACATACGTACCTATACGCCGCCAGATGAATTTGCACTTCTGCTAGGCGAGGAGGTATCTGGCATAGAACAGCATTTGCTAGAGAGATGCCAGGCAATCATAGAAATTCCTATGGTTGGGAAGAAAGAATCATTTAACGTCTCCGTCGCCACCGGAATTGCGCTCTACGCACTGACTACTTGAGTACGACGGCTTCCATACCGATGGCCTCTGAGAGTTTGTCGGTCAGACCGACGACATTGCTAACGCGAAATGGCATTCTTAGTGCTTTTTTATCCGGACCGAGAACCAAGACAACGTCGCAGTCACCAGGAAATTCGCTGCAGGCGGATTTGAGCGCAAGAAGCGTATCGGTATCAGATGCATTCTCAATTCGTAGATACAACGTCTTTGGTGGCTCTACGGTTGTCTCAACTGGTTGGATCACCACCGTCTTGGCTTTGGACGCACTCGCCTCTTTTGAGACGCGTTTCCGATAGGGCGCGCGGTTTTTTGGCGCATTCATCTTGCGGCCAGTACTTTCATATTCATGTAATTCTTTTTCGGAAATTATCGCTATCTCATCGGCAATTAATTTTGCTTCATCGCCAAGATTTCCCTCGCGGTCACGAGCGCTTATCTTGCCAGTTGCCGTGATGATTTTGTCTTGTAACAGTTCAGCGCCGTGCTGTTCGTACAAATTAGGAAATACGATAATCTCCGCCTCGCCGGTTCTATCTTCTATTGCTACAAACGCCATCTTTTTACCCGATTTTGTCACGATTGTACGCGAGGTAGTGATGAGTCCGCCAATTGTCACTTTCTGCCCATCAATACTCGGTGAAAGATGGTGTAGGCCGATGGCCTGTTCTTCAAAGTACGCATCGTAGTTATCGAGCGGATGCGCAGAGATATATAGACCAAGCAACTCACGCTCCCACATCAGTTGCTCTCTCTCGGTATAGGTCGTTGGGGCCGGCTTGAGATCAAGTCGGCTACGAATCGACGAGTCGTCTTCGAGCGCTCCGAACAAATCAGCCTGTCCAGATAGTTTTTCCTTTTGTAGTTTCGATGCATATGCCAATATATCTTCGAGGTTAAAGAGTAGTGTAGAACGATCCCCAAATCTATCAAACGCACCTGCTTTGACAAGCGATTCCCATGATTTCTTGTTTACCTTGCTGGTTCCTACACGAGTAGCAAAGTCTTCGATTGACTGAAATTTGCCTTCGCTACGCGCTCGTAAGATTTCCTCGACAGCACCAACACCGACACCTTTTATTGCCGCCATGCCAAAACGGATTTGGCTCTTTTCGGGAACGACAGCGAACTCGACAAATGATTCATTGACATCAGGGCTTAGTACGTCCAGCCCCATATGGCGACATTCGGTCATTTCAATTGCCAGGCGATCGGTATCATCCTGGTCGCTCGTCATAAGCGCAGCCATAAATGCATCTGGATAGTGGGCTTTCAGGTAGGCGGTCCAGTACGAAATCAAGCCATAGCACGCTGCGTGTGATTTGTTAAAGCTATAGTTCGCAAACTCTTCTAGTTGCTCCCAAAATAATTCAGCCACCTCTCTAGATGCGCCGCCCACGGTCATGGCACCTTCGATAAACTCTGGTTTGACCTTTTTCATTAGATCAATTTTTTTCTTACCGACGGCTTTTCGTAGAGTATCGGCTTGCCCACCGGTAAAACCACTCCAGTCCTTTGATATCTGCATGAACTGCTCTTGGTAAATGAGGATACCATAGGTACTCGACAGCGAGCCTTCGAGTCCAGGATGCAAATAGGTAATATCCTCGTCGCCGTGCTTTCGCTTGATAAAGCTATCGATAAACTGCATCGGGCCAGGACGATAGAGTGCAACCATAGCGATAATGTCCTCAAACGCAGTCGGCTTGAGCGCACGTAAATATCGCTTCATACCAGCGGACTCTAGCTGAAAGACACCTGTTGTATCGCCGCGCTGAAATAATTCATACGTCGGCGTGTCGTCGAGAGGTAATATCGACAAGTCAATTTCTTCGCTGTACACCTTTTTGATAATACGGAGAGCGTTTTTGATAATAGTAAGGTTGGATAGCCCCAAGAAGTCCATCTTTAGAAGACCGAGGTCCTCTACTGGCCCCATCGGGTACTGCGTTGCAACGACGCCCTTTTGTGCCATTTCTACAGGCACAAAATTAACGATATCATCTGGTGCAATCACAACGCCAGCTGCATGCACACCGTGCGATCTAATCGTGCCCTCGAGTGTCATCGCAAAATCAAATACTTTTTTCGCCGTTGGATTTGTTTCGTACTCTACTTTCAGGTCCGCATCTTCGACTACAGATTTTTTTAACGGTATATGGCGACCCTGTACTGGCGGAGGAATGAGCTTTGCGAGGCGATCTGCTTCTGCATAGGGCACTTCGAGAACGCGAGAGACATCGCGCACTGCCGCACGTGCCGCCATTTTGCCGAAGGTAACGATATTTGCCACGCGTTCCTGTCCATATTTGTTTGCACAGTACTGAATCACCTCGTCCCGACGGGTATCCTGGATATCGATGTCGATGTCGGGCATGCTTATGCGATCAGGGTTTAGAAAACGCTCAAATAGCAAATCATACTTGAGTGGATCAAGATCAGTGATGTTTAAAGCATAGGCTATGATACTACCCGCGGCACTTCCACGGCCAGGACCAAATATTATACCCTGAGACTTTCCCCAGTTAATAAAGTCTTGCACGATAAGGAAATAGCCATTGTAGCCCATACGGTTCAATACTTCGAGCTCCATATCAAGTCGTTCAGTGACTTCTACTGCAAGCATCGACCGTAGCTGCTTGGGCGATTTATCTGCTATCTCTCCAGATGTTTTGCCGGCATAACGAGCAGCTAAGCCTCGATAGACGAGCTTGTCGAGATAGGTCTTCTCTGTCTCGCCCTCTGGTACAGGAAATGTCGGGATAAGGATTTTGCCAAGTTCGATTGATACCTCACACCTATCGGCGATAGCACGGGTGTTCGAAATTGCGTCTGGACGAATTTTCCCCCAACGCTTAATGATGTCGCGCGGATCAGTTAAGTGCAGCTCGAATTCTTCCAGGCTCATGCGCTTTTCGTCGCTTAGATACGACCCCGTTCCGACACAAAGCAGAATCTCATGCGCCTGCCTATCTTCATGCTTTACATAGTGCCCATCGCAGGTGACGACGACTGGGATACCGAGATCGTCGGAAAGTTTCATCAATCCTTCGTTTACTCCCAGTTGGACCTTCCAGTGGCCAGGTGACTCTGGATGGCCATGATCTTGCAACTCGAGATAATATCGATCTCCAAAGACAGATTTATACCAAGAGGCTATTTCTTTTGCGCCCTCGTAATCATCGTTTTGCAGCGCAGAAGCGACCTCGCCACTTGCACAGCCGCTTAGGATAATGAGCCCTTCGTTGTACTTCTCCAGAATCTCGTGATCCATGCGAGGTTTATAATACTTTCCCTCGAGCTCGGCGATACTCGCAAGTCTCATGAGGTTTTGGTACCCATGATTGTTCATCGCGAGAATCGTTAAGTGGTAGCGCACTTTATCTTTACTGGGATCGCGGTCGAGTCGTGAACGAGCTGCAATATATGCCTCGATGCCTAATATGGGTTTGAAGTCATTTGCAATTGCTTCCTTGTAAAAATCGAGGATTCCACTCATGGTACCGTGGTCTGTCACCGCCGCCGCCGTCATACCCATTTCCTTTGAGCGTGCAACGAGTTCGGGCAGTTTCGTCAGACCATCAAGTAAGCTGTGATGGGTATGGTTATGAAGGTGTACAAAATCAGCCGGCTCTAATGTCGGTGATGAATCCGCTACACTTGTATCATTTCCCATATCTACTAATGATTATACCGAACTAGACTAGTAGTTTACGTAGTAAAATTTATTACCTTGAACCAAGGGAATCGTTTATAGCATGAAAGAATTCACTCAACTGAGGAATATAGCTCGAGAGTGTTGCTAGAAGCCAAATTAACATTGCAATAAGCACAGTACCACCTAGAACACTTCCGAAGCCAAAGAAAATCCCTCGTACAAAATTCATTTTATACACTTGCACTCTATTTCGATTAAAATCCTGAAAGAGTTCTTCGAGAAGAGTTTTTCGTGCACCTTTTTCTTGGTCGTCAGCAACTTTTTCAGCTGCTTTTTTAGCGTGTTTCTTCATAGGTATAGTATAGCATTGGCTATAAAAACACGCTGCAATTCAACAGCGTGTTTTTAAAATTGCGTCGGCTAATTACTTCTTAGCTTCTTCTGTGAACTCTTTTTTAGCACTGCTGTAAGCTCGCTCTGCACGGGCTTTGTAGTCAGTTGCGGCAGCCTTGGCGTCCTGAGAGGCACTTCCTGCGTGCTTCTTTAGTTCATCGGCTTTTTTAGATGCCTCTGTCTTCAATTGATCAGCTTTCTTTGAAGCTTCTGTCTTTAACTCATCTGCTTTTAGCTTGATGTCTGCTCGAGTTTCTTTACCCGATTTTGGTGCTGTTAATACGCCAGCTACTACACCTGCTACCGCACCAATTACCGCACCAAGTGCGAAATTACTTTTTGACATATAACCTCCTTATTTCTTAAAACTTTTCACGAAAGCCGAAACGACTCGGCCTAATACTGCCGGAGTGGTGGCTGCAGATACGTTTGCAACAACATCCTCGGCTTTCTGCGCGGCGCGTTCAGCCGATGCAGTTACCGATTTGATCTGGCTCGTTACTTTTATTAGCAACACCGTTAGGACGATGGCTAGTACGAGAAAAACTGCCAGTGCTACCGACAGGATGATGACAAGCACTTGTGCCCAATCCATCTGTCATCCTCTCTTTTTAAATTTATTCTGAGGTAATCCTCTATCTAGAGTATACCTCTCGCTTAAAATGTGCGCAAACGCTTTTTATGCGATGCGTGATTTTTGTTACAAATTTCTTACTTTTCGAATAATGCGCGTGCATCATACGGCGTAGTCTTCTTTGTCCTTAAGACGTATTTCAAACTCGTCACCGAAGTATTCTCTCGTTCAGCCCGTTGTCGATCACTGTTTTCAGTATTCGAGAAGCACGTATACGTTCACCTAATTTCGGCATGCTTCGTGATGCTGCAGCATAGGTCCAATGCCCGTTATCGAGTCCGATGTTTGTCGGATCGAGATGGTTAATTAAACAGCTGCCGTCAGAGGTAGCGTCTTTATCGGCCGTTTCAATGTCGGAAGGAGTGTGATGGTAACTGGTAGTTTCTCGACGATAGCTAGATCCGATGGTCGCTATCTTTGCCTTGGTTTTTCAATGATTGATGACATACGCTGTGCTGATCACCCGCATCTTCGACCTGCTGCAAAGCCGTAACGCTCATACTCGTCATCATCGGTTGCCCGCTTGCACGCGAACACGCCCCCACCGAATTTTTCATAGGTTTCAATGAGCTGCAATGTAGAGTTCGCTTCGGATGTAAAGAAATCGTCTGCCGCATTTATATATTTACGCTTCGTCTGACCGATCAGGTGCGCAGCGTCTCAGCAACGGCGTTGCATTTCCATACGGCCCTTTTTGCGAACATATATAAAGTTTGCCATATTAGCAATTTCCTCAGATCGATCTCATAGTGATCGAGCTTCTTCTTGCCGCCGAACGAGCTTTTGCGCAAATCCTCGCTCGGCACATTCAGAAATGAGTCCTCTTAGATTGGTTTGCCTTCAGCTAGTTGCAACGATGATAATTTCTTTTATTCCCGCATGCGACGATTCTTCGACAACGATGTGGATTATTGGCTTATCAATGAGTGGCATCATTTCTTTCGGTCAGTGCTTTGGTTATGCGGCAAGTATCGGTGCCAAATCCCGCTGCTGGTAATGATTGCTTTGGTTGGTTTTTTCATATTCCTCCTTCTAGGAAAGTCGTTCACGAATTAATTTTTGTGCCATTGATGGATTTGCCTGGCCTTTTGAGCGTTGCATCACCTGCCCTACCAGATATCCAATCGCCTTATCATTGCCTGCTTTTACATCGCTGACTGCTTTTTGGCTCGCATCTTCGACCAATACTTCGTCTACGATAGCAGTGATGGCATCCTGGTCGCTGTTTTGCAACAATCCACGGCTTTGAGCAATACTACGCGGATCTGTAGACCCTGTCATCAACTCATTGAATATTTCGCTTGCTGCGTTTGAGGAAAGCTCATTGCCTTCGACCATACTACACAGATCAACGAGGTCCTGGACGCTTGCGGTGCTGGGCGTACGAGAAACCTCACTCGAGATCAGGTTACTCGCAATCCAGTTGGCGACACGTTTCGCTACCTTCGAACCACCTTGATTGAGCGTTTCAGAAAGAAGACTGGCATAGCGTTGATTTGCAAGCACACTATTTATCACAGATTTATCGACACCGAGTTCTTTCCATTCTTCACGATATTCTGATGGCAGCTTTGGCATGTCAGCCTGCACACTATCGATATAGCTCTGTTCGAGAACTACCGGTGGTATGTCAGCATCCGGCATATAGCGATAATCTTGTGCGTCCTCTTTCGACCGCTGACTGGTAGTCTTACCGGTATCGTCATTCCAGCCACGTGTTTCCTGAACAATCCGCTCACCATTTTCGAGTTGTTCGCACTGCCGATTAAACTCGTATGCTGCTGCACGTTCCACAGAACGGAAGCTGTTGAGATTCTTTGTCTCGGTACGTGTACCCAAAACATCCGAGCCTTTCAGTGCAACAGAGAGATTGACATCGAAGCGCATGTTGCCATGGTAGAGGTCACCGTGTGTGACGCCTGCGTAGGTCATGAGATGATACAGCTCAGTAGCGTAGGCCCTCGCCTCGGCCGGGCTATGCATATCGGGCTCAGAGACAATCTCTATGAGTGGCGTGCCTGCTCGGTTCAAGTCGACAAGTGAATACTCTCCGTAGTGCGTTAACTTGCCAGCATCGGACTCAAGGTGCGCGTGATGGATACGCACACGAACGAATGTATCATCCTCGAGCGGCGCATTTATCCAACCAGCAAGAATTGTCGGGTGATACATCTGGGTAATTTGGTAACCATTTGGTAAATCAGGATAAAAATAATGTTTGCGATCGAAGCGACTAAGGGTAGCGATGTCAGCATTTAGCGCCTTACCTGCACGTATTGCTAAGTTGATGGCCTCCTCATTGAGGCGTGGGAGCATGCCGGGCAAGCCAAAATCGATCGGGTGGGCTTTGCTATTTGGTGTAGCATCACGTGCGTCGTTGTCAGCCGGACTAAACAATTTCGTCTTGGTCGCTAGCTGAACATGGCATTCAATACCAATCGTCATCTCATACTTATCATGAAAATCAGTCATCAGATCGCACCCAGATCTTTTAAGGCCTGCTTGAAGGCAACGAGTGAGCGAGCCGCAATCTCATAGCTGACGTCGGTATCAGGTTCGTGGGCAATTCTATTACGAATCTTGTGTGCTCCCCAGATATGATCTGCGTTTTTCCAGGTAGATTGTGCTGCTTTCATCCTCTCGCCCATGGTTTTACCCTGAAAACCTTTGTCCCGAAGTGCGGCATCGACGAGCTTATCAGCCTGAAGTATCGAGAGCTGGTATGTTGCAGGGTTTTCCTTCTTCAAACTATTTTCAATAGCGAGCCATTGGCTTTGGTAGCGTGCCACATTGAGCGTGCGACCGGATTTTTTGGTGAGTGCAATGACGACAAAAAGCAGTGCTCCTATGAGAAGAATCGCAATAAGAAAAATTATGACGTAGTTATCAGACATTAAGACCCTCCATAGATCGTGCAAGAGAAATCAACTGCGCATCACTTCGTTGCGGACCAGTGATCTGAACTCCTACAGGTAACCCATTACTGTCCTTGCTCACAGGGATGCTAAGCGCAGGGAGGCCCGCTAGGCTAGCCGGTACGGTCATGACGTCAGCCAGGTACATTTGTATCGGATCGTTTACGTTCTCGCCGATACCAAATGCAGTCGTGGGCGCGGTGGGGCTCAGGAGGACATCGTAGCGCTCGAAAAGCGCATTATACTCTTGGATTAGTAGCGTGCGTGCCTTTTGCGCCTGGTTGTAGTAGGCATTGAAGTAGCCGCTGCTGAGTACGAAACTGCCAATCATTATCCGACGTTTGTTTTCGGTCACAAAGCCTTCATCTCTACTGCGTCCATATAGTTCTGCAAGTGTCTTAACTCCTTCGGCACGATGGCCGTAGCGCACACCGTCATAACGAGCGAGGTTGCTCGATATTTCCGCAGGAACAATAATGTAATACATGGCGAGCGTGTATTTGGCAATTGGCAAGTCTACGTATTCAACCGTATGACCGGCTTTTTGTAACTTTTGGCTGTACTGCTCAACCGCATCCTGGACATCTTGTTGCACGGCGTCGGTCATCATGTCGTTGATGATGCCGACTTTGAGGGTTTTTACCTCTTTTGTATCCACTTCAAAGAAATCTGGAAGTGTTGTCATGTCGCGCACATCCTGACCGGCCATAACATCCATAATCAATGCGACGTCATCTGCATGCTTTGCAAAGCACCCAATCGTATCTGTCCCGCTTGCCATTGCTACCACACCGTAGCGACTGACAGTACCGTACGTAGGCTTCATACCATAGACTCCGTTGTAGCTTGCCGGCTGGCGTATCGAGCCACCGGTGTCCGTGCCGAGTGCGAATGGGACGACGTCAAGTGCTGTTACGACTGCCGAGCCACCGCTCGAGCCGCCAGCAACTCGATTTTTATCGTACGCATTTTTCGTCACACCAAAAGCCGAGTTTTCTGTGCTACCACCGTGTGCAAATGCATCGAGGTTTGCCTTTCCGATACATATTGCGCCTTGTGCTTCGAGCTTTTCTACTGCTGTCGCCTGAAGTGGTGCTTCATAGTGTTCGAGCATTTTACTTGCAGCAGTGGTCGGTGCACCAAACGCCAGGAAATTATCTTTTACGACAAAAGGGACACCGGCGAGCTTGCCCACTGGCTTGCCTGCGTTCACTGCGGCATCAACTGCATCGGCGCGCTCAAGTGCGCGATCTCGTGTAAGGGAAAGTAGTGCGTGATACTCCTGAATCGACTCCGCTTTTCTCAGTGCCTCTTCAACAATATCGCGGGCACTGCGTGTGCCAGATTGAACGTCGTTCGCTAGCTGGGTAATCATATGATTAGAGTACCTTGGGTACTTTAAATTGCTGTTGCTTACTGTCGGCTGCGGCGCTCGTGAGCGTCTCTACGCTTACGTCGCTTTCCTCTATGATATCTTTACGAAATACATTCTGGAGACCTGTTACTTGATACGTAGGTTCAACTCCTTCGGTATCGAGTTCTCCAAGTTGTTCAATATAATTTAGGATATTTGCGATGTCATCGCGCAAAGAATCAACCTCCTCATCGCCAAGTGCAATAGCACTCAACTGAGCAAGATGTTTTACATCATCACGAGATATTTGTTGTGTCATTGGATTCCAGTATACCAGCTCTCTTCTTGTATGAGAAGGGTTGCTAGTAGGTATTTGGCTCGTCCATCGAGCTCTTATTTAGGTCGTAGTAGTCTGAATAGCTCTGCTGATTTACGTTGTAGCATTGCTTGCCACTGGTGTGACGATAATAGTCGTTCGTGCTCGAAGGATAGCTGTTGTACACTGCACGATCTGTCTTATGTGTCGTATCTGTTGCGAATGTAGCACAGAGCTCATATTCATCAGATGACTTCACAGAATAATCATAATCGCTCAGGGAGCCTTCAAGGCCGTCCCGGGTTGCAGGGGGCAAATCGCTCAGCGAATCTGGCAACTTAGAACCATTATCTCGGTAGTATGCACTCACCGATGACTGTACTCTATATAAGTCGTTCGAGAGGTTACTGTCCATATTCGCGCCGCGCAAAGTCACCATGCTATAGATAATGACTGGAACAACGATAACGATAGCCGTGACCAAAAGCGCTGTAGCAAAGACATGTCGAGATACGACGGGATGCCTAAAGAATGCAATAAACGCTCCGCCAAATATCAGTGCCGATACAAAAGCGGGTAGCGAGGTAGTTACGAGGGTTCGGCTCATATCCTGAGCTTGTACGAATGCATTCAGCATCGAGTAGACTGCCGTAAAAGCAAATGCGATAACAGTCAGCAGCATCACGACCTGGTAGATTACGACGAATGCGCGCTGTACGTTATTGTTTACCATTTCCGGGTGACGTTCCATGTAGGCGCCCGAACGAAGATAAAAGATATAGACAACAGGAAGCCACACGATAGTGCTGGCAGCACTCCAAAGGGCAAGTTGACCGACCCCTAGGCTTGCTGTTCCATACATAAACTGACTCAGTGCAAAGGCGCCAAACGACAGTACTGTCGCTACGATAACCATAGTTATCATCGCAACCGCAAGTTCCAGACCGTATATTCCGGTTTTCTCTAGAAAGCCCTCTTTTCTCGGCTTCGGCTCTGGATTGCGCGCTTCTAGTAGCGGCTCATTGCTTGTATCGTTTTCCATATCTACCCCCTTATTTTAGGTCTACTATAGCACTAGCGATTTTGCTTGTCACGAATTTCCGAGATGAGATCACGTAGTTCAGCTGCTTTTTCAAATTCCAAATTTGCGCTCGCGAGTTCCATCTGGCCAGACAAATCTCTGACAAGGCTGTCGTATTCATCGCGAGGAATTTTCTTGAGATCAATCTTTGGCTTGCCATCGTCTTTTTGTGGGATAAGCGCCCTGAGGCCTTCATCAATTGCCTTATCTACACTCGTAGGGGTAATCCCGTGCTCAGTGTTATATTGCTCCTGTATCGTGCGACGACGGGTTGTTTCATCCATTGCTGCCTTCATTGACTTCGTGATTCTATCGGCATACATGATCACTCGGCCATCCAAGTGACGAGCCGCGCGGCCCACTGTCTGGACAAGAGCTTGTTCGCTACGGAGGAAACCTTCCTTGTCGGCATCGATAATCGCCACCAGGCTCACTTCGGGTAGATCGAGCCCTTCGCGCAGCAAGTTTATACCGACCAGTACGTCAAATACTCCCATGCGCAGATCTTTTAGGATGTCACCGCGCTCGAGTGTGTCGATTTCACTATGTATATACGCGGTTTTTATACCAATTTCTTCAAGATGAGCGCTGAGGTCTTCTGCCATTCGCTTTGTCAGCGTCGTCACGAGAACGCGCTGATTATCTGCTGTGCGGGCGCGGATTTCAGCTATCAGATCATCGACCTGTCCATCTGTCGGGCGGACTTCAATCACTGGATCCAGCAAGCCGGTTGGCCGAATTACCTGCTGAACAGGCTCTGGAGAATGTGCAAGCTCGTAGTCTCCTGGCGTCGCAGAAACATAAATTGCTTGGTTCATATGACGATTAAACTCTTCAAATGTTAGCGGGCGGTTATCGAGGGCGCTAGGCAATCGAAACCCATGCTCGACGAGCACTTCCTTGCGGGCGCGGTCACCGTTGTACATACCCCGCACCTGAGGAAGCGTAACGTGACTTTCATCAACGAAAAGCAGGAAGTCATCTGGGAAATAGTCGAGTAGCGTCGCAGGCTGCTCGCCTGGTTCTCGATTGGTAAGATAACGAGAATAGTTTTCGATACCTTTCACGAAGCCAGTTTCTTCGAGCATCTCAATGTCGTATTTCGTTCGCTGTGCGAGACGCTGTGCTTCGAGCAGCTTGTTGTGCTTTTCAAACCAATCCATCCGCTCTTCAAACTCTTTTTTGATTCCCTCAATCGCATGAGCAAGTTTATCTTGAGGTGTGACATAGTGACTCGATGGAAAAATATGCAGCATTGTCGGCTCGGATAAAATTTCTCCGGTGAGTGGGTCAATCTGCGTCAGGCGATCAACTTCGTCACCAAAAAATTCAATTCGATAGGCGGTATCTTGACCCGCCGGAAATACATCGACCACATCACCCTTCACGCGGAAGGTTCCTCGGTGAAAATCAATATCGTTACGACTGTACTGAATATCGGTTAGTTGACGAACAAACTTATCTTGCAAGCGTCGCTCACCCTGTTTTACGAGCATCGACATAGTCTCGTAGCTCTCCGGCGAACCGATGCCGTATATACAACTAACACTCGCAACGATAATCGAATCACGCTGCGTTAGCAGTGCATCTGTTGCGGCGTGCCGCAGACGATCAATCTCTTCATTGATTTTTGAGTCTTTTTCGATGTAGGTATCACTGCTCGCGATATATGCCTCAGGCTGGTAATAGTCAAAGTAGCTGACAAAATAATGAACTTCGTTGTCAGGAAAATAGCCCTTGAACTCACTGTATAGTTGCGCTGCGAGCGTCTTGTTGTGCGCAAGCACGAGTGTAGGCGTATTACGCTCGGCAATGATATTTGCCATCGTAAACGTCTTTCCGCTACCCGTGACTCCGAGAAGTGTCTGCTCGTGCTCACCTGCACCAAGCCCCTTCACGAGGCTCTCGATAGCCTTTGGCTGATCGCCAGTTGGCTGATAGTTGGTATTGAGACGAAACTAGCCATCATATTATTATACGTCAGTTATACAATCCTGCACTACCTATGATGCGGACAATTCTCTAGAAAAACATAGGCATTTTTAGTATAATGAGACACAAATGGAACCAAAACCAAAAAACCATCTTGCAAATATATGCGCGCCACGCGATATCTTGCTACAAACAGCCATAATTCGACTAGGCAATATAGATAAGGAAATACAAGATGGCTATAATATCCTACGTAAATACCACAAAACTGTGACGATTTTTGGCTCCGCGCGTACGCCAGAAACAGACCCGTACTACGAGAAGGCGGTAGAGATTGCAGAAAAACTTGCCGGTCACGGCTACGCAATTGTTTCAGGTGGTGGCTTCGGAATCATGAGTGCTGCAAATGAAGGTGCGCATATCGCTGTACAAAAAGGTGCGAGAAAAGCTGGTGGTGAATCAATTGCCTTCAACATCAAGCTTCCTCACGAGCAACATCTCAACCCCTACGCAACAGAAAGCTATGAATTTCAGCACTTTGCACCACGAAAAATCGTGATGACGCTCTATGCAGACGCCTATATCTATTTTCCTGGTGGATTCGGCACCATGGATGAACTCACGGAAATTCTGACACTCATACAGACCGGAAAGACCAACAAAGCTCCGATTATATTAGTCGGACGGAATTTCTGGAAACACTTTGATGAGTTCGTCAAAGAAGCAATGATACGCGAAGGAACTATTTCACCAGAGGACCAAGACCTCTACACAATCACCGACAACATTGATGAAGTAGAACGTCTGGTACTAGCAAATAAAACGTACTGCGCTCACTAGTCGCGGTAGTCAGACACTGTATAGTTCTTTGGGGCTTTCTTGAGCCATGTTTGAATCTGCTCACGAGTTTGCAAGCCTGCCTGTGCACCAAGTTGCTGTACGACGTTCATGCTATTAATCGGTGCCCATGTGAGAGCCGTCTCCATACTTTCGCCGAGCGCGAGGGCCGCCACGATAGTCGATGCAAAGGCATCGCCTGCACCAGTGCGATCAACTGGTGGCGCGCTGTCGGGATAGTTGGGTATGGTAACTAATCGGCCATCAAAACTAGCGTACGAGCCTTTCGGGCCATCGGTGATGACAACGATCTCAGGGCCAAGTTCGTGAAGCTTTGTTGCGAGTTCACCAACATGATCATGATTTCCACCACTTATATCAGCGGCTTCCTCTCGGTTTAGTATGATGATGTTTGCACGTTTATAGAGGGGAGCACATTTTTCTACGCCCCATTCGAAATGGAACGTCCCTGGTTGAAAGGCAAATTTCACTTCAGGCTGCTGATCTAGATATTCGAGCATATCTTCGTGTAGCTGCCAGGACTTGTCACTAATGAGTGATAGGTACACCCAGTCAGGACGAGAAGTCGGCGCCACCCATGTATAGTCATAGTCTTCGTTTTTCACCAAAATCGTGCGTTCCGCACCCCGACGCAAAACATAATACGTATTTGACTTCGTGTCAGGCTTTCTCGATATGTGCGTGTGGTTGATTCCCTCTTTATCAAGATAGGTTTCGTTTTGGTGCGCGACCTTGTCATCGCCCATCCATGCCAGTAGACTCACGTCTAAGCCAAGTCTAGCGGCTGAGACACCGGCGTTCGGCGAGGGGCCGACAGCATCTACGGTGACCGCACTTTCATACGGTGGTTTACTGCCGAATGGAATCTTGAGCCATGCATTACCATCCGCGTCCTCTTCGACTTGTGATTCATCGTCGAAAAGCTGGATAAATACATCTGAAAACATGTCACCAATTGCGTACATGCTTGGCTTTCGTTCACTACTATCAATCGTCATCATAGGGTGTCCCTCATCTTTCTTTGGCATCAAACCCGCTTCTTCTACGAGCCGATGCACCATGTCTTTATCAGTCTTTTCATGTTCGGCGTAACGACGAATAATCTCTTGCCTGAGGTGCCGCCGAGCATTTTCTAGCTGTCGATCAGCAAAGTGTAGCTCGTGGTGCGCATTTTCGATAACATCTTGGAGATTAAAAGAAATAACTTCTCCGTCGACTTCGAGCAATACGAAGGCCGTACGCTTAAGTATCTTCTCAGCATCGCCCCGTCGAACAGAGGCGTTTAACGCTTGGTAGAGTTCGCTTGCCAAGGTATCGTTGGTGTCGATACCGAGCTCACGCATCGCCTTATGCGCATTTTCGGTCGCATCGGCGAGCAATCGAGTGTCGATACCTTCGCCGCCAACAGCTCGCTCAAGACTTGCGAGATTATACACAAAGAGCGGATGGTCGTGACCCAGTAAATCGGCGAGATGTGCCACGCCTAAAACTTCCTTTCGTCAATAGGCATGTCGTGAAGTTTTGTACCCTTATGCAAAATTGCAGTCTTTGCACCGACTTTGGTCACAACGGAGGTTGAGTTTGCGCTAGCAAAGACAATCGATTCCTTAAGCCACTTACCCTGCGCATACTGACTCAAAAAACCAGAACCAAATGCATCGCCAGCACCGGTACGGTCGATGACTTTGACATCCTCGTACATGCCGGCACGCACGAGTGTATGACCGTCGCTCGCCATGACACCGTCTGGGCCATCAGTTGACGATGACGGTAGGCGACAAGATGAAGGCCATGTCGTACGAGCTCTTCGAGATCTTCGCCTTCGACGATTAGTTTCATCTCGTCACGATTGACGAGCAGCACATCGACGTCAGCGAGGAGGGCTTGGAGCTTGTCAGCTTGCTTGAGCTCATCCTTACCTGGGTTGAACATGATTTTCATGCCTTGTTGCTTTGCCTCGGCAAATACTTGGTCGAGTATTTCCATTTGACCCGACATACTCGAGATATACAGCCAATCAGACATCTACGTCTCGAAAAGTCGAAATCGTTCAGCTGAGTAGTGTGTACTTGCGCCACGGTAGGTCAAAATCGTTCGTTCACCAGTTTGGCGCAAGCAGTAGCACCGAGTAGCCGGTGTTGTAGCGTTTCGAAGTATGCACGTGGCTCGTATCAACACTTTCTTTATCGAGGTCATCAAGCACTGCTTGAGCCGCAGGATCATCACCGACGGAGCCCATAAACTCTGCATCGAGCCCTTGTCGAGCAAAGGTAACTGCAGCATTTGTCGCTCCACCGCCTGTACAGAAATCGATTTTGTTGACATCGGCCTTAGAGCCAAGCGTCAGTTCCATGTAGCTTCTCGTGCAGGGTTCTTGCAGTACTGGGTTGAACTCGTCGCTGTGACTCAGGAATACATCTTGTACTGCTGCGCCGATCGATAAGAATCTTTTGACCATCGTTAGACGTAATGCCTTTCCTTCGCTGCCGAATGCGATGGATCTTCTCTTCAACAACTGTCTGTACTGCCTCGTATACTGTCGGCATAAGTTTGACTACAGCATATTCGTCTGGGTTATCTGCGAGAACCTTCTCGAGAGTCTTACGGAAAGACATAGCGCATATCAGTATTGATATTGATCTTGCTGACACCAATCTTTGATGCCTCTTCAAAGTAATGCAGGGGTGTGCCAGAGCCACCATGCAGGCTAATTTCTTGCCCTCAGGCATCGCTTCGTGAATACGTCTTGAGTAACTCGAGGTCAAGTTCTTTCGGTACTGGATATTTACCATGCAAGTTACCGATAGCGGCAGCAAATGTATCGATTCCTGTTGCGTCGATGAATCGTCTTGCGCCTTCTGGAGTACTGAAAATGTTTTCTTGATCTCTTCGTAGTCGATGGCTTCTTCGTGCACGTTTGAGCTTCCGCCGAAATAGTGTGGCTCGCTCTCTACGAGCGCGCCAGTAAACTTGGCGTATTCGACAACTTCTTTGGTATTGCGAATAATCTCTTGATCAGTTGCGTCGTGGTTCGCCTGTGAGATATCGATATGGATAAACTCGTACCCTTCGTCGATTGCACGCTTACAAGCTTCAACACTCGGACTGTGGTCGAGGTTGATGTACATTTCGATGCCGTATTCTTTGCGGTAATTATCGACCATGTCACGGATATTTTCGAGGCCGATAGCCTCCACTTCGCCATGGCTAACTTCTACCAGGACCGGTGCTTTGAGCTTCTGCGCTGCCTTGCAATTGCAATAAGCGTTTCTTGGTTGTCGATATTGAATGCGCCGACGGCAAAATGCTGCTTGTCGCGAGCGCTGCATGAGGTGTCGTGCATGCGTTGTTCGGTCTCGTAATTATCTGTAATTGAAAGTCCCATGGCTAAAATCCTTTCTTATATTGCGGTACTCTGTCTATAAATTCTGTCACTCGTCTGCTATGTGACTTCAGCAGTCAAAGCCAAAGTGTTCTGAGTAGCTCATCTGGGCGAACCCGACTCACCGAATCGATCATGCATACCGATGCGTAACAATGGCGCGGGCATATGGTCGCAAAGTGTCTCAGCAATCACTCCACCGAAACCATCCATCAGCTGGGCTTCTTCGACGCTGACGACGCGACCGGTCTTTGCGACACTCTCAAGTATCGTGTCGACATCGAGCGGCTTGATTGTTGGAACATGCACTACTTCAGCCGATACCATTCTCTCGCAGTTGCTTAGCGGCGATGAGTGGCTGATCCGTCATCGTACCGGTACTAACGATAGTGACATCTGTACCTTCACGCAATACATAGGCTTTACCTATTTCAAATGGTGACTGACTCAGTACTAAATATAGGTGTTTTTTCGCGAGCCAGTCGAAATAGCCAGGGTTTTTATCATCCCGTGCTAGCTCTAGTGTCGCCTTCTCGGCTTCGATCGCATCACCAGGGTTAACCACAACCATATTTGGCAGTACGCGCATGAAGGCGATATCTTCGAGCATCTGGTGCGTCGCTCCGTCTGGACCGACGCTGATGCCGGCATGTGAGCCAACAACTTTTACTGGTTGATCGTTCAGGCAAATCGTCGTGCGGATCTGCTCCCAGTTACGACCAGGGCTAAATGCCGCATAGCTACTGGTAAACGGAATTTTGCCAGCTCGCGCCATACCGCTCGCAACAGTCACGAGGTTTTGTTCGGCGACACCCATTTCGACAAATCGCTCAGGGAAGGCCGCTTGAAAAGATGCATCTGGGTACTTTCGGTGAGGTCAGCGCAGAGTGCAACGACGCCTCGTCCGCTTCTCCTGCGGCTTCTTAAGCCCTCGGCCAAAGCCAGCTCGCATTGGTTCTTTTGCAACATCGTCGCTGCATAGTGTGGGTTTAATGCATAGTCGCTCATTCGTGACCCTCTCCTTGTGGAATCTTACCGTTGAGGCTTCGCAGTTTGCGTAGCGCTTCTTTTGCCTGTTCGTGGTTTGGTGGTGCGCCATGCCAATGATAGTCGTATTCCATGAAGTCAACGCCTTTGCCCGGAATAGTATGCAGTGATCACCACCTTGGTCGGCTCGTGATCGCCTTTGCCATATCTGCAGCATCGATGAAGACTCTCGACGTTGTGCCCGTCGATTTCTTGCACATGCCAGCCGAATGCTCTCCATTTACCGGCAAGATCTTCGAGAGGCATGATATCTTCGGTGTCGCCGTCGATCTGTATATTGTTGCGGTCGATAAATACCATAAGTTGTGAAAGCTTATACTTGCCAGCAAACATCGCTGCTTCCCAGATATTACCTTCGTCAAGCTCGCCATCGCCGGTGACACAGTAGACCCATTGATGTGGGTTTTTGTCGATATATTGCAGCGTATAGGCCACACCTGCAGCTTGGCTCAGGCCAGTACCCAGTGGACCAGAGGTATTTTCGAGACCAGGTAGCTTGGTACGTTCAGGGTGACCTTGCAAGCGACTAGCCAAATTTACGAAGTGTCTTCAGCTCTGCGACATCAAAGTACCCACGTTCGGCCATCACGGCGTATTGCACGGGAACAGTGTGGCCATTGCTGAGGAAAAAGTAATCTCGATCAGGCCACTTCGGCTGCTTCGGGCGAATATTCATGATTTTAAAGTAGAGTGCAGTGACGATATCAGCAAGGCCTAGTGGGCCCGGCTGAATGCCCGCTACCGGCGGCTTCAAGCATAGAGATAATATCTTTACGAACCTTGTTTGCGGTCTGTTCTAGCTGCGTAATTGTCAATTGCCCACTCATAGTCCTATGATAGCATAAGCATGACGCTTAGATAATGCGCTGCCTACTCGTTTCATATGACATTTTCCGGTACATCTCTGCAGGATCAGCAGCCTTACGGATTGCAGAGCCGGCATTTATTACATCGACACCACCCTGGGCGAGACTAAACGCATTTTCGTCGTTTGCGCCACCATCCCAGCCTATTTCGACATTTGGCTTTATGCTTCGAATCAGTCGTACTTTTTCGAGCTGCATCAGACTCGCTGTGCCACCCTGAGTTCCTAAATCACCACTAAAGAGCATGACGTGATCTGCCATCTCAATAAGGGGCTGAACCGTCTTAGGTACCGTCGGGCGCAAGAGTGCAATTCCTGCCTGAATCCCAGCCTGTGAGATTTGCTTCAAAATCGGGGTGAGATCCTCCTCCACCTCGACATGAAAAATAATCGTTCGTGGATGCAGTTCGATCAATTTCTGCACATGTTCACTCGGGCGCGCAACCATCATATGCACATCGACCGTCCAGTTAGTCGGCCAATACAATTGATCGACACCAAGAAGCAGAATCGGTGCGAATTCACCGTCAGATACATCTATATGCACCCTCTCCGCGAATGCATGTATGGTTTCTACCGCTGTTTTGTATTCCTCGAGATTATCTGTAGTAATCGTTGGCGCTACTACACTCATAGCTAAAACTCATCCAGTTCTGCATTGCGTCGTCGAAATCGCGGTGCGGCGGCAAATGGCGTCGAGAGCCAGGTATCTATGACATCTTTCCACAGCGCTTCGCCGTCATCGAACATCCGTGCCGAGAGACACAGTACATTGCTATCATTGTCGTTTCTCGTCATCTTTGCCTCATATGCATCCCATGGCAATGCCGCCCGGATACCGCGAAAACGATTTGCCGCTATGCACATACCTTGTCCGCCACCACAGATCAAAATAGCACGCGGGTCATCTTTTTCATCCTCACCAAGGACTTTAGTCGCGGCCATCTGCGCAAACTGAGGATAGTCATCGTCTGGATTGAGCTCGCGAGCACCAACATCTTGCACATCATAGCCTCGTTTTGCTAAATACGCTTCGATTGTCTCTTTTAGGTGGTAGCCCTGATGGTCGGCGCCGAGAAATAATTTCATAGTGTAAGTATAAGCGGTTTTATCACGGTTGTAAACTCCGCGTATATTGACTTATTAACATAAGTGTGATATAATGCATAATGACTTCGCACCCGCGGAACTCTCGACCATCACATCGATAGAGGCGCGCCGACGAAGCGCACCTCAGATTGGAGAGCTGTGAAAAAGCTCAACAGTAGGGCTGGTATTCGGATCGCCTATGCGGTTCGAGCGTTCACCCTCAAGGTCACGCTGGAACTCGACCTCCAGAACACGGAGGAGCTCGTCCCGCTCACCAGCGCTATCGACCTGCGTGGTGCTGACGAGCTCTGGTGGGTTGACGGCGTGTCCGTTTCGGATGTTGTCGGCCAGTACGGCTACATCATCACCCTGCGCCCGGACGAGCAAGTAGAGGGCCAGCCACAAGCCGTCGAGGTGTTCTACAACACCATCAACGGCAACTACTACCTCCGCTGAGGTGCACCAGGCGGGGACTCGCGTCCCCGCCTGGCAGCACAATGATGATTCACCCTAGCTGGGTGTTTTTTGTTGTCTATACTCTCTTTGCAACGTCTGCAACGAGTTCGACGAGGCGATTGCTAGTAGCCCCATTCGTTGTCATACCAGACACATACCTTGATAAGGTTTCCGCCGACGACACGCGTCAGTGGCAGATCTACCGTACCAGAGTGGCTATTGCCGATGTAGTCGCGGCTGACAAGTGGCTCGTCGGTCGCCGCCAAGATACCTTGGTAGAATGGATCAGCTGCGGCTTCTTTGAAAACATTGTTGATTTCTTCGACAGTCACATCTCGTGAGAGGAGTGCGGTCACGTCGCTGATAGATACGACAGGTGTCGGAACACGCATCGAGATACCATCGAACTTACCGACAAGACCTGGGAGCGCTTTGGTCACAGCGATGGCTGCGCCGGTGCTCGTTGGCACGATATTCTCGGCAGCATTACGGCCCTCACGTGGATCTTTCTTTGGAGCGTCCTGCAACGCTTGGCTAGCCGTATAGCTGTGTACCGTCGTGAGCATCGATTTCTCGACACCAAACTTGCTATCGAGAATGGCCATAACTGCACCGAGACTATTTGTCGTACAACTAGCATTTGAGATAACCTGAGTTGAACCCTCGATGGCATCATCATTTGCGCCAATTACGAGTGTGTCGACACCCTCTGACTTTGTGGGACCGCTGATAACGACTCGTTTCGCACCAGCCTGGACATGCTTTGAGGCGCCCTCAATGTCCGTAAAGAATCCAGTCGATTCAATAACAATATCTACCTCGAGGTCTGCCCACGGCAATACACTCGGGTCTTTTTCAGCTAACACTTTGACATGCTTGCCATCGACGATAATTCCATCGTCATCTGAGCCAACATCATAGTGATACGTACCGTAGTTGCTATCGTTTTTTAGCAAGTACGCAAGCGTCTTGGTATCGGTTAAATCGTTGATCGCAACGACTTCCAAATCGCTTCGTTCCCACGCAATTTTAAACGCTGCTCGGCCAATACGACCAAATCCGTTAATCGCTACTTTTGCTTTTGCCATTCCCACTCCTTTTTGTACATCATTAGCATTAGCTCTTTAGCGTCAGTATACCGCCTCGGCAGAAGTTTTGTAAAGCTGATAAGATAGAGTCATGGATAAAGCCAAGCTAATCGAATCCGCGACCCCGCTTTTTGAATCAGCTCAGATCATTGGAGCTAGAGCATGCGATTGATGTTGCCGACAAAGCACACACGGGTCAGAAGCGTGCAAGCGGCGAGCCATTCGTCTCTCACCCTTTAGCTGTAGCGGGCATACTCTGCGAATGGGGAATGGATATCGATACAGTGCTCGCAGGGGTCCTGCATGACAGCGTAGAAGACACCGCTACGACACTCGAGCAGCTAGAGACGCTGTTTGGGCGCGATGTTGCTTTTTTGGTAGATGGCGTCACGAAGGTCAGCAAGGCTCGTGCTGGGATGCGCAACCTCGAGAGTTACCTGCCCAGCACAAAGGATAACCTCTCAAAACTCATGATTGCCGTTGGCGAGGACGTACGTGTCATTATCATCAAGCTCGCCGATCGCCTCCACAATATGCGAACACTCGAGTACATGCCGCGCGACAAACAAAAAAAGATCGCACGCGAGACGATGGAAGTCTTTGCTCCGTTGGCTGATCGCCTCAATATGGGACGCGTTCGCGTTCAGCTCGAGGAGCTCAGTTTTCGCTACCTTGCACCGAAAGATTTTGCCCGCACCAAGGCACTCATGGAATCTCGCATAAAGAAAAGCCAGCGCAAATTATCGAAAGTCCAAAAGGAAGTTCGGGCGCATCTTAGCAAAAGAAAAAATTAGATTTCGAGATGGATGGTCGCGTAAAAAGCGTCTATAGCCTTTATAAAAAGCTTGATCGCTACCAAGGCGATATCGATCGTATTCATGATCTCATCGCCCTTCGTCTCATCGTCGATGATGTCGCGAGTTGCTATCTCGTTCTCGGCGAGCTACACACCCTCTATCATCCGCTCTATGAACGCATCAAAGACTATATTGCCAAGCCGAAGGCAAATGGCTATCAAAGTCTCCACACCACCGTGCAAACCAATGATGGTCAGATTGTTGAGTTTCAGATCCGCACCCACGAGATGCACGACTATGCAGAACGAGGTTTCGCCGCAAGCTTCCACTATAACGAGTCAAAACTCACGGATGCCTATCGAACTGGTGCCATCGCGACCTTGCCGGCTGACCTCAGCTGGATACGTGACCTGCAGGAAGCAGCAGCTCGAGCGGGCGAAGGTAAAACCTTCAACCCTGAAAAGTTTCGCATGCAGTTATTTAGTAACCGCATATTCGTCTACTCGCCAAAAGGTGATATCTGGGATTTACCGCGAGGCTCCTACCCTCTGGACTTTGCCTATCGCGTTCATTCTGAACTAGCAGGAAAAACCAGTGGGTTCAAGGTAAACGGGATTATGAAACCATTTAGCTATCAGCTTGAGCATGGCGATACGGTAGAAATTCTGACTGCAAAAGGCGCCCACCCGAAACCAGAATGGAAAGAACACATCGCAACAAACCATGCCCGAGAGAAACTACGGCAGCAGCTGGCACGTAGTGGTGGCGTTGTCGGACATATCACCAAAGCCGCCAATCAGATCGGTCGGCGATTACGCAAGCGCTAGGTCTGTTGTGCGAGGATATAGTCACGGACTAAGTGAGCATAGTTGTCATTTTCAACCAGCCGAATAGCAGAAAGCTCCATCCACTCTGCCTGGTCGTGTTCGAAATCGAGCGTAATTTCAGGCCGCTCATGTAATTTCACCTCGTAGAGCTCGAGATGGTAGTCTTTGCCATAAAAATTCTCGATATCGAGCTCGCTCACATTTCTGCGGCACCTGTTCATCCAATTCTAAGCCCACCTCTTCGTGAATCTCGCGGAGCAGACCGGCAAGCATAGATTCACCCTCCTCGACTTTGCCGCCTGGCAAATCTTGGGTAAACGGTACATATCGGTGGGTTTTGCTCCGCCGTAAGATTAGTGCCCTGTTCTGGCTATCAACAATGAGTGCTTTGGCGCCTCGTCTTGGCATTATTTATTGTTCCAGCGCTCCATGCATTCGTGAATGACTTTTTTGGCTTCTTCGGCGTCGCCCCAGCTAGTGACTTGTGTGCTGCCAGGTTTTTTGAGGTCTTTGTAGTGCGTGAAGTGGTGTTCCAGCTGCTTAACGAGTTGCGGAATATCCTCAAGCGAGTTAATACGGTCATCGTCGCGGTTGTCTTCTGGCACGACGACGATCTTGTCGTCGACTTCCCCGTCATCTTCAAATTTCATGACGCCAATGACGCTTGTTTTAAGCCATACGCCAGTCGCAAGCGGCTCAGGACAAATGATCAGTGTATCGAGCTCATCGCCATCTTCATCAAGCGTTTGAGGGATAAAACCGTAGTTACAGGGCTTTGCAAATATGGCAGGCTCGACGCGATCGAGCATAAATGCTGCGTGCTCGCGGTCCCACTCGACCTTCAAGCGGCTGCCTTGTGGAATTTCCACGACAGTATTTACTGAACCATTATCGACATCACCAGGCGTCAAAACTTTATTAAAATCAGGCATCTGTACCTCCATTACGATTTGCTTTCATTGGTTATAGTATACCACCGCTGTATAATACAATCATTATGGCTTCATACAAATTGCTTACATCGACCGAATATATCCGCGACCTCGTCAAATCTATCAATCGTGCCAAATACCGAATCGATATGATTGCGCTAGTCATCAAGGATGATGAGTCGACGCATGAGATGATCGAAGCATTGTGCAAAGCCAGCCGACGTGGCGTCAAAGTCAGTATCGGCACCGATATCTATTTCACCTACAAAGAGCTCGGCATGCGCTCTACAAAATGGGGCTACTTCCGCACCCAGGTCCGCGATATGCGTCGAACCAAGAAACTGCTCGAGGAAGCAGGCGCAAATGTTCGTTGGCTAGGTCAGTTTGGAGCGACACTATTTTCACGCCGTACGCACACCAAATGGTCGATCGTCGACGACACCGTCTATTCCTACGGTGGCGTCAATCTCTACGACTACGGCATTTCGAGCAATGACTATATGCTAAAAGTAAAAGACGAGCGCCTCTCCGAGCGCATGCGAGCGGAACATGAACTGGTCATTAGCACCGACAAGGCTGGTCGATCGTATCCTAGCCACAGCTTCGGCACAAAAGGTGGAGCTGTGTTGGTTGACGGTGGGCATATGCTAGACTCCATCATTTACCGCCGGGCATGCAATCTAGCCGAACAAGCAGAGCGCGTGGTCTATGTCTCTCAGTACTGCCCAACTGGCCGACTCAGTAGAATCCTGAAACGTACCCAGACAGAGTATTATTTTAACCCGTGGCAAAATGCAGACGACAAGCTGAATTCGATGCTGATACGGGTCAGTTCTTTTGTTCATGGTATCAATACGGCATACCGGCATAAACAATACCTCCATGCCAAGTTCATGTTGTTCTACCTGGAGGATGGTTCTGCTGTTGCAATATCAGGTTCGCATAACTTTGTATCAAGCGGGGGCACCTTAGGTACGCGCGAAATTGCGCTCGAGACACGAGATCCATCGATTATAAAATCACTCGAGCGCTTCCTCGCGCAAGAAATTATAGGCTAGTGATACAATACGGCTATGCTAATAATCGGACACCGCGGCGCAGCAGGACTTGCACCAGAAAATACGCTCCAATCATTGGGTGTAGGATATGACCAGGGTGTCGATATCCTTGAATTTGACGTTCACCTTACAAAAGATGGCATCCCCGTCTTGCTAAGTGACTCTACCTTGAAGCGAACACACCAACTGCAAGCACCAGTACGATCGTTTACCTTCACACAACTTGAAAAATTTATGAGCACAAAACGACCTGCCACACTCGATGAAGTATTGGACAAATATTACGGCAGGATACTACTAAACATCGAGCTAAAGTCACGCGGGAGCGGCAAGGCCGTCATCGACGTCATAAGGAAACGTGCTGGTACAACTCAGTCCAAATGGGACAACGTGCTCATCTCTTCGTTTAAATCCGCCGAGTTGATCGCCGTACGTAGAGCCTCTCGCCAGGCAAACCTTGCCTTGCTCCATGATCTAAATCCATTCGCTTTTATCACCTTTCAGCCGTTCCTCGACCTAACAGCCGTGGGGTTTCATCGATTGCATCTAAATACACTTGCAACTGAGATTGCAAAAAAAGCCGGCCTGTTCACGTATGCATATACCGTCAATCGTCCAGATGCTGCCCGACAGCTCGACGCGCAAGGAATAGATGGCGTGGTAAGCGACCGTCCAGATATTCTCGCCAAAGCCCTTCGTAGCTAATCGGTTATTTTCGTTTTAGTTCTTCGAGATACTCACGAATGCTTAGCGCAGCAGACGCACCCTCACCAACAGCGCTCGCAATTTGCATCGTTGCACCGCTCCGGACATCGCCGCTCGCAAAAACGCCGGGCATCGATGTCATCAGCTTCGCATCCGTTTTCACTAGCCGTTGCTCGTCTAACTCAACCGAAGATCCTTGTAGGAACTCGGTGTTCGGGCTTAGTCCGACAAACACAAATACGCCATCGACGTCCAGTTGACGCTGTTTACCACTGTTGGTAATCTTCACGGCGCTCACTTTTCCGTCAGTAGCGACAATTTCATCTGTCGTGGTTTCGAGGTGTACTTCGATTATGCCTTTTCCGATCCATTCGTCCAGTTCATGTTGCAAGACTTCGCTCGCTTTGATTGTCGAGCGTACAAGCAAATCAATCTTCGAAACAAATCGCGTCAAAAAGATGGCCTCTTGAATAGCTGAGTTTCCACCACCAACCACTGCGATGTGCTTGTCGCGATAAAATGCGCCGTCACATGTCGCGCAGTAATGGACACCACGACCATAGTATTCTGCCTCGCCAGGAACACCAATCTTGTTGTAGTCACTTCCTGTTGCGATCAGTATCGTCTTCGCCTCGACTGGCTTGCCGTCGACAATTGCGATTTTTGTATCGCCATGATCTTGAATCTCCGTTACGTCACCGTACGCTATCTCCGCACCAAACCTCTTCGCCTGGGCTTCTAGTTGCGTAGCGAGAGTCATGCCTTCGATACCATCAGGAAACCCTGGATAGTTGTCTACCTTGTCTGTAATTGCGGCCATTCCGCCCACGACTCCCTTTTCGTACAGCACAGTATCGATATCTTCGCGCGTTGTGTATACAGCAGCAGCGAGAGCGCTGGGGCCAGCGCCAATCATCACTACGTCTCGTATCGTTTTTTGTTCATCCATTTAATTATTTCCTTGTCTAGATTCCTATTGCTGCAAGAGCTCCGATGGTATTTGTGGTGCAGGTATTTGTGTAGGCTGCTCAATCGCCATAACAATAAATTTCAGTGGTGTATTCGGTGGAATGTCATCGCCCTGTCCACTTTCGCCATAGGCTAGGTCAGATGGGATACTCAGTTCGCGTACGCCTCCGATTTTCATCCCGATGAGACCTTTTTTCCATCCTTCGATGAGACCAGCGGCCTTCAATCCGTCAACAGGAAGCGGGCTTTTGAGGGCGTCGCCTTCGATAGATTGATCAAATACTTTTCCATCAGGGTTCCAGCCGATGTAATATGCCGCAAACTTGGTTGTATCCGTGACCACCGTACCGCTGCCGGCACGCAAATCTTTGGTTGTTAGCTTGGTGACGGAATCTATAGCAAACTTTGCAGGGACATCTGCATATTGACTGAAGATTGGGTAGTACTTCTTTGATAGCACTTTCGCCTGAGCTTCGAGTTTTGTCTGGTACGCCGCAGAATCTTTTTGGTACTGCGCGTACGCAGTCTGCTGGGACTGACTATCTTGCTGTGTATTTTGAGTATTGAGTATCATTACGGCAAAAGAGCCGAGTGTGCCTATTACAAGCACGACAAGAATAATCAAAATGCCAATACGTTGGCTTTTCGGTGTTGCCATACCTCTCCTTATTTACTAACTTACTACAAACAGTATAGCACTCATGAAGATTTTTTTGTATGTCCGGACTCGATCTGTTCGGTGCCAGGAGCAAAGAAATCTCTCTCGTATATCGTCGCTGCATGCCATGGACGAATCGCTTGCCCTAGTGGCAAGATATCATTGTATCCGATAAAGTCTGCGAGACGTCTAATTGCCGCCGCTAAAAAGCCGTAGAAACGAATCCCGCGAAATTCAAAAGCAGCCCAGCCGGCGCCAACTGGGATAGAGCTGGCCGGGCGAACGGCTACGTACTCCTTCATCGGCAAATGTTTGCGTTTACGAATCAAATTATTCGCTACGAATTTTGCATCATGGAGGGCAGTTTGCGCGAGCCCCGTGTAGGGTGTCTCAGCATTATCACCGAGCACGTATATACTCTCATACGCCCTGAGGTATTCATCGACAATCACCCGCCCACTTTGTGCGAGCTGAAATACATGCGGATGCGCGGCAAATAATGGATTGTTCATTACGCCAGATGTCCAAATGACTGTATGAGATGCGATGGGGCGGCCTCCAGCGATGATAGTCTCTGCAGTTTCTTTTTCTACTTTGCTATTCACTTGCACCTGAACACCCAGATCTTCTAGGCGTCGCTGAACTTTTTTACTAGTATTTGGATGCGAGCGTGGAAGCAATCGTGGAGCCGCTTCAACAAGACGTACATTTACCCGACGCGACCGTAAATTATGAAACTCTGCGAGTCGTCGTAAGTATGTGCCCAGTGCACCCGCGAGCTCTACGCCCGTGGGGCCGCCACCGACCACAACGTAGTTTTTATCTAGCGATTTTTGCTCAGCAAGATCCCGATATATTCGTTCCTTTAGCTGTCGGATCTGATCGGCAGACTTGATGCCGTATGCATATTGGTCCAAGCCAGGGATACCAAAATATGTCGTCACCATCCCGACAGCGATAATCAATGTGTCATATGCATAGGTACTGTCACTCGCCCCTATGAGTAGCTTTGCTGTCGGATCTATCCCTATGACTGGATCAATTGTTACGTGGATATTTTCATGGTGTGCAAATATCTCACCGAGAGGAACCCATGATTCAAGATGGCTGTGTCCAGTTGCCGAACTATACAGCGATGGATAGTACTGAAAATCTGGCTTATCAGTGATAACCTGAACTTCCATATGTTTGTCTTTTGCTAGCTCGAGCGCAGCTTTTACACCAGCAAATCCGGAACCGAGGATAGTAACTTTCATGAATATTCCTGTTTATTTTTGCTGACTATACTACTATTGTATCGTACTTATGCTGTAAGGAAAAACTCACTGTATAGCAGATTGAGTAGCGCGACAACCGGTAGCAATAGCGTGATAAAAAGCGAACCGAAAAACACTCTGCGCGCCCAGGTGTTTGCCGGCATATTCCAGGAGAGCAATGAGCGCGTCATCCACCACACAGCGCCAGCGACGAGCAGCACTGTGCCAATGACTGTTAGCCCCGCGTACGAAAACGCCAATGCCACTATGACGTAGAGCACTATAAGCACAATGATAAGCCTACGGACACTCGTTTCACTATATCGCTGCGTCAGCAGTGGTATGCCAGCTGCCTCATACTCCCGCCTTTTCGATACAGTCCGATTGCATAAAAATGCGGTAACTGCCAAAGAGCAATGAGGAGAAATAGCGCCCACGCTATCGCATCCATTGTGCCCGTCAGAGCAGTATAGCCAGCGACTGCCGGCAACGCACCGGGGAGGGTGCCGATCAAGGTATGATGGATTGTATAGCGCTTACTCAACGTATACAAGGTTGTATACGAAATGTACGCTATAACACCAAGGAGGACTGTGAGCGGATTCGTGTAAACAGCCAGAGCGACAAAAATCCAGTCGCCGCAAACACGACGGCAAGGCCGAGTCCCCTTCGCGGGGTTATGATTCCTGTGGCTGAAGCACGGTTTTTTGTGCGCTTCATTTTCGTGTCGATATCATGATCGATATAGTTATTGATGATACAGGCGGATGCGATGATACATACAAACCAACGAGTCCTCCGAGCGCAGCACTACCGCTCCATACCGTGGCAGCGGCAATTAATACCCCCGCAATGTAGTGCAGGCTATTGCCATACACGATACCCGGCTTCGTCAGCCGATAGTAATCACCGATACTGGCCATCAGAAGCCTTTTTTGTTCTGCTCGATCATGAACTCTTGCATCTGCTCAGGTGCTCATCATCATGTTATAGTTCATGTTTGCCATAATCCAGAGTGACGCAACAACGATAATGAGCATCATAATCATCGTGTAGATAATACTCCACAGTCGTCCAGCGAGGTTTGCTTTCATGGCCGACGTGCAAAAACACGACCAGTTGTACGACAAACTGGATAGCAGCGAGCACCGAGAAGCCATGCAGCAAGTTGATACCCGCTAAACCACTGATTTGTGACGGCGAAATACGCTGCATACGTGATGTAGCAATGCGCCGATGAGGCCGAGTAGGTACCGTCGATATTCCTTTTCGTACGCTGTATTTGTGCTTTGTTTTACACTCATAACCCTACTCCAAACATGTAGACGATAGTAAATATCCATATCCAGACGAGATCAAGGAAGTGCCAAAATAGACTAAACAGGCCAAGTTTTCGTATCATATTGCCATCGAGCACCCGGCGCTGCAATGAAAAGAGGAAAACACCGAGCCAAATAAGACCCATCGTGATGTGCAGACCGTGCGTGCCAACAAGCGTAAAGAAGCTCGTCAAAAATGCGCTGTCTTGCCAGCTATGACCTTCTAGCAGTAAGTTACGGAATTCGAGCAGCTCCATGCCGAGGAAGATGAGCCCAAAAACCGCAGTCGCGATAAGGTATCGTACTGCCTCTTTGCGTTTATGGTGTTGTGCTGCCGACACAGCGACCGCCACTGTAAAGCTACTGATTAGCAGCGCCATCGTCTGTAGCAATACATACGGTGGCGAGAAGATATCAACACCACTTGGACCACCGGCAGTATTGTGCCGCAGTATCATGAACGTCGCAAATAGTGCGCTAAAGAGCATGACATCACTGAGTAGATACAGCCAAAAACCAAGCCGTGTTGTCTCAATCTTTTCTAGTTCCCTCAGTGGATGCGCAACACTCATGCTTTCGCCCCTTTCTTCGCAAATCGAGCTCCGTCGAGGCGAAATAGTTCCTCCGCCGTGATTGTATACTCGCTGTCATCATTCATCGTCCTCAGTGCAACCAGTACGATAATTGCGACTATCGCGACACCGCCCAGCCACCACATGTGCCAGATGATACCGAACCCAAACAGAAATGCGAGTACGCCGATAAAGAATCCAAGTCCGCTATTTTTTGGTAGCTCGATGTCGCTATATTCAGATTTATGCGGACGGCCTTTTAGCTCTTTCTTTGCATACCACCATTCATCGCGTCGCGTGACTGTCGGCAGTATCGCAAAGTTGTATTCCGGTGCAGGACTAGGTACGGACCATTCCAGTGTACGGCCATCCCATGGGTCGCCAGTCGTATCGAGGTTTTCTTTTCGCTTCCATATACTATAGGCAAACTGCAGGACCTGGACGCCAATTGCCGCCAGTATGATCACCACACCGACCGCGCTGACAATAAAGAACGGCACCCACTCCGGATTGTCATAATGATCGATCCGTGCGCACAGCCCCCATCAATCCGACAGCATAGAGTGGCATGAACGTCACGAGGAAGCCGATCTGCCAAAGATATGCTGCTATTTTACCCAGGCCTTCGTTGAGCGTAAATCCAAATATTTTCGGGAACCAATACGTGATTGCCGCCATAAAGCCAAACACCACGCCACCGATGATAGTATTGTGAAAATGCGCTACCAAAAATAGCGTATTGTGTACCTGGAAATCGATTGCGGGTACCGACATCATCACACCCGTTACGCCACCGAGCGTAAAGGTGACGACAAACGCCAAAAACCATACAAATGGACTCGCAAATCGTATACGCCCCTGATACATCGTAAATAGCCAGTTAAATATCTTAACGCCCGTCGGTATTGCGATAATCATCGTAGTTATACCAAAGAACGCATTGACATTCGCTCCCGACCCCATCGTGAAGAAGTGGTGCAGCCAGACAACGAAACTAAAGAACATAATTGCAATCAGTGCCGCCACCATGGTGTTGTAGCCAAATAGCTTCTTGCGGCTAAACGTTGCGACAACTTCGCTAAATATACCAAATGCCGGCAATATCAAGATGTACACCTCTGGGTGTCCCCATGCCCATATCAGGTTGATATACATCATCGGATTTCCACCCATATCACTCGTAAAGAAATGCATGCCGAGCGTACGATCGAGTGCGAGCATACCGAGTGTTGCCGTCAGTATCGGGAAAGCGATGATGATCAGAACTGTCGTTACCAGCACGCTCCATGGAAAAATCGGCATTTTCCAAGTGTCATGCCCTTGGCGCGTTTCTTGAGTATCGTCACAAAGAAATTGATACCGCTTAGCAAACTTCCCACTCCCGCTATCTGCAGGCTCCATATCCAATAATCAACCCCAGGACCAGGATTGTACTGCAGCTCAGTCAGCGGTGGATAGCCGAGCCAACCGCCGTTCGAAAAGCCACCGATGACTAGTGCTAGGTTGTTGAGAATCATACCCGCAACAAATAGCCAGAAGCTCACCGAGTTCATCCACGGGAATGCCATGTCGCGCGCACCGATCATCAGAGGCAATACGACATTGATAAGTCCAAACATCAGTCCCATCGCGACAAAGAAAATCATGATGGTGCCATGCGCCGTAAATACCTGCTGGAACGTACTGGTATCAAACAACCCTTCGCCCCCTGGTCCTGCAGTTGCTGTCTGAGCTCTCAACATAAATGCATCGACAACACCTCGCACCAGCATCAGAACTGCGACGATGATATACATCACGCCTATTTTCTTTGCATCGAGACTCGTGATCCAGTTTTTCCAGAGCCACGTCCATCTGTGTAGATAGGTCAACAACCCTGCAACCGCCAGAACAGCTAACGGCATCGTGATAGCCGCCCCTATCGTCGCAGGCTCGGTCGGTAGATAGTCCAGGCTAAATCGTCCTAATAACCACTCCATCAGTGCCCGCTCCCATGGTCCATACCGCTCATGTTATCCATAGTAGCAGAATCGTCTTCAGACGTGCTTCCCTGCATCATATACTTCATGATGATGGTGTTGTAAATATCTTTGTCAGGCAAGCTCATATACATCGGTGCACTCATCACACTCGGCTTGGTCAATTCGCGTAGGTGGCTTTCGGTCAATGACTGCCCGCTGTTTGCATGTTTTGTATGCCAGTCCTCAAATGCGCCTGCACTAACCGCATGGACATCAAACGTCATATCAGCATATCCGTCTCCATTGATATTGGTGTTGTAGCCTTTGAATAGTGCCTTCGCGATCTGCGATGAGGTGTAGTTGGCTCGTCATGCCATTCATACTATAGATTTGCGATCCTAGATCCGGCACCCAAAACGCACTCATAGGAGCATCGGCACTCAGGCTAAAATGTACTGGCGTATCGACAGGAATCGTCAGGTCGTTTACGGTAGCGATTCCCTGCTCAGGATAGATAAATAACCACTTCCACTGTAGCGCGACGACCTGCACTTCGAGCGTTTTGTTGTCGGATTGGATTGCACGATATGGATCGAGACTATGGCTACTTATCCATGTCACAACGCTGAGCACCACGATGATAATGATAGGAATTCCCCACCAAATTACTTCGAGGACGCTGTTTTTGTCGGCTTCAGGCTTGTATTTTGCATTATTGCCTTCGCGATATTTCCACGCGAAGACACCGAGTAGTATAAATACCGGAACGACGACGATAGTCGCGAGTAGGATAGTAAATACGATCAAATCACGTTCGCTACTGGCGATTTGCCCACTCGGCATCAGTACGGGTATGTGAACGCCGGCTAAAAGCCACCAGCCGAGCCCAAACAGCAAAATAGTGATAGCCGATACAATCAGCGGATACTTAACCGGTCCCCCAAACACCCTTTTCATTACTCTTTATCATAGCGCTTATGCCACTATGCCGCAATATCGTATTTTGCGAGCTGAGTTTTCGCCTGCTCTGTCGAGCCAAGCTGCAACGCAAGTAACTGAGCATATATTCCATCTGTGTGCGAAAGCTCTTCTGGAGTACCCACTTCGTCGACCCTCCCATCGCGGAGGGTCACGATTGTATCAACACCAGCAATAGTACTCAAGCGGTGAGCGATAATCAGAGTCGTTCTTCCTTTCATCAATCGATCGAGGGCAGCCTGCACTTCATGCTCGGCGCGGCTATCCAGACTCGACGTTGCCTCATCGAGTATCAGTATAGGGGCATCCTTGAGAATTGCCCGCGCGATAGCAATCCGTTGTTTTTGACCACCAGAAAGTTTTATACCGCGTTCGCCTATCTCGCTATCGTAGCCATCAGTAAATTTCGACACGAAGTCGTGTGCGTTTGCTGCACGAGCAGCATTTTCGATCGATTCCATATCGGCATCGGGCCTACCATAGGCGATATTTTCTCGTATGGTTCCGCTAAATAGCGCCGCGTCCTGAAACACTGTCGCGATAGCGGCACGTATACTTGCCCGAGAGACCGTGTTAATATCAGCGCCATCAATTGCAATCACGCCGCGGTCTGGGCGATACAAGCTCATCAAAAGATTGGATATTGTCGTCTTGCCTCCACCCGATTCACCGACGAGAGCTAGTTTCTTTCCTGGTGCGATAGTGAAAGATACTTCGTGAAGCACTTTCTTGCCGCCACCATAGGTAAAGTCCACGTCACGAAACACAACTTTGCCCTTGTTTACCACTAGCTCTGTCGTCGCCTCAGGGTCATGTTCGGCCGGAATGCTGAGCGCGGCGATATAGTCTTTGCTATTTGCTACCGCACGCTGATAATTATCGACGAAAAAGCTGAGGTTTCGTAGCGGGAAGCTCGCTTGCTGAACGAGTGTCAAGATCATTACCATATCACCAATAGTAAACGTACCTCGAGCCGTCTCATAAAATAAAAATCCAAGTATCGCACCATTTATGACACCAAATGCCGTCGAGCGCAGCGCGTTCATAGTATGCCATCGTTTTGATTGTTTCGCAGTCAAAGGCAACATCTGTTTCATTTCTTTGCTAAAGCCATCGAGCTCGCTCTTATGTGTACCAAAGCTTTTGACTAGACGCATCTGTCCTATCACCTCTGCAAATCGACCACTCGCTATATCGAAGTGTTTGTTTTTTTGGATTCTAGCTCCTGCCATGGCTTGCTCGTCCTCGCCGTCAGATACAAGTTCGCCGGCATCAGCAAAAAGAACAGTAGCGCAATCGGCCAACTATAAAATATCAAGACACCGATTGTGATTACTATCATGAGAAGCATTTGCAAGAGATTATTAGCAAAAAACTGCAGGAATCCAGTCACGTCGCCAATAGCACGAGATAATCGGTTGATAATTTTGCCCGTCACCTCATCGTCGTAATAACTCTGAGGTAGCTTTAGCAAATGCTCGAAATATCTCGTAGACAGCTGATAGCGCGATCGAATCGCCATCTGATCGCCGAAATATCCCCCAATGTCTGCAAATATCATCTGGATAAGTGAGGTTATGATTAACGCGACAGAGAGCGATACGACCGTCGTCCAACTGAAGCTTTCTGTGCCCGCTACTATACCTGTGATCCAGTCGGTTGCTATCTTTATGATTACAGGCGCGACAAAGCTCATCAGTGCACCGATAACTGAGGTAATCGTAATCAAAATGAACAGTCCACGCATACCGCGTGTATAGCCGAGAAGAGTTCGAATAGGTTTCATACCTGTCTAGTATAGCAATGAATGCACAGCTTTCACCCCTTTTGCTGATACGCTTATGCCTGCTATACTGACTAGAGATGGAAACCCTACGTACAATCAAACACTTATTCCGTGTGGCCTTCAAAGATGAAGACGCACCGATTGATTTCGAAAAATATGGCGAAAACCTTTCACCAAATGTTCGCGCACTTCGTCTTGCCGTCAGTGTGGCTGATGTTTTGGTCGCTTCTGGAGTGCCAGTCAGTGACGTAGTGAGTACCGGCCTCGATATCACCGACCGCTACTGTGCGCGGCGGGTACAATTCGATATTAGCTCGACACTTATCATGGCATCCCAGGACCGTGGAGATGAGCGCGAGCCTCTCACGATGATTCGTCACGCAAAAGTACGCACGCCAAACAACATGCTCGTGCAGTCCATACAGGAACTAGCGCGCGATATAGATCAAGGGAAATTGTCGCTTGACGAAGCCGAGACTCAGTTCGACGAGCTTATGGCACATCCACAAAAATATCCGTACTGGCTGACGACCTTTGGAAGTGCAGTGATCAGCGCTGGTGTCGGAATTATGTTCGGCGCTTCTTTCATCATTATCGCAATAATGTTTCTTCTTGGTGCGGGCGTCTCGTACTTTTTGCGCGTGCTGGCCCATTACCGTATGCCGACGTTTTTTGCACAAGTCATTTCCGCTGTCCTTATCACTCTCGTCGCCGCAGTCGTCACGCTTGCCGGCACTGAAGGTGTTGCGATATTCAGTGGCGTCAATCCGACACTGATTGTTATTGGCGGTATCGTCATGCTTGTTGCTGGACTCGCGATCGTCGGAGCCGTCCAGGATGCGATCGACGAGTACTACATCACTGCCAATGCGCGTCTGCTCAAAGTCATCATGATGACAGCCGGTATTGTCGCTGGTGTGCTTATTGGGCTTTATGTTTCAAAACAGTTCGGTATATATATCACAGTCGACGGCAACTCACCACCACTCGGCCGAGGCGAATGGCAACTCGCAGGGGCAGTCCTTATTTCTATGGGCTACTCACTGAGTATGCAATCGCGATTTCCGAGCATACTCGTTTCCGGTGCTATCGGTGGCCTCGCGTGGCTAATATATATCGTTAGCGTCAATAGTTGGTCACTTACGGCCATTGTGTCTAGCGGCATTGCTGCCATCGTCGTCGGGTTTATCGGGACAATCATCGCGCGATTTTGGCGCACCCCTTCGTCTAGTCTTATCATGGCAGGTATCGTCCCGCTCGTACCAGGATTAACTCTCTATAGCGCACTGCTGCAGATGGTTGAGGGATCTGCAATCGGCGTGACTGACTATGGAAATGCTGCGCTCATAAATGCCATACTTGATTGCACTCGCGATCGCATCTGGAGCCAGCTTCGGCACGTTTATCGGCCGACCAATGCGCCGCACTCTCGTTCGTGCCCGAAACGCTATTCCGCGCCAAAAACTACACCAATAAAAAGTAGCGGCTCTCTTCGATTTATATCTACAGAGCGGCTATAATTCGACTAGCAAAGAAATATATCATAACGAGGCCACCAAGAATTCGTCGGAACAATGACTCTCCCGAAACAATTTCTAAATACGCCCACGTAAAGACTGCACCTGTCGTAAGAGCTTCAAATAGCGTTTCCACAAGACCGCTGGAGACGTACTTTCCAACCATACCTATAATAATCAAGTATATCGGCACGTTTGGGGGCTGTATAATTACATACTCACACTTCTCATTTTTGAAGAAGTTTCGAGAAAATGTATCCCACCACGACATCATTTTTTGTGCCACTTATCATCGTCACCTTTTTCGTAGGACTGCTTCACCGCACTCCATGCTATTTTGTGCGCAGTCTCTTCGCCATCATTTTCATCTTTATGATCTTTGTAGCCAGAGTTGAAAGCTTCTTTATATATATCTTGCGCGTGCGTAGGCAAATTGTCTTTTACACTATCCGGCAAATCATCTCTTGAGCTGTATGGCATAGAATCCTCCTTATTTTGTTCTTACAACTTCGCGTGTCGGGGTAAGTAAGTCGACCACCCAGACGAGAAGCATGCCGATAATTCCATAAATCAGCATGGCAAAGAGGGCTGAAAAATCGACCACCGAGCTTCCGGATAGCTCTTTTGCGGGAAAAATTCCGCGAAACGGATCGAGTAATACATCACTCGAGCTATACACCCACTGTACAAATCCGTTGCTGGCGTTTGCACCAAATAGCTTTAGCAGTACCCGTAAGCCTAGAAATACTTCCGCTATACCAACGACTATATTGATAAGCATGATGAGAAATCGTCCAATCATATCTACTCCTTATTTATGATTCTATCCTCAAGTATAAAAGGAACAGGGTAATACTTTGAGATATTTATCACACTTATATGCAAACTAATTAATTTGCCACGACACTGATAGTCAGATTAAGAGAATACGTTCCTGATGGCTGTCCAGACGGTATACTTTGCTGCACTGCTATGTCTTGAACATCCCAATAACAGCCTGTTTCAGCCGCGCTACTTGCCGTTGCCAGAGTGATGCTGTCTATAACTCCTTCCTCAAAACCTGCGTCGGAACCCAGAGCTAAGCCTGTCGAAGTACAGCCTGATTGCGGCGTCACTGAGGCGGAGCTAAAACCGAACCCTAATTGCCCCGCATACGCATCGAGATCAGTACCAGCGCTACATCCCGATGGACTGCCCGAAGGGTCATTGTAATCAAACACTGCCGCTCCATTGTCCCATAGTGCTGTTGCGCCATCTGTTGCTGCGATAGATAATGTCCAGGGTATATTCGCACTATGGTTGATAAGGCGTAGTCGTTGTCCTGTAGAACCGAGCGTGCCCGTTGATACTGTACAGCTAAAGTCTTTCACCGCTGGTGCCATACTGACCACAGGAGCAGAAATCGATGCACCGCCAGCATCAACAATATCTGTTTGAAATACTCCATCAGAAGTAGTTATTTGCGGGTAGAAGAGATAGCTATCGAGAGGAGTACCGTTAGCCCGCACGACACGAAAACAATAGGTACTGTTTGCCGGTGCGCCGGCATCTACTAGTGAAAAATCCCACAATCCATCTTCGCCAGGAGCAAGTGTCGATAGAGAGTTTGAAAAGGTATTTGACTCTACATATGTTTGCGCTTGAACCGCAGTGCCTACATCTACAGGATCGTTAGGATTTGTCACCAGAGCACTACCATCGTCTAGAGGACTAATATCAGAAAAAACGCCGTCGGCATCGGTATACGTGCTACTCGCACAGCTCCCGCTAAGCTGCGCATACTGCAATTTAAAGCCCGTATCTTGCGCGACTGTCGCATCACTGACACGCAGTAACATCCGCAGGCGAAATTCTCGAGAGGTAGAGCGTAACGTAGCTGGTGAATTTTCTGGTGATTGCGCTGTACCTACATCCGGCGAAACAGAGGCAAACTCTATCACTTGCCAATAGTGCGTACCACTTCCGTTACTACTTCCCCGCCAGTAGGAAGATTCCAAATTGCTAGTAGAGGTCAGTAGATTGATCCACTGATTTCTCGGAAATGCAGTGCCCGTACCACTTGTTGTATTGGTGACAAATGGGTACGCTTTTGTGAGCTTGGAAACAGGAGTTGTGAGTGGTATCTCGATGTCATATCGGGCATTATCCGTACCGCCACCTCCATCTGTCTGTGCTCCTCGCTGAACTATTACTCCTGCACTCGGGAACGTCACGACGTACCAGCGAATCCTGTTGGTGTATGCGTTACTTGAGTTGCGATAAAAAGAAGCCGTCGTGCTGTTCGTAAGCTCGCAGCCCACTGCCGTTTGTTGCAAGCCATTCGAATCGGCGTCATACGAGCAATAGAGCCAGGAATGAGCTGGATCGATACTCGACAGTGATGCTGTCTGTGATGCCGTGCCCGTACCGAGAGTCGTTTCTCCTGATTGGACGGTCGCGCCAGACCCATCAGAAAATGTCACTACTTGCCAGGCTATAGCGTCATTCACAGCCGGCCCATCAAATCGCTTAAGCAGCACCGTCGTACTATTTTGTAGTTCACCTGTCGCCAATCCAGTCTGTTCATTTGTCGAGGTGTCATCATCGTAATTTGTTACCAGGACCATCGACTTTGATACATCTACAGGACTGATGGAAGCTGTGGTTGAGCTTGACCCAGAACCGATGGTTGATAGTCCGCGCTGGACACTAAACTCGTTTTGAAAACACTCAATCAGAGAATAACTAATGTAACTATCGCTCGATGTTGCAGCGCCTCGAGTAAATGTCAACGTCGTCGTGCTGGATATTTGACCAGTGACCATGTGATGCTGACCATCCGTAACACTACTATCACCACTTGCGTTACTGATTAAATATGCCTGCGATATATCTGAGAGTGGCTTGCCTAACGTCACGTTTGCATTTGCTTGTCCGCTAGGGATTGATGTCGTACCACTCTCCGTGCGGCAGCCTTGCCATGGCGTAGATTCGAGACCGAGAGGATTTTCGAACCATCGATAGTCCGCTTGTGTGATCGATGGCGATACCGATGGAGTATAGGTAATAACGATGACACCCTGGCCACCGAGCGGTATGGACGGACAGTTAGCTGAAGAGTGATTACCCGACTGTCCACATCCTCCAGCTCCCCCACCATAGGTGCCACCATCACCGCCTTGGTGAGAAACAGTACATCCGGTACCGCCACAACCACCTCCGCCACCACCGCCACCAGAAGGTCCGACACCAGTATCCCATATACTTTGCACCGACCCATTGCCACCGATTGACAATGTTCCGCCTGTCGACTGACTACCGCCACCTCCTCCCCCACCGAGTGTCCCATTAGCCGCATCGTTGGTGTTTTTAGCGCTTCCGCCCGAACCGCTGCCTGAGCCACCTGAGCCGTTGCCGCCATTTCCACCAGGAAAACTTGTTGGCGTGACGCCTGCGGATGATGCTCCGCCATTACTTCCACCACCACCGCCGCCGCCCATTGAGGTTGCCCCTACGCCATCGCCACCGTTTTTCCCTATACCACTAGGCCCGGCTGAGCCACCACCGCCGCCAGCCGAGTTGTTATTGTTCCCGCTTCCTCCGCTTCCACCAGCACCACCGCTGTAGCTTGCCGCTGACCCCACACCACCTGTACCGCCCGCGCCAGCGGTAGCACCACTCGCGTTTCCGCCATTCTTGGCCTCAATTTGTATGGTTCCTCCAGAATTTTTCAACCACGCTCCACCCGTAGAGTTACCGGCTCCACCTGTGGGAATATTTATATCTAGTGTTGCGTTCGGTGTCAGAGATACATTCGTTGCCTTACGATATTCGCCACCACCACCGCCACCGCCTGCGTTGAGATTATCAGTGCCAGAAGCACCGTTACCGCCTGCGCCAATCGCTTCAATAGTATTGTTTGCATTGTCCCATGCCGGTGGGACCGTCCAGGTCGTGCCGCTTGTAAGAATGAGCTGTACAGGAGCAGCATAGGCTCGCGGGGTAAGAAATGGCAGCCCTACAATCTGTGATGCAGTAATCAATAACAAAAATCCGACCGCTCGTACAGAGGCAGGTCGAAGTGTTGTGCGCAATCGCGTGCTTACACGTTTAGAGTGTACGAGTCCACGATGCATGAGGCCTTTCAGCATAGTGCTACTCCTTTTGCTTGGCAGGCGGAACCTTCAGTTTTTGACCTTTTTCGAGGGTATATGGTGCTTTGAGCTTATTCACGCGTGCGATTTTTCGCCATGATGCATGTCGATCTTTAGCAATACTCGCGAGAACATCATCTTTTTTCACTGTGTAATCAACCCAGTGAGCGCGTATATGTTTGATATCGCGCTGTCGGCGTACGTACCATGTCACAATTGCCGCGATAGCCAGTACGATTGCCGCCTCTATCAAAAACGCCAATCCCGTTGGTGGAGCAAAGAAATAGCCTGAGTACAACTCTTTGCTTGTAAATGTTCCTACCTTGTTACCTATACCGGCGTCTGGACTATTGTTGTACGAAACGGTCGCATGCGCTCGATACCAGCCACCCCAAAATGGTCGATCAAGCTTGAAGTTCCAGCTAGCACTCGAACGTTGCAGCACTGGGTAGGTTCCCTCAACGGGCTCGCCAACAGGCGTCGTCGCCAGTGATCGTAGCTGCACCGTAATATCGCTGTCGAGCGATACATTACCATCGTTACTCACCGTAGGAACCACCGTATACTGGTTGTCCTTGAGGTTCTGAACTTCTAGTGAATCAATCGTTAAGTTTTTTACTATTTTCCCAGGGATTGAGACGGCCATGCGTATTCCTGAGCGAAATCCCAGAACTACTCCATCACCCGACGACTGCGCGGATTTGTTATCTTGTATCGTTATGCATCCGTCGTGCTCGCCAACGGCTACATTCTTTGGTACCTCTATCGTAAATGGTACTGTCTTGCTAGCGCCTGCTGGCAATGTGAGAGTTTGCTTGCTCAGTTTGTACCCATGCACCGACGTCTTTTTTTGCTTCCGCTGACTGGGCGCAGGCAAACGCACCACCACTCGATATAATCGAATCTACTGCATCTATCTTAATCGTTCGTTCGGTGTCGGTATTGTTATATATCTGGACTGCATCTGTCTTTTTCTGGCTCGGTTTGAGTTCATAGATGAAGATAGACTTTGATCGCTCATTGCCTTTGACGGGATTTGCAGGCCGACCACCAACACCTTGGTATTCGACAGCACTCACGGTAATGCCGGTAAACACCGATACGGCAAGAATTGTAATAATGTATCGAGCAAGTGTTTTCATAAATGTTCTGATTCTACTCTACTTCATCTTTGTAGATTCGGCAAAGCTGGTTAGGTGGTGATTAGGTTGCAGTGACGGTTATGGTCATTCCGAGAGAATACGTACCAGATGCCTGACCAGCTGGAACTTTCTGACTGAGTCCAATTCCTGTCAGATATCCCTTCCATGGGTTGCCGTTGCTATCTTGCATCAAAGTCACCGAGTCGACTGATCCATTACTGAAGGCAGTAGAGCTACCCTGTGTAATACCGCCGGATGTACATACGCTATTACAGTCGAGTGTTAGTGTTGCACCGGAAGCATTGACCGTTAGCTGGCCAGTCGCACATCCAGAAGATGCTGGGTCATCAAAACTATATGTATCGCCGCCAGATGTCCATGGCGTACCTGCGCCACTTGTCGCTGCCATAGTTAAGTTCCAACCGATTGTTATCTGCCAAGTTACTGACATAGACCTTATTGTTGGTATCACCTAGTGTCGCCGTGTTTGTTTGACAGCTGAAACTTTTTGTCAGCGCCGGGAAACCTACAGTCGGAACGGCCACTGGCGTAGTGCCGTCAGTTTGCAGTATATCCGTGCTCAGAGCGTCCCTGATTTAAAGTTTGATTCAATGTTGGTGTACTTGCTGCATATGTAGCAAATGGTAGTAATGCCCCTGTTATTGCTAGAGCAAGAGCTAATAGTCGTGTTTTACCTCGCATGGTACCTCGCATAATTAGTTACGTTATCCCCCTAAACGGTTACGTTTAGAATACCGTACATGCTTACAAAAATCAAATACTGCTGCTTGCATCCCTATATTCACCGCTTCCAGTCTGAGAACACCCAGATCGAGACTAGAGGTCGTGTGCTTCAACACACAACTGTCTAACTATCAACGAGTTATGTCAGCGCGATATCAGAAAGCTTTTTCCAATTTATACGTCTCAAGCGGAACGCCCGAACCCCAATGATTGGCAATGCTGATAGCATAAGGCCGAGCAACACGC
>CAVVEW010000005.1:0-13846 GCA_963747455.1 uncultured Candidatus Saccharibacteria bacterium | reverse complement strand
TCAGTGTGATGATAATTGGTTCGTATTGTGCATCAAATCCACTGCTTGAGAGGTGCTTGACGAGTATACCAAAGTACGCCCAGACAAACACGGCGAGGTACACCCAATCCTGCCTGTACGCTGCAGTGAGTATGCCGATAATTGCGCCAACAATCAATATCAGTACCGTCCACGTCACATCATCGATTCCCCATCCGCTCCAGCCTAGGCTCACAAGCCATGCGGTGATGTTTGCAATCGTTGCGACCGTGATCCAGCCGAAATACACACTAAATGGCGTGCGAACAGCGAGCCGCTCTATACATCCGAGCGGCTCCATAGCAACGACTCGGTGCGCTAGCCCGAGCGTGAGAAGCAAAAGTGCCATCAATACGACGCTAAGCCACAACACTTCGTACTGCCACGCAAATAGCCATGCGATGTTGAGTACCGATGAGATACTAAATAGTCTTAGGAGTCGATTAAACTTCTTGTTTGGTAACATTGGCTCGTTCGTCTTCCATATCTGAAATGCGCGAAAGAAAAACACGCCGAGTAGTAGATATATCACGCCCCAAATCGCGAAGGTAATCCCAGCAGGTGCAAATAGATTCGGATACGTGTCGGATACTTCTGCCGTATTTTTGCCGCCAATCAGCGTCGTACTACCAGCCAGACCATTCACGATCAGCATCGCAATGTACGTCACGAGAGCCGTCCATCTCCACGTGTCGCTTATTTTCACCTCTTTTTTCCATCCCCACATATATGCCTCGCGTATTCTATTGGTGCTTCTATCCTCAGTATACACCCGCTTACGTTTGGACTATACTATATGCATGAAACAAGTGAATCCAGAACTCACCGATGAACAAAAAGCTGTACTGTTTGATGGCGCTACTGAAGCACCTTTTACGGGTAAATTGCTACACAACAAGGATGATGGCATGTACACATGCGCAAATTGCGGCGCAGCCTTGTTTGAGTCTGGCACAAAATTCGACTCTGGCTCTGGCTGGCCGAGTTTTGACGATGCGATTGTTGGCAGTGTGGTATCTCGCGAAGACGAATCTCTCGGTATGATTCGCACAGAGATAACTTGTGCAAACTGCGGTGCCCACCTTGGTCACGTTTTTCCTGATGGACCCGCAGAAACCACTGGTATGCGGTACTGCGTAAATTCACTTTCACTCGACTTTAGCAAAAGCGAATAACATTTCAGTATTGTGACAATTGTCACAAATTTTGAATATTGTACAGGCGTATAGTGGACGACATACAACCATAAGTTGTGGAGGAGGGTGCGTATGCACATTCAAAAAAGTAAAATACCAATTTATAGGCGGGCAGCAATGTTCCTGACCGGCGCAACCGCGCTAGTCACGCTCGCAGCTGCTGCAGCAGGTGTGGGAGCACTCGCACCAGGTGATTCTGTCACCTACACGCCAGTAACATTCAATGAATCGGAGTTGACACCCGATAGAACCGCGCCATCCGGGGGGAGCAGTGTTCTGCCGAACTATCAAGGTCGCACGAATGTGCTCGAGATGAATGTCGATAAGGATGGTCGCAGCACGAGCGGCTCTTTTTATTACACGGAGGGTCTCAAAAAAGACATTAGCGGTAGCACTGCAGTAAAAGCTGATCTCTACCTAGACAACTGGAACGGCAAAGACGTGCGCGTCGGTATCTGGGGGGTCGGCACAGACGGCTCTAGTGTCTCAGCTTACCCAATCGTAGAATTTACATCCGCTGGCGATGGCGGTTACGTCGGCTGGCGTACGTTCGATGACGAAAACGGTGGATGGATTAATCACGGTGGTGTTCCAATCAACATTCCTAGTAGCAGTAATGGCTGGAATACTATTCAAATTGAGTACAATTCTGATACATCAAAATTTGACTTTGTCATAAACGGAGTCGATTCTGGCTCGAGTGTTGCTACAGGCTCGACCGGGCTAAGCGCAGTCATTTTCAACCAGTACAATTATGGCCCTGACGATGGTGCGAACTATACAGTTCACTGGAGCAACCTAGAAACCGGCGTTATAGCAGACGATACGACAGCTCCTGATGTTGCTATCACAAACCCAGCCAACGGCTCGACCGTATCTGGCACAATTGATGTACGCGGCACAGTGACCGATGCAAATCCTGATCACTACTACCTAAAAATCAGTGGCCCTAGCGGAACTGTATACTCACACACCACCACAGAGACGGATTCTATAACTAATGAGTCGCTCTATAGCTGGGATACTACTGCCGTAGCCGATGGCGTATATACGGTTCGCCTAGAAGCTCGCGATGCATCCGGCAACAAAGATGCTGGATCTGTCACTCAAGTGAGCGTAACAGTCGACAACACCAAGCCAGGCGTGACGATTACTAGCCCATCAAACGGTGATGTATTGCATAACGGTACATTCAACGTCATGGGTACAGCTGCTGATGCGAACGGTATCGATCGTGTCGATTACACGGTGACAAAAATCACTGCACTTGGCGGCACATACGTTTCGAGTGTGGCGAGCGGCACAGCAACCGGCACAAACAGTTGGAACTTTGACGTAAACGGCCTTTCAGACGGATTCTACCGCCTAAAGGTACAGGCCTTTGATACAGCTGGCAACTGGCGCTACAAATACGTTGATGTTCAAGTTGCAAGCGTTCCAAAAGATAAGCAAGCATGCAAAAACGGTGGATGGAAGACATTCGAGAGTTTGCACTTCAAAAACCAAGGAGCATGTATCTCCTACGTCAAGCACCATGATGGAAGGGGTGATGACGACAAGAAGGAGCGAGATCACCACGACCGAGATGAACACTCGCACGACAAAGATGAACATTCACGCGGTCGACACTAAATCATTCCCCTATACGATTTAGACGACTAGGTGTACAAAAAACCTCCGCATCACAGCGGAGGTTTTTGTATAGTACGAGTACTATCTACTTTTCGGTGTAAACTACGACACCGCCAGATGCTCGAACGATAACGTTGAGAATCCAACCGTTCAGGTAGCCAAGTAGCCAGCCGAGGCCAAAGTAGACCATTGGCAAGACGATGACTAGTACGATGCCGCTAGCGACACCAAATGATAGTCCAGCGAGTACGCTGCCTGTTTCTTTACCAAACTGTACTGTAGCTTCGAGGCTTCGCAAGATTGCGATTCCAAGGCCAATTGCAGCACCAAATGTAGCTTCAAACAATGCGACTGTCGAAGGTTTGATACCGACGATGTTTTGTTCAACTTGCTTTGCCATAATAATGTAATCCCCTTTATATTATGATTCTTTATAGCGTAATTCTGGGAACATCTCGTATGCTACCGCAGCCAACTGGGCGTAGTTGAATACGATGCCTCCGGTGATCCATACCATGACCCATAGGAATGATTGATCGACGTGGTTTGCAACCGATCGAATCACACCGTCGTCATGCAGCATTTGTGTAGTGACGCCACCTGCGAGCAAGAAGATTCCGCCCAAGATGAAGCCCATACCCAAAAAGCCCGACACCAAGGTGACGAGATTTACTGATAACATGCCCGATGACATAGCCATCATCAACCCGACAACAAAGCCGGCGATAGATAGCATCATCACGACAAAGCCGTTTTCGCTGAGTCCCAGCGCAACGCCTAGTAGTGCAAACAGTGACGCAAACACGACACCAGAGAACACTGTGACTGCCAAGTCAAAGAATAGATATGACAGTAGTGCCAACACGAGAGCGAAGACTGCAGCCGTAACCACCGCGACTGTCGTACTCACGACTCCCGTTCCGAAGATTCCTTGAATCCCCGTAAACCCGATTATTGCCCCAGCGACCAGACCAGCTAACGGTAACAGCACTCTAAAGAGCTGATAGCCGAGCAGTCCAACCGCAACGCCCAGTAATATGAGGCTTATTGCTAGTAGTACCATTGTACCTCCCCAAGTATTATTTGATACACCTTCATTGTACACCTAAACTTAAAAAACTAGTGCAAATTACGCTAGATGTAGCGCCGGTGCGGTCGACCCAGGGGCTACGTTTGACGACTCATCTCTATTCGGTAGTATAGATACATGGATATATTTACAGAACAAAACCTCACAAATCTAGAAACCTGGCTCGTAACTCACGGACTCACCGTCCTCGTCATCGTCGCAGCTTCAGTCATCATCAAGCATTTTATCGGCCGATTTATCGACTCGATGGTCCGCCGAGCTATCAAACGCGGTGCGCATGGCACCGTCGAGTCAGAACTCAAACGTGAAGATACCGTCATCGCTATCCTCAACGGCATGGCACTTGTGCTGGTATGGTCTATTGCGCTCCTCATGATCGTCGCAGAATTCGGCATAGAGATCGGTCCTATCCTCGCCGCAGCCGGCATCGCAGGCGTAGCGCTTGGGTTCGGCGCGCAATACCTTATCAAAGACCTGATTGCTGGATTTTTCATCATCGTCGAAAACCAGTTCCGTGTCGGTGACGTCATCAGCATGGACAGCACGGCAGGCCTAGTCGAAGAAATCACCCTGCGCATGACGACACTGCGGGACCTCGACGGCGTCGTACATCATATACCAAACGGCAGCCCGACTGTCATCTCCAACCTCACAAAAGACATGTCGCGAGTGAACCTCAACGTCGGTATCGGCTACGGTGTCGAGCTCGAAAAAGCGATTAAGGTCATCAATAAAGTCGGCAACGATATGGCTGAAGACCCAGAGTGGAAAGAAGACATCCTCGATCCGCCACAGTTCCTCCGTGTCGAGGACTTTGGCGATTCAGCTATCGTGGTCAAGATACTCGGGGAGACCCTGCCGGCACGTCAATGGGACGTCACCGGTGAACTACGCAAACGTCTCAAAATCGCGTTTGACAAGAACGGCATAGAGATTCCGTTCCCACAACGCGTGCTACATCAGCCCAAAGAAAAATAATCTACTCGTGCTTGGCGCCGACGTACTTGTCGTTGCCATAACCGAGAAGCAAGTAACCAACATACGGAAATATCATGAGCAAAAACACTGACCAAAGCCAGCTCTTGCCAAAGTGCTTGCCGAGATCCAGCATCACTATGACATAGAGTACTAGATTGACGACAGGAACGAACAGCAGCAAAAGCCACCAGCCATTACGGCCGGCTATGCGAAACAAGATAAAGGTATTGTACAGAGGGATGATTGCTTTCCAGCCCGGTTCTTCAGCTTTTTCAAACATTTGCCAGAGTCCGACCGTGACAAATACAAGGAGCACGATATAGATAAAGTACGCAAATCCGTTCATAAACATAGAGAGATCGTTTGTGGAGCTATACGCGTAGTACGTTTGCGCTAAAGTTGATATCACATCCATACCACTTTCCTCCACTAATTGTTAGCATCATCATAGCACGTTACTCACTGCACGAAAACAGCCCGCCGAATCGACTCGAGCTGAACTGGATCTTGCGACCCAGTGTGACGAAATGTCACATCAGATCGAGCCGATTCGGCGGGTCATTTTCGACGGGCTTACCCGTTGTCCGTGTCGACGTTCTCGACGCCGAAGTCATGCTTGCTCTGGCTGATCAACAGCATGGAAGCGACGAAACCGACGATGCCGAAGAAGAGCGCCACGTACGCCGCAACCGGCGTATAGGTCCAGAACGCGTAGGAGGCCCCGAACATCAGACCTGATGCCACGAGTCCGAGGATGATCAGGACCACCGAGGCTGCGCTCAGGAGCCAGTCGACTACAGAGCGAAGTATCCGCATGAACATGGTGCTGCCTTTCGGTCGGGTGCTTCTCCGATTAGACGAAGGTACATATATTATATCACACTTAGTGATTATATGCAATACCCTTATGTTTTTAGCACTCGTTAGCGCAACTCACCACCCGTGATACCGATTACTTCTCCAGATACATAGGTGGAATCGTCACTAGCCAGATACACATATGCGGCTGCTAGCTCAGCCGGTTGGCCGGCCCGACCGATTGGCGTGCTTTCTCCAAATTTCACCAGTTTTTCCTGCGACTGTCCATAGCTTGGCTGCAATGGCGTCCATATGGGACCGGGTGCAACGCCGTTTACTCGTATGCCTTTTGGTGTAAGCTGCTGCGAAAGTCCGCGGGTAAAGTTCATGATTGCGCCTTTTGTGGCTGCATAATCAAGGAGCCCAGGTGAAGGCATCGTCGCCTGTATTGAAGTCGTATTTATAATTGCTCCGCCGGGTGTAAGATATTGCATTGCTTCTTGGACTATCCAGAACATCGCAAAGATATTGACCGTAAATGTATCGACGAGCTGTTTTGTCGGTAGCGTCGTGATGTCATCGTTATAAATTTGTTTTCCGGCATTATTTACGACTATATCGAGTCCATCGAGTTGACTCGCTGCATCATGTGGGAGCGATCGAGCAAACTTCTCGTCCGTCAGATCGCCTGGAATCGTGACGATAGCTATGCCCTCCTTCGCAAGCAACTCTACGACGTCATCTGCGTCCGACTGCTCTGCTGGCAGATACGATATCGCGACGTTGGCACCTTCGCGCGCAAATGCGATTGCAACCGCACGACCGATACCACTATCGCCTCCTGTGATCAGTGCTCTCTTGCCCTCTAGTTTTGCAGACCCTTTGTAGGATGTTTCCCCATGGTCCGCCAATGGCTGCAACTTACTATCGAGGCCGGGCTCAGGCTGCTGTTGCTCGGGAATTTCACCCATGCTGTACACTTTTCTCGGGTCTTTCATAGTTGATTTACTCATTTTTCCTCCTTTTTCGTTACCTATCTCTCGTATCAAATCACTCGACACGTCTGGCAAATAATTCTTCTGTCTCACGCATGAAAATCTCGGCAACTTTCGGTCCAACCCCATGCAGTTTCTGTAGTCGTTTGCTAAATTCTTCTTCGTTAAGGCTCTGTTCGTACATGATAACCAGTGACCCTTCGTAGTCTCGTATCAGTTGCTCCATGCAGGTGCGCATGCCCCGATCCGTCGATTCTGCGTAGCGCGTATACTTACCTTCGTAAAGCAGATGAGTCAGCGAACGACCTTTTGCCTGGACGATTGCCCAAGGCGTATCGTAGCCATTGTCGATAAACAACCGCCATGTCTGCACAGCCACGTTCGACTGAATCGGTTTGCCAAATAGATAGCAAAGCAAAAACCATCGAAACATATCGTCGTCTCCCGATGTTATATCTAGGTCAAATTCCGACGCTTCGTGGATAGGTTTTGCCTTCTTGCGCGCCATTATGCTATTCCTCAGGCAGCCTGATCACGCTCTTGAGTAGGATCGGCCGAGTCCGAGGCAGCCTGTGGGTGTGGTGCATCGGTATGTGCGCCTATGTCTCCAACTGTAAATCCATAATCTTCCAGTGCCTGTACTGCCATATCGCGATCACCCGATTTGTATTCGTGTGCCACTGCGTCGAGAAACTCGCCGCTGTTTGTAAATAACTGTCCATCAAATTCATATGCTTCGCCCATGCTGTACCTCCCTTTTTAAAGTTCGTCTTTGTTCCTGCTTCCCACTCGCTCTTCCTCATCGTCGCGCTGATCTTCCCTGCGGAAATTCTTCGATCATCTTTTCGATAAATACCGGAATATCGTCTGGATTTCGGCTAGTCACCAGGCCGTTATCGACGACCACTTCTTCATCAACCCATGTTGCCCCTGCATTTGTCAGGTCAGTTTCGAGACTTGGCCATGAAGTGACTTTGCGACCATCGACAACGTCTGCTTCAACTAGCATCCAGGGGCCATGACAAATTGCCGCTACTGGCTTTTGCTGCTCAAAAAATTCCATTACGAAGTTGACTGCATCGTCATTCATGCGCAATTTATCTGGGCTCGCGACACCTCCGGGTATCATTAAACCCTGGTAGTCATCACACGATGCTTCTTCGATCAGTCTGTCTACATGTACTTCGGCACCATTTTTGCCAGTTATTTCTCCCTCTTCATCTGAAATAATATCGACGACGGCGCCGGCGTCTGTTAAGGCTTCGACTGGCTTTGTTAACTCATCGTCTTCAAACTCATTCGTAGCGATAACGGCAATACGTTTTCCAGTTATATCCATATTCCTCCTCTTTCATTACAGTAGTTCTACTGTATGACCTACGCGTCATCAATGTAGTGATATATATCACCAGTTTGCCTCGCGGGCTCGGTCTGTTTTTTATCGAAACAGCCGGCGCGACCGTGATTCTCAACCAGGCCTTCTCTGTTAGATAGAATTATCAGCAACTTTTGTGACAAAAGTTACATCAGCTATCCAGCAAGCCGGCTATAGTATCCCTATCATTAACAAAGTACAGGGGGATAAAGAAATGCTCTGGACAATCATTGGTGTATTAGTAGTATTGTGGCTTATCGGCTTTATCGGTCATATTGGTGGAGGATTGATTCACATTCTGCTCATCATTGCAGCCATCGTACTAGTCTACAACCTCATTGCTGGCCGCCGATCAGCGGTTTAGTAATAGTCACTACAAAGTTGCATCTCATTCGTGGGGTGCAATTTTTTATAGATAGGCATGTGAGACTTTCATGAGCAGCAGTGTAAATATTGCTATTGCCGCGGCAAACAAAATCGCATAGTGCTTGCGTACAAATCGATGAACATACGGATACAACGCTTTTGTGAGCTCGTAGATGATAACATATCGCAGCATTCTCGCAATTACCGCCAGGATTATAAATAGAATAATAGAGAAGTGAAAATCCATAGCGAGTGCTGTGAACACTTTGTAGGGCACTCCAGAAAACGGCTGAAAAAAGAGTCCGAGTATACCGTAGTCGGTATACCATCCATCTACTTTCGTGATCATACCTTCGTAAATGTACGGTATTTTCAGCAAAGTTTCCTGGGGCATATGCAAAAAAAGTGCAATACACGTTCCAATCACCGTACCTGCGATATCATAACTCACCAGCTGAATCTTGCGATGTACTTTCATGAAGACGATGAGTATCAACAAAAATTCAGGAATCACAAACCATACGATCGCCTCGCTAGCCGCCCATATGAGCACCATCGCGTTCGATTCTCTCGATTGGAAAAACTTTTCCATAAAGTAGTTAAAGTGTGGCGTTTTGTCGGCTATCTCTTGTCGATTTCGGTACCAAAATACGCTGACAAAGGGGAGAAAAAACAAAAATATGCTGATAGAGATGAGAACGAAATTAAACAAAAACGAGGTTGCTACATCAACCATGCAACGAGTCCTATATCGAGGAGTAGCTGATACTGGCCAACCGATCGAAATACTGCATCAAACTGCGTGTAGCTAGATGTTTGAGCAAACAGTCCCCGTCGTAGATAGACCATCGCACTCATAGCCGCCAGTAACAGCAGCACGGACAGCCAGCCACCCATCGCCTGACCATACATGGTCGCGACAAAACCCCCATACCCGAGTAGGAAGCATACGACGCTCACGCGTGCGACCCAACGTGCACCATACCGCAGCAAAAATGTTTTTTTATCATAGGTCGCATCGCCCAACGCATCTTTGTAATCTTTGAGCACCGAAAGAGATATGCGCCCTATCCACCAAAACACACCACCTACTAGAGCAGACGTCGTCACACCGGCGAGTGACACACCATACAGATACGGCAGAAATGCGCCTATCCCGCTCAACACTACGACCGAAGCGATGGGTCGTCGAGACGCCTGTACAGGCCGAGAGTTGTAGACCCACAGCATGACACTTGTCGGCAGCACCAGTAGAGCAGCGTTGATGCTAACCATATATGCCACCATGATGCTCGCTGCTAGTAGTAGCATGGCATAAATCTTTATCCTCTCAATGACACCGGAGCTTGATTCGAACAGCTCGGTACGTCCATTTTTGGCATCTATGTGTCTGTCTTCGATATCGTTCCATAGCATTGCCGCTGAGTTTAGCAGGACCACTACTACTGCTAGCAAGCCTACCTTGGCGTCGAGAATCGTATATCCCGCAACGGCAGCTCCTAGGAATAGGCTTACCAGCGGATATGCAGCGTCAAAGGGTCGAGATAGTCGTATCAGCCGCAATAGTTCAGTAGACACGCTACGCTGTCGTGCAGCTTCCAAGACCAGTCCAGCAGCCGAGTTGCCATATCAGCGCAAAAGCAAAAAGCATGATAACTGGACTTATAAAGATTAGCCCGGCAATCAAAGCTGCACCAAATGCAATCATTGCACCCGTTTTGGGCTTTTGTGTCTGGCTCGACCTCATGAACCTCACCCCTGTCGCGATACCGAAAGCAAGTAATACAAGAATCAACGGCGGAAAGAGAAATGACAAGACTGCTACTATCGCTGTCATCGTCGTCAGGAAATTGGTCGATACACTTTTTGGTGCTTCCTTGACAGCAGCCAGGCCTGTCGTCGGACTACTCGCTATCACCTCACGCACAGGTGCTGTGCCTTGTACTGGCGGAGCAAAAGGCGTCGGTGCCACGGGTGGACTTTCAAGTGCTTTTAGCCGCTCGTATTCTGCGCGGTCTATCCAGACATTATTGTTTTCATTATCCATGATGGTCTACCTTTTGTTTTTTATGTGAGCGGACGAGACTCCCTATGTATACATTGAGAGTGACGAGCAGCATAAAGAGCATGGTGATTGATACGAACGAAGCGATAATAGTAAGCGGTCGTCTAGCCGTCAAGAAAAAGCTGGTCATGAGGATTGTTGCCATAAACATAAACGACACCGGACCGCGCAGTTGTTCCAATTTTGGTGTAGAAAGCGCGAGCTGAACGACTTTTACGCTGGCGGGCAACCAGACGGCGAGAAATACCAGTCCGATTACGACTGCTTCAGTCTGAGAAAGGTTAAAGTTTAGCAGCCCGTCACCTACAAATGCTTGGGTAGGTAGCGCATATGCACGCAGTGTTAACAATCCAGCCGCAGCAAACGCCACTGCAGATAGTACTAGAGGCTTGCTCAGATCTGCGAGTATACCGAGCATACATGCCGTTGCCGCAATCAGCAAGACGTCAGACAAAAATACAAGCTCTCTGACCATCGCTTCGCTAGCAAAGAGTGTCGCGAGCCACACGAGAGAGGTCAGCGCCAAAAGAGTGTAGGCCGTGACAAGCAGCGACTTATCTCGCATCGGCACGAGAGTATAGTTTGTGTAGCTCGTATACGCATACAGCCCGAGCGTTACTGCCAGCACAAAAAATCCTATTATCCCTAACATGTTTTTATAGTACCATAAGATTATATGATTTCTTCTTATCCTTACATTTCTTTACTGCTTTTTTCATATTTAGCTGGATCTATCCCTGTTGGCAAACTAGTAGCGAGTTCCTATGGTATCGATATTCAGCGAAAAGGCAGTGGCAATATCGGTTTTGCAAACGTGCGTCGCATCGTTGGCTGGCGCGCTGGATTAGTGACGCTCGCAGCAGATATTACCAAAGGTTTCGTCCCGACGCTACTGGCACTCTATATGGTCGATGAGCCTTTTGCGTTCATCGTCGGCGTCGTCGCAATTATCGGCCATGTGTTTCCAATCTGGCTAGGTTTTCGTGGCGGCAAAGGCATCGCGACCGGCCTCGGCGTTGTACTCGCAGTGCAACCGATTGCCGCACTTGCCGGAGTTGCCGTGTATATCATCAGCATGCTGACGACCAAGGTTTCCAGTCATTCGTCGCTCGCCGGACTTCTCGCCACGCTCATTATTGGCATTGCTTTGGCTCCTTCTACCTGGTGGCAGTACGTCGTTTTGCTTGGGATCGCTCTTTGGACGCTGCGGCACAATCTGACAGGAAGCGTACAAAACTATGACACCTAACATGCTCGTCTACTCGCTTGCGTTATTTGGCGTCCTGTTTGTGCTTGGCATCGTGCTGTGTCTGCGGCTCTATCACTGGGATCACAAAAAGTTCTTCAACTCTCAGCTCTGGATCAAGACCTATTACTGGATTCCTATATTCCTGCTATTTATTGCACTGCTCTATATTCAGCTTCCTGCCGCTATCGTGGTGTTCGCATACATTGCGCTTCAGGGCACGCGAGAACTTTTGCGCGTCCATCCCCGCACCTGGCTCGCCTACGCCTACATGGCAGCCGTGCTAGTAGCGAGTGCCCATCTGATCTTGTTTTTTACCGTGCTCGATACATCCGTAGCAATCCCAACTTTACTCATCATTGGGTTCAGCTCGGTTTTATCCGACGTTTTCGCGTATTTTCTCGGCAATTTCTACGGCCGGCATAAACTTCCGCGCTGGATAAATCCGAACAAATCGTGGGAAGGTGTGCTCGGACAGCTTCTCGGCGCCATAGTCGGATTTATCCTCGTTCTGCCGGTTATCACCTCAGCTCCATCGATCGCTCTCGCTCTTGTTATTGGCATCGCATCCGCCATGGGTGACATCGTAAACAGCATCGTCAAACGAAATGTCCATATAAAGGATTGGGGCAACTCGATACCTGGGCACGGCGGCGTCCTCGATAGATTTGCCAGCCTCTCCTTTGCCATCGCAGCCGCATATTGGTACACCTCTGTGTTCTAACCGATTTTGCCACATACTCCTCCGAGCGCTACTATGTGTCATACTGATACCTATGAACGATATTCTCAAATCGTGGCTGTTTGTCCTCGTCCAGGGTGCGCTATTGGTTGCACTGATTTTTATACCGAAGCACTCAGATGCGTCCGCATTCGTCGGTTCCATCGGTGAAACTATCCAGCTCATCGGCATCATCGTACTCATACTATCGATCTACGATCTTCGCAAATCACTGACTGCTCTGCCGCTCCCGACACGAAACGGCCAGCTGCAGGTGCACGGGCTCTATAGGTTCGTCCGTCACCCGATGTACGTCGGGGTGCTCGCGCTCTCGCTTGGTATTGCGATCTCAGGCAATACGTTACTTCACTATCTCCTCGTCGCTGCCCTCTACGTCCTCTTTAGCTACAAAGCCCGCTACGAAGAACACCTCCTCCTCACGAAATATCCTGGCTATAAAGCATACATGCACACGACACCACGATTTTTGCCAAAGTTAAATATATTTAAGTAGTTGTTAGAGGAAATGAATGTACAAATTTGACCGTTTGATTGGGACCGTACTTTAGACCGACACAGGCATTGAATCTATTGATTTTTCTACGGTTTTGTGCTATAATTATCATATTATGTTGTATAAGAATGCCGAGCGGCCCGATGGTCGCAGCCGTGGGCAGCCCGAGGTTTTAGTGTGTCATGACACCATAGCCCAAATTGGCATGCCTGTTGTTAATTACGATTTGCTCGACGAGTTTAGCCGCGGCATCATCGGCAACCCATCAATCAGGCATCCGCGTATGATGATTCATACTATGGAGGCATCGAAAAATATGAACGGATTCTACTATGGGCATACGAACACCGTCCACGCTGATGCTGTGCAAGCTGAGCAGGACCGTCGTAGTGGCGGCGGTGTGATAGAAGTTCTCGCGCATGAGCTCGGGCACTTCGCAGACTTCAAAAACAATCCCTTGAAAGCTGAAGTACAGGGCAAGTTAGACTCTTTGCGATACGGCGCATATCTTCTTACAAATACCATTGCTCATCGAACTATGGGCTATCCTCCACCTTCAAGAACGTTTCACCAAAAATCTAGCATCGAGCGTCAAGCCAGTGAGCGACAGAAGCCAGAGCTTCTACAGCCATACTTGCAAGCAGTACTATTTCCAAACTCTTTGCGCACCGAGCGCATGTTGCACGACAGACAGCTCACTGTTGAGACTATCGGGCAACTAGGGCTCGGCTGTTACGAACATTACGGCAGCGACTACAAAAGTTGGTTCGAGTCACTGGTTAGCCGCATGACGCGTAAGTAGCCGACGCATGCAAGCCAGACACATCAAATGCCTTGGTTATTGACTCAAGC
>CAVVEW010000004.1:0-42096 GCA_963747455.1 uncultured Candidatus Saccharibacteria bacterium | reverse complement strand
TCTATCGCTCCCATGCTAGCGTTTGCTGCGATGATTTCGGAAGGTGTGGCGTTCAAAGAAAGTCTCTATACGCTCATGACTGGCCTTAGCCCTTTGGTAATATTTATCAGTACATTTTTCGCTAAGCAACCAAAGTGGGAAATCACAAATTTTGATATCTGGTGTGGATCTTTGTCGCTGATTGGTTTTGCACTCTGGATTATTATCGGAGAGGGGAACGTCGCGATTGTATTTGCGATATTAGCCGATGGGCTGGCGTTTCTACCAACATTAGTAAAAGGTTTCAAAAACCCAGAGACAGAGAACCCATGGCCGTTCATGATGGGGATAATTGCCGCATTGATCGCACTCGCTATTCTTACGACGTATGATTTTACGCACGTCGCGTTCCCGCTGTACATTTTGATAGCAAATATTCTGGCAACATTATTTATCTACTTCAGAATAGGGAAGTATATTACTCGAGAAGTCTAACTTCTTAAGAGCTAAGTGGTAGGATAGTTGTATAGCATAAACTGACTCAGAATAGGTTCTTATGAAAATTTCAATTACGTCACTACACGAACAAATCTCAAAAATACTCAGCAAAAATATTAGCCTGGAGCATGCGAGCACTGTCGCTGACTATTTTGTCTGGGCGGAAGCATCTGGTAATAAGACGCAGGGCATCGTAAAAATGATTGGTACTGAGCCAATTCAAAATATTGTTCCTGAAATATGAACTGAAGGTCGAGCGTGACACTAAGCTGTCGCAACTTATCGATGCTGGCGCCAATCCTGCGCCACTTGCGACACAGGTTGCAACAGATGTTGCTATCGCTAAGGCTAAAGAACATGGATTTGGTTTGGTCGGTATACATAATACGTTTTCGAGCAATGGCGCCCAAGGGTTTTATGTACATAGATTGCCGAGAGTGATCTGATAGGTATCATTTGTAGTAGGTCGCCGGCGGCGACTTCAGGGTTTGGAAGCATTGACCCTAATATTGGTACAAATTCTATTGGTTTCGGATTTCCAACTGAAACGACACCATTTGTTTTTGATACTGCGACATCGGCGATGACATTTTATGGTCTTGTACTCGCAAAAGTGGCGGAGAGACGTATACCTGAGGGCCTTGCAACAGACCATGACTGGGAATTTAACGACAGATCCCGAACAAGCAATGAAAGGTGCCATTTTACCTTTTGACAAAAGTTACAAAGGTGCAGGCTTCGGCATGATAGTCGAGATTATTTGCTGACCTTTAGTACAAAGTGCATGGATTGACAATCAGACTTTCAAAGAAGAGTGGGGGACGATGATTCTTGCAATCGACCCAGAATTACTTACTGACATAGCGGAATTTAAGAAAAATGTGACTGATATGTTACTAAAGATTCGACAATTATTCCGAAGGACGGTGAATCTATTCGACTGCCTGGTGAAAAAGCAAACAAGCTCTATCAAGAATCAGGCTTGCAAACGGTGAAGTAGAGATTGAGCACTTCGTTGGCTGAGATTGGTATTGCGGCATGAAGCTCTTGTTGACATCATCAGGACTAAGCAAACGGGATATCGGACGTGCACTGTACGGAATGGTCGATAAGCCAGCGAGCCAATGTCGGGTTGGGTTCATACCTACAGCTGCGAATGTCGACCCTACAATTAAGGGCTGGCTGATAGGGCAGTTCAATCAGCTGCAGCGCTACGGTTTCTATCAAATAGACATCGTCGACATTAGTGCCGATGGCGTTGACTGGCGTGCGCGCCTCGCAGACTGTGACATATTGTGGCTGAGTGGTGGCAATACGTTTCATCTGCTCGATCAGGTTCGTAAAACTGGTTTTGATAAGTGGCTTAAAGAAAATATCGATAGCAAAGTGTACGTTGGCGGCAGCGCTAGTAGCATACTGATGACGCCGACTATCGCGGTGGCAGGGCTCGAGCCTGGCGACGAAAACGCTGTAGGCCTCCAAGACCTGACTGGGCTTGGCTACGTGCCGTTTGAAATTGAGCCACACTGTGATGGCGCACGACTCGAAGAGGTTGCTGAATACGCGGCGACAACAGACAACCCGGTTTACGCTATCGATGACCTGACGGCGATAAAAGTAGTAGACGGGGAAGTCGAAGTGATATCTGGAGGGAGCTGGAAATATTATGGAAGCTAAACATTACCGCACAGTCGGCCGCGTAGTTAGGTTGTTACTATTGTAAGGTTCCGGCGATATTAGGGTAACGATGAAAATTACTGATGTAATATTTTGCCACCATTTGTTTCGGCAAACGGTGGCGCCAAAGCCGACAGGCGGTGCGATGAACTGGACTTGCTTCTCACTACCTTCGCAATCAGTTTCTGCGGAACTCACCGCCAGAAGGCGGCTCAAACAGTCCTCGAAGCATGACTGCGGAGATAGCCAGTAGCAAATCTGTTCATGGCAAGCCTAGTTTAGCGGCAGTACCTAGCGCTGACGAAATAAATTAGGTGGCCAGAGTAGCTGTATGGATTTTATTAATAACCAAGCTCCAGAGTATATGTAGTTGCGGTCATGCGATGAATATAGTATAGTATATGTATTATGCTAGGTGATTATTCTGGAGGAGTTATTAAATCCTCATTTATAGACGAAGATGAAGCTTCCAAAGCACTGAACCAACTTGTGGAGGTTGCTCAAGTGTTCCGTGAACGACTAGGACGTAGTGCACTCGCATCGACCAGCCAAGAATTGCTTGCTCCTCTCGCTGAAACACTCGCTTATGAGGCTAAAAAGATAAAAGACAATATAGACGAGTTTGAGGAGAAGGAGACTTTTGGCGGAGAGGAGTCATACTGGAATTTATTTAGATATTTTTGTGTCGAAGGAAATCGAGGAAATATCCGTTCGCTGAGTGAAATCCGGGAGCATCTTGCTCTATCGTATGATATGTCGGGTGAGACGCTGGACTCTTTAGCGGAAACAGTCGATGAGTGGCAAGCTGATATTGAGGCCGACGCTCTATCGCGGTTTAAAGTTCAAGGTAAATTTGTGGCTCTTGAAAGCGGTTTTGTGTTTTATGAAGAGATTGCGAAGACTACTACAAGCAAAAACTTACCAACTCCTCGAGCTATTCCTCATGTAAAAACTACACAGGTAGTGGCATCAGAAGCCAATGATCCATCCAGTGAAAATCCTGAGAATACAGAGGGTAAAGTGAGCGTATCCCTCAACGAAGCTGTGGCCACGCTTATTTCAGATCATGGTGGCTCCGTGAAACAGTCGTTAATCGTAAAAGCTATCATCTCTTCGCGACCTGGACTCGATCGAAACGAGGTCCTAGATGCGATCAATGCCATGGTTGAAGATGGAAAAGTCTTTAAATTTAGACGGAGCGGACAAGGACCAGCTTATCTGTCAGCTGAAAAAGACCTGGAAACTGAATCTACCATTCAGCATACTCATGAAATTGAAAGTCCACACGAACGTAAAGGTGTAGATATTAATCTTGCACGTAATGTGCTAGAAATTCTGACCGAACGTGGAAGAAAACCAGGCCAAATGATTGCGACGTCGCAGATGATAAACACTATAGCTACAGGCGAATTTTCTGAGATTGAAATACGACAACTAAATTTGGTGGTACGTGAACTGGAAGGTGTGGGTTGGCACGAACTGACATGGGGTCTCCACTTGGCGGAAAAGGCAAAGCAAAATCGAGGGCTAAAACGCGAAAGTCTTTCGCGTAGGTATGCGAGACGGAGAGATGATGGAATTGGTTAGGTCTGTACTGTAAGAAAAATCCTTAACTGATTATTTAGGATAGATCACCATATATCAACTATGATCTGAACCTACGATTGCGCGAAAAACTAGTATAGCTCGGTATGAAAATGTAGAATAGGTTATATGAATACGAAGGAACCAAACTACCGAAATTTGAACCAGTTGAAGCAGTCAAAGAACTTGAGATTATTGATCTCGAAGTCGGCAAGGGCGGACTCGTCAATCCAGGTGCGACGATTACCGCTCACTACACGGGAGCACTATGTAAAAACGGCATTATATTTCAGAGCAGTCACGACTTCGGTAAGGCGATCTCATTTCCCACTGAGTGGCGTAATTGCTGGCTGGACGCAGGGTGTCCCGGGTATGAAAGTTGGCGGTACTCGACGACTGATGATTCCTGCTGCGATGGCATATGGCTCAAGCTCTCTCCAGCGAAGAACATCCCAGCGAATAGCGACCTTGTGTTCGACATTGAACTAGTGGCTATCAAATAATAGCAGTCAGAGCTGGTATGGTAGTATATTTTTATGTCTGAACAACGCCAATTATTCAAGAGTGCTGTATTTGTGGTGCTACAAAACGATGCCGGTGAGTACCTGCTGCAGGAGCGTATTAATACTGGCTATATGGACGATCACTACGACCTATCTGCGACAGGACATGTCGAACCAAATGAATCTATAATTGATGCAGTGATCCGTGAAGCTAAAGAAGAAATTGGTGTGATAATACAGCCAGAAGACCTGCAGCTCGTCATGAACACACAAATGAATGACAGTGAAAATTATCTAAATTTCATATTCGAGAGCAGAAAATGGGAAGGTGTCCCAAAGGTCTGCGAGCCCGACAAATGTGGCAATTTAGCATGGTTCACTGAAAATAACCTACCGAGGCGAGTAACGCCAACTGTACGGCTATTTATGGACCGAAAGCCCGGAGGATCCAACGTCGTGTATGAGTATGTGGACACAGCACGGTTGGCTCAGCTTATGGGCGAAGGCAACGACTAAAAAACCATGCACATGAAACAACAGCTCAAGCAGGCAACTGAACGAGTTGATGCGTACACCAACAAATACCCACTTATCGGCCCACTCTTTTGGATACTCAGCCTGCAGTACCTGGTAGTGCAGGTGATAGTGGCGGCCGCCTGGACGACGCCGTTTAGTTACAAAGATAATTACATCAGTGACCTAGGGAATACGGCTTGTGGGCTCTACGATGGGCTCTACGTATGCTCGCCGCTACATAGCCTGATGAATGGCTCGTTTGCGCTATTTGGCGTGACGATGGCGCTGGGAGCGCTGCTGATCTATACGGAGTTTAAGCGAACGACCTGGAGCTTGATAGGCTTCGTGATGATGAGCCTTGCCGGATTCGGGTCCATACTTGTGGGGCTATTCCCAGAAAATACGATCAGCGAGTTGCATCAGATCGGAGCGTTTCTTGGCCTTGTGGTCGGTAATCTCAGCATACTGGTGCTGGCCTTTGCACTTGAGCGGTATGCGTAGAAGCTTTAAAGTCTATAGCATCATTAGTGCGGCTAGTAAGCTTGAGCGCATTTGTGCTATTTTCCTCAGAGATATATCTTGGGATCGGGCGCGGCGGGATGGAGCGACTAATATCGTACCCGTTCACAGTCTGGATGATCGCATTTGGTCTGTATATGACGATTGTGCGCGTAAAAGCAGCGCAACGCACAGCGCTAGTTTGCTATACTAAGTATAAATTAGTGGAGGAGGCTATAGGGTGAAAAAACTGAAAAATGTGCCGAAGTGGCTGAGAATAGTACTACCAATAGCGATTATTGGTGTCTGGCTGGTTGGGGCAGGGATTGGCGGCCCGTACTTTGGTAAGATCAGCGAAGTGTCGTCGGTTGACCTGACGGCCTTCCTGCCAGAAAATGCCGAAGCAACGCGCGTGAGCAAAGAGTCTCAAAACTTCCTCTCGAGTGACACGGTGTCCGCAGTTGTAGTTTTTGAGGCTACTGACGGTGGGATCAGCGCTGCTGATCAGCAAGCCATAGAAGCTGTGCGAAACAAGATGACTCAACGGCTGAATGGGGTGGCATGGCGATGTGGCGCCAGTAGTGCTGTCGGAGGACAAGCAAGCTGCGCTTGTGACGGTTCCAACTAGACTCAGGCACTGAACTTGATGCTACAGTCGAGAAGCCTCCGCTCAACCCTCGAAGGAACTGTCGATAACGTCAATATATTCGTGACTGGACCGGCTGGGTTTTCGGCTGATCTCAATGTTGCGTTCTCGGGAATCGACGGAATTTTGCTACTTGTTGCGCTCGCAGTCGTATTTTTGATCCTGCTGGTCGTGTATCGTTCGCCACTGCTCCCGTTCATTGTTTGCTGACATCTATGTTCGCGCTATCGGTGAGTATATTGCTAGTGTGGTACCTGGCGAAAGCAGATATCGTGACGCTCAACGGGCAAGTGCAAGGAATATTGTTTATCTTGGTGATTGGTGCGGCGACAGACTATTCGCTAGCTCTATGTGGCGCAGGTTCCGTGAAGAGCTGCAACGTCACAAGACAGCGCTCGATGCTACGAAGGCTGCATGGAAAGCATCTGTCGAGCCTATCTTGGCATCTGGCGGTACGGTGATCGCTGGGCTGACTCTGTTTGATCGTGTCCGACCTTGCGTCGAACAAAGCGCTTGGGCCAGTTGGTTCGATTGGTGTGTCCTTTGCGGTGGTGTCGGCGCTAACATTCTTACCGGCAGTGTTGCTACTGGTTGGGCGAGCGAGCTTTTGGCCGTTTCGACCAAAGTACGACATGCTGCATAAGGCGAAATCATTGGTTGGCTACCACAAAGGTCTTTGGGCGAAAGTCGGTGCGTTTGTAGACACATACCCTCGCCGAATATGGATCGTATCGTACGGTTGCTACTGCTCGTAGCAGCAACCGGCGTATTCCAGCTTAAAGCAGATGGCGTACCGCAAAGTGATTTGATCGTCGGCTACTCTGAAGCACGAGAAGGTCAAACGTTGTTAGTGAACATTTCGCCGAGCGGTTCTGGTAGCCCAGCATTTGTAATTACGCCGGTTGATAGCAAGATGCAGACGTTGTCGCTGCACTCGACGCAGATGAAGGCGTGTCCTCTGTGAGTGTCGTGACTGACAAGCGAAAGTATCCCGTATATTCCACTCGGGTGAAGCATGCAGTCCGGCTCGCCTGCCTTGCTTCGTGAATCTGCGACAACAAAGGTTGTTGATGGTCGAGTGCTACTGCAGGCTACACTTATCAGATGAGCCAGATAGCGATGCGGCCAAAGACACGATTGTGCGGCTGCGTGACGACGCTGCATGCTATCGACTCATCGTTGACGTGGGGGGCAGTAACCGCTGCGCAGTACGACAGTAACAAAACAAGTATTCACGATCGAATGGTTATCATCCCGCTGGTACTTGATTGTGATTACGATCATACTCGATGCTGCTACTTCGTGCAGTCATCGCACCGATCATCCTGCTTACTTAGTACCGTGCTGTCGTTTGCGGCAACACTTGGCATCGCGGCAGTTCTGTTCAATCGACGTTTGGGGATTCCCGGCGCTGACCCATCGGTGGTGCTGTACGGGTTTGTGTTCTTGGTGGCGCTCGGGTATCGACTACAATATCTTCCTGATGACCCGGGTGCGTGAAGAAAGTCTGAAGCACGGTACGTCGAAGGGTGTGATCAATGGACTGGTTGTTACTGGGGGTGTAATTACATCGGCTGGCATGGTGCTCGCGGCAACGTTTGCTGCACTGAGTGTGATACCGATCTTGTTCCTGGCGCAACTGGCGTTTGTGGTCGCATTTGGAGTTCTGCTCGACACGATCATCATTCGCTCACTACTTGTACCATCGCTGATCAAAGATATTGGTAGCTTCGTATGGTGGCCATCGAAGATTAAGAAATAGGAGAAAGCTATGAAAGCAATTTGGAACAATACAGTTATTGCAGAAGCAGCGCAGGACGATTTGATTCGGATAGAAGGTAACTGGTATTTCCCACCGAGTTCAATAAATAGGGAATTCTATACTGACAGCGATCACAAGACGACGTGTTTTTGGAAAGGTGAGGCGAGCTATTACGACGTGGTGGTAGAGGGCAAAACCAATGAGTATGGCGCATGGTATTACCCGCAGCCGATGGAAGGCTCAGTAGAGCGAGTTGGCAAAGATTTCAGCAACTACGTCGCATTTTGGAACGGCATAGAAGTTACAGAATAATCATTTGTTCGGTTGATCGTCGTCAACTTTTGTGACGGTTATATGTCTATAACGTCCTGGTGCTCTGCTTAAATCTTTAGCTACCGAGACAGCCGCTTGTGGTGTTAGTTCTGTTACCCTACGTTCGGAGTACCCGCCTTCTGTAGTGATGCATACCTTATAGGTCGAACGGAGCTTCGTTTTCTGCGTTGTGGTGTAATCGTTCGTGATCCATCCTACTACACAAACATATATGGCCGTAAGAAGCAAATTTAACAGAGGTGTGATAGAGTGAATATATGAAGTGTCAGACGCTCAGAGATGTCGAAGTCGCATTGTATCCCTACGCTGAGCGGGTAGCTACTGCTAATCGCGGTGGCTGGACAACTGATCGCACTCGAGAGTTGGCCGAGCTTGTCGGCAGCCCACATGAACGACTAAGGGTTGTCCATGTGGCCGGTACGAGTGGAAAGACAACGACGAGTTATTTTATCGCTGGGCTTCTTCATTCCGCAGACAAAAAAGTTGGCCTGACGGTATCACCACACATTGCTGCGATAAATGAACGCGTACAAATCGATGGTGAACCGCTACAAGCGGAAAAATTTGTAGCGTACTTCAATGAGTTCGTAACGATGATTGAGCAAAGCGAGCTGAAGCCAACATACTTCGAATGTATGATGGTATTTGCGCTATGGGTGTTTGAATAAAGAGAACGTCGATTATGCGGTGGTGGAGACAGGATTTGGCGGTCGGTACGACTCTAGTAATATTTGTCGGCGAGATGACAAGGTTTCGTGTGATTACCGACATTGGCTTCGATCATATGCATATACTTGGAGATACACTTACTGCTATCGCGAGCCAGAAAGCGGGCATTATTGCAGCCAGGTAATTATCGTGTGCACGTACAAGCAAGCTGGTGCAGTGATGGACTGAGTAGAGAGGAAGTACTAATAGCAACAGGCAAAACTACATTATTATCGAAGTTGCTAATAGCCACGAAACGTATCTTGAATCGGAACTTCGATCTCGCGAGATTTGTGCTATGAACAAATACGCTAGCGAGACGGTTAGATGAGATATTAGACCAGATGCTTTAGCCGATGTAAAAACTGACACAGGTGCCAGGAAGGATGGAAAACGTATACGTGTACGCAATACAACAGTGTTATCCTTAGACGGAGCACATAACGAACAAAAAATGTCTGCGCTATCTGAACACACTATCATCAATTTCCGGGTAAAAAATGGCCAATAGTACTCGGTATAAAAACCGATAAGAACAGCCAAGCAGATGTCGTAACTGCTTGATGAAACATGCTACTGTTATTATTACATACGGAGTTTACGCATTGTCAAGATATGCCATCTTTTGCGACAGCCAGCACGCGAGCTCGCTGAGCTGTTTGACGGTCGAATAGTCCCTGTTAAGCCGATACCAAATCTCCAAGATGCGCTTGAACATTAGCTCTTAATAACAATGAAGAAATTGTGCTGGTGACCGGTTCGTTTTATATGGTCGCCGAAGCCAGACATGGCTGCTCGACGAAAAAAACGGTACAATCATCCATGACAACAGAAAGAACTTTTTATACAGACGGCAGTGCGAGTCCCAATCCTGGTCCAGGTGGGTACGCGGTTATCGAAAATGGACAACCAGTCGCACTTGGTTCTGAAGATGGTGACACGACAAACATACGAATGGAAGGAAGTGCGCTGATTGCTGCTATGAAGCTCGCTGGCGGCAGACCCATGCCAGATATTTACCGATAGTGAATTTTGGATCAATGTGATCACCAAATGGGCACCTGGCTGGGAAGCGAAGGGTTGGACAAAAAAAGGCGGCATCAAAAACCTCGACTTCGTTCAAGAAGCCTATGCACTCCATCAAGCTGGTAACACACAGCTGAACTGGGTACGAGGGCATGTTGGAGACGAAGGAAACGAGCTAGCAGATGTGTGGGCAAATAAAGCTCGCGAGGGAACTAGACTGTAAGTATTGTAAAACAATACCTTTTATGCTATAATATAGCATATGACTGTACGAAAAGGTATGGAGCGGCTTCTTGCTCAGTATCCGTATACAACTCTCATCGGCTGCACTGCGTTAATAGGAGCAGGTCTAGTTGGTGTGGGCAATCATATTCAAGACCATACACCCAAAGTACTTGCTCAACCGTTGCCGACTGTAACCGAGACGGTTACTGCTTCTCCAGATATTTCTAATGGAATACGAGTAACCGAGCCGATTATAGTTACTCCATACCATATATTGTCAGATACAGAAGGCAGTCCGGCCGTAGATAACAGTACGATAGATAAGAATATAAAAGCTGCTTATCGGTATCTTCGATATGATTTTGAGGATTTAGTTGAAGTATCTGCCGAACCAACTCAAACGATACGCCTGCAGCCAGAGGGTCGTGAGATTATATCGGATGCAAACTGTTTCACAGATGGCCAGCTTGGTAAGCTCGCTACGCGTCTTCGTGAGAAGCAACCCAATAGCTCACAGACTATTGTGGCACTTGTCATGGACAAAGTAGATCAGTGCGAAACTACGAATGATGATGGCAGCGTACGACAAGAAGCCGACAATAATGTCGCAACTGCGTCAGCGGGCGGTATTACGGTAAAGTCAAACGTAGAGGGGATTCCATATATAGAACCAGAGGTTTTTTTGCATGAGACTGGACACATGTTAGGAGTTGGGTTGGGCCATGTAGGAGAAATTGATTGCAACTCTAGTAAAATCCCTCTATATGATCCATATGACCCCGCTCTAGAAGACATTCAGGACATTCTTGATAAGTCATTTTGTGATTTCACCTATATGTCTCAATACGACGGTAGTGACCCTACCACCACACGTAGTAGAGATGTACCATTTATGAAAAAAATAAACCCATATACAGGATATGGGAGTGTCATGGGCTATTCGGGTAATTGGGACGAAGACAGGCTTCGTAATGCGATTACGCCAGCATATTCAAATTTCGATCGATCGACAGTCCTTCCAGAAGTCTTTCAGATAGAAACGGTAGAACCTGAGCCTGGTACTTATACGCTTGCCTATGAACCACATAAGAGAAATGGGATTAAGTTTAAGCTTTCAGCAGAGCATCCATTGGTGGCAGCTACAGGAGATGCAAAAATCGATGAACTCGTGATAACTGTTGAAGGAAATGGTGGGGGTGTTACGGTCGGTGAAGAATATAAAAATCCGCGCCGCTGCGATGATCAACTTTCCTGTGGAATTACACTCTATGCAAATAGCTCAACTACTGGCTTTCGTATAGAGCTTCCATCGACACATGGATACTTTGATCAAGACACAGAAAAAGGTGCATACAAATCAGTCTTATATCTTGATAAAGCATTGGGCCTAGGTATTGTTGGAAACATACAACTAGGCGATTCTACAGCAGTAGAGGTTGTCGATTACCAGACTGCATTAAAATATAGCCGCATCCAAAAAGCGATTGCCGCACTCTACCACGAAGAAATGAAGCGCGACGATATTAGGCGTTTGCGTAACTCAAAAGAACTTCATATAGCTACGGGCGCATTGGTACTCTAGTAAAAAACACAGCAGTAATGCGTGTTAGTGGTAGCTATAATATTTGATTATGGATGACGAAATACAAACAAACGAAACAACTGACATATTCTTGTGGGCAAACCAAACAGATGCTGTAAAAAACGATCTAGGTATCGAATTTTATCTATTCAACAAGCATTTTACACCGTATATGATGCGCTATTCGGCGGAGCTAGAACAAAGCCTCAGGGCATTGTTTCTCTATGACGTCATCAACGACGTCAACTTAGGAGCAGGGACCGGACTTAGCGTTCGTGACTACGAGATGACTGAGGCAGAGGAAAATGTACTGCTGCGGACAGACAAAGAAAAGGTCGAGAAGCTGACCACGCTACTTGCATTGATAGAAACGAACAAAGACGAGATCGTTGAGTTTAACGAAGAAGAGCATGAATTTAAACGAATGAAGGGAGTGATCGTAAAATTTATCCCGAAAGACGCTGAGGCGAAGCCTTTTTATGTTGCCAAGGCACTCCAGCAGAGCAGCGTACTCAAAGGCTCGGTATCGTGGGAAATTAACGGGGGACGGTTTGACCGCTTCAAGGCAGATGTTGGTCTAAAAATACCGAGTGATAATCAAGTATTAATCATCGATGGCGACGTGTTTATATTTAACCAGACAAAGTTTGAAAAATTATTTAACTATGACTACAAGAAGCAACTTCTCGCTGACCAGAAAGTGAAGGAGATCGAGTCGCACTATAAGCTGAGTTTCCCAGAAGGTATTGATCTACAGATGTTGGTTCGTGACAAGCCAGCGATAGTCAAAAAACTCCAGAAGCTTGAAGTTGGTGCAGTTGCACAAGACAAAGCTATGGATTATGCAGATACTATGCAGTTAGAATTGATGACCGATGACGAAGACAAAATCATCATTATGGATGGTCGTGATCTCGACATGTTTGTTAATCTTATAAACGAAGATTACATTACCTCTGAGATCACGGGTAGACGCTATGTGATCAAAAGTAAGAAGCTTCTCGACGAACCTGATGGTGAACCGCCGCGCGGCTAGTATACTAGTAGTATGAAGCAAGTACTTGCGCTCGAGATCATGCTGAGTGGTCATACCGTGTTTTTGACAGGCCCAGCAGGAGCTGGAAAAACATTCGTATTGAACCAGTTTATTCGGCTTGCAAAAGCGGATGGTAAACACGTGTCCGTGACGGCAACAACGGGCCTCGCGGCAACGCACCTCGGCGGCACAACGATTCATAGTTGGAGTGGGATTGGCGTTTCAGACGAATTACCAGATCACTTTGCTGAGAATATAGCCAAAGGCCGAAGAGAGATTATAGAAAAAACAGACGTGCTGATTATCGATGAGATTTCGATGCTTCATGATTTTCGGCTTGATATGATCGATGATGCATGTAGGCTTGTGCGCAAAAAGCCCGATACGCCGTTTGGAGGAATCCAGGTGATTATGAGTGGTGATTTCTTCCAATTACCTCCAGTAAATCGAGGCGATAGTCGTGCGGGCGGCTTCGTGGTGCATAGCAATGCTTGGCGTGAAATCGAACCAGTGATCTGCTACTTAGAAGAACAACATCGCCAAGAGGAAAGCTCGCTGCTCGATATCTTGTCGGCACTTCGTGGCGGTGATATACGACGCCATCATGCAGAAGCACTGCTTGAGCGCACTGAGATACATCCGCCGGCAGATCTTGTATTGACGGAGCTACATACCGTGAATATTGATGTAGATACGATTAATGAGAAGAAACTTGGTGAACTCGATGGTGATGAACTGCAGTATTCGCAAACGCATACAGGAAGCGAAAATTATGTTGAAAATCTTCAGCGCTCTGTATTGGCACCTCGCACATTGAAACTAAAAAAAGGTGCGCTTGTGATGGCTGTAAAAAATAGCTCAGAGCGTGCATATGTGAACGGCAGTATAGGGGAAGTGATCGAATTTGAGCGTGGTTCTGAATATCCAGTTGTAGAATTTCGAAGCGGTAAGACAGTCACGATGGAGCCTGATACTTGGGAGCTACGAGACGGTGACAAGAAGCGTGCTTCGATTACACAGATACCGCTGCGGCTGGCGTGGGCGATCACAGTGCATAAAAGCCAGGGTATGACACTCGATGCTGCACGAATTGATCTTCGTAAGGCGTTTGTGCCGGTATGGGTTATGTGGCGCTCAGCCGTGTCAAAAGCATTGATAACCTGTATTTGCACGGAATTAATCAGACAGCCCTAAAAGTCAGTGCCGATGCGCTGGCTATCGATGAACAGTTACGCATGGCATCGACAGAAGCAGTAGAAGAGTATAAACACCTGATAAAAAACGCCGAAAAACGTGCTAAACTGCCGCCGAAGAAGACTAGTGGAAGTTCGAACTGGACCGAAAAGATCGCAAAAATGCGTGAAACACATCCTAATGCCTATAAGCCGTGGGCGGCAGCTGATGATGCAACACTGAAGACTGGATTTATGAATGGGGCATCAGTTGGAGACTTATCGAAGCAGCTTGGACGTCACGAAGGCTCTATCAGCATGCGGCTCCAAAAGCATTTTCCGGAAGACGTGAGCCTGTAACATGACCCAGCAAGACCAATAAGCTACCAAACTTTGGTACACGCTTTCTATGGGGCGCTTCGACAGCGGCGCACCAAGTAGAGGGCGGCACTCATAATCAATGGACAGTGTGGGAGCTCGAAAATGCCAAAAGCTTAACCGTACAGGCAAGGCATCGGCTTGATGACTCTTGATGCCTGGAGCGATATTAAGGCGGATGCAACGAGTACGACGAATTATGTGTCTGGTGATGCTACGGATCATTATCAGTCGCTATGAGGAAGATTTTGATCTGCTGAAATCTATGCATATGAATGCATTTCGTTTCAGTATTGAATGGTCTAGGATTGAGCCGAAAGAAGGTAGTTGGGACGCAAGAGCAATTGAACATTATAAACAGTATCTTGAGGCTCTAAAAAAACGTGGCATTGAGCCAGTTGTGACACTACTGCATTTCACGGTACCAGTTTGGTTTGCAGAGCTGGGAGGGTTTGAAAAACGCAGCAACTCGAAATATTTTGTACGCTATGCTGAAAAAATTGTCAGTGAGCTTGGTCCGCAGCTGAAATATATCGTGACAATAAATGAGCCAGAGGTATACGCCTGGCAAAGCTACGCAGAAGGAAATTGGCCGCCGCAGCAGACAAGCCAGAGTAAGCCATCTGGGTGATGCTTAATCAAGCAGCTGCCCATAATCAGGCGGCAAAGGCTATTCACAAACTTAATCGACGTTATAAAGTATCTATAGCTAAGAACTCCAGCTACGTGTATGCAGGGGATGACGCACTATTGAGCAGAGTCAGTGCTCATTTGTTGCAGTGGGCGCTTGACGACGTACTACTTGGGCGAGTGAAGCGACAGAGTCGACTATTTGGCGATTAATTATTATTTTTCAAATCGCGTGTATGGGTATCGGGTCCATAATGCCGATGAAAGACTGAGTGATCTCGGTTGGGATATGCAGCCTGCCAACATAGAGTACTGCTTAGAGCGACTACATAACAAATATAAGCTGCCGATCTTGATTACGGAGAATGGGCTCGCGGATGCAAACGATACTGACCGAAAATGGTGGATCGCCTCGACAATTTCGGCGCTCGCACGGGCAAAAGACCAAGACGTAGAACTTCTAGGGTACATGCACTGGAGCCTACTTGATAACTTCGAATGGTCATACGGAAAATGGCCGCGGTTTGGTCTGGCTGCTGTTGACTACAAGACGATGCAAAGAACACAATTCGACCAAGCGCTCGATGGTTTGGTATGCTGATTAAAAAATTGAGAGACATCATGATCGAACAAATTGGAGTAAAAGTCGTAGTTATAGGAGGTGGAACCGGTAGTTTCACGCTTCTTGAGCAATTTGAAACATTATACGAAACATATCACCGCGCTCGTGAATATGGCAGACGATGGTGGCTCGACGGGACAGCTTCGAGATGAACTCGGTGTACTGCCACCGGGAGATGTCCGGCAGTGCCTTGTGGCGCTATCGGAGTACGACCGTGTTCGTGAGTTATTTAATTATCGTTTCGAAGAAGGAACGTTTGCAGGACACGCATTTGGAAATTTATTTTTGACCGCACTTGAAAAAATGACAGGAAACTTTGCTGAGGCGGTCGAAGAAGCCAGCCAGGTACTGAATATTGTCGGAAGCGTTGAACCGATTAACCTCGACCCCGTTACGCTTGGTTATGGAGATCGAGTGACGGCAAGATCACTAGCGGGCAGTTTAACATCGGTCACGCTGACTTTGAAGGTGGCGTGCGGCCAACTGCTACAGTCTGGATCCTTCGCCAACACTCAACCCGAAGGCCGCATGAGGCCATATTGCGCCGCTGATCTGGTAGTAGTCGCGCCTGGAAACATCTATGGGAGTCTTGCGCCATCACTGATTGTCCTGGGAGTAAGTGAAGTGCTAAACCACAACAAAAGCTAAAAAAATCTATGTATGTAACCTTGTTACTAAGCCGCATCAAACAACAGACTTCAGTGTGATCTCAGTTTGCTGAAGAGATAGAACGCTTTGGAGACTTCAGCCTCGACTACGTGCTGTACAACAACGCAAAACCAGATGATCGTTTACTAAAAAAATATGCCAAGGATGGGGAATTTTGGGTAAAACCAGACGAAGATAATCTCCATACTCGGCACTATGTAGCTACAGGTGAAAACTTCGTTTATCTCACGGAGTTTACCGCTCCTAACTACAGGCAAAGCGACTCTATTGCAAGTATCGAGAACGCTGATCCGACATGATGCCGATATGATCGCAAGACATCTTATGCGGATTTATTTTGGTTGATCCTTTCGTCCATTGCACGAATATCTCGCTTATGCTAGCATTAGCCTATATGAAGGCCACAAAACCAACAAAAAAACCACGAAAAATCTTCGGAAAATACCGTGACGATCGTCATACGGCACGGCATTACGATCTCATGTCTGGCACTACTAATCGTCTCCTTACTGGTGAATATTTTATCTCTGTGTCTTTGGGTTGCTGTTCGATTGACACTCAGATTACGATGAATCGCTGATGCCAGTTCTTTTTCCCTGCGCTAGGGAAGACAGCATGTTATTTGCAGCAAATCCGCCTCTGTAAAACGGGGCGGATTTTGCGTGGAAAAAGTTTTCCCCACTTGTGGGGAAAAGGTAACAAAATCGCAGAAAATGTCAAAAAAGTACTTGCAAGTGGGTAAATGTGGGTAGTATGATAAGTTCAGTGGAAAAAAGTGGGTAACACCACCACAAGACAAACACCACAAAATTAAAAAAATAATCAAATCTTCTAAGACGGCACCCTTAGAGTTAACGCAACAAAAAAGATAAGCGATGGATTATTTCGAACGAAAACTAGATAGTAAACGTCGGTTGACCATACCGACGGAGCTTCGAAATGAATTCGCATCTGGCGTTGTCGTAACCAGAGGGTTCAAAAACTATCTTCACCTCTATCCGCAGCAAGTCTGGGACAGGGAAGTAGAACCGTCATTAGCTGGCTCCATCCTCGATGAGGCTGTGGCCGACCTTAACGTACGCTTTCGCCGCGGTAAAACGGCAGCAAGCGCTCGATCAAAAACAGGGTCGTGTCACGATCGAGCAGCATCTGCTCGAGTACGCCGGAATCGATAAGGACGTTGCCTGTGTACGTGTTGGCAGCTACTGGCGACTGATGCGGCCGGAAGAGTAATCTGATTATCTGTCAGCTCATTAACAACTATAAACACCTCGAGATTACCTACCTGGTACTATGTACGTGGTATTGCGCGGCACACATTAAACAGCCGCCTGCACCTTACTCAACACACCTCCCAAAAAAACTCCACCTCACATCGAGATAACTGTCGATTTATCGTCTGTTATCTCACACATAAGTCTCTCACTCCTTAAACATATGAGTTACACTGTGACCCATTTAAGGAACCACTTATCAACAAAAACAAACATATGACAAAAACAAACATACATAGTATCAGGGTAGGTGATCTCGAAGTAGCTAATATTATAATGAACGGAGGGCATGGCCCTTCGCCTCGAGCCGAAGTGAATTCAGGTCAGCGGCTCTACACCCTGAATCTCGGCTTACGCCTCATGCTTCGACGGGCTGAACCCTCCATGGTATAATTACTACTACTATGAGTATTAAAGAACATCCACCACATTTGATTCATACTCCGGTACTACTCGAGCAAACGCTCGAGTTGCTTGCACCTAAACCTGGCGAACGCTACCTTGACCTTACGGCAGGGTATGGAGGCCACGCACGAGAAGTGTTAGCGCGTACCGACAGCTATGAATCATCTGTTCTTGTCGATAGAGATTCTATGACGCATGTTCACCTTGCTTCGCTCGTCGATAAAGGTGCGACGCTGCTGCATAGTGATTTCCTGACTGCCGCGACTGAGCTCGCACAGGAAGGAGAACAATTTGATCTTATCTTGGCAGATCTGGGGGTGTCGTCACCACAGCTGGATAGAGCTGAACGAGGGTTTTCATTTTCAAAGCCAGGTCCACTCGATATGAGAATGGATCAGCGCGATGAAGTAACAGCGGCAGTAATCGTAAATAGCTACCGTGAGTCGGAAATAGCCGATATCATCGTACGCTATGGCGAAGAGCCGAAGCCAATTGCTCGTAAGATAGCAGCAGCTATCGTAGAGAAACGACCGTTTAAACAACGGACGAACTCGCTGACGCAATCCAGCAAGTTATTCGTAGAGGGAAGAAAAAAATTCATCCGGCTACGCGCACATTTCAAGCACTACGTATCGAGGTAAATAGCGAGCTACGCCAAGTTGAGCTATTGCTACCGCTTCTTCCAAGCCTATTACGGCCTGGCGGACGAGTGGCGATCATCAGCTTCCATAGTCTCGAAGACCGACTTGTCAAACGCTACTTCAGCGAACAGTCTCATGCAGGCTATGAAGCAGAACTCGACGTACTGACAAAAAAACCGATACAGTGGTGCAATTGACGACGTTAACAATCCGCGGGGACGAAGCGCCAAGCTTCGGGTCGCAGCCAAAAAATAAACAAACAGAAAGGGGATAGTAGATGCCAATCCACATCCCAGTACAAAACCAATCAGTAGAAATGACTGTGACAGTTCGTCACAAGTAATACTGAGGCACCGTACGGGCGGCCCTAAAAAGCCGCTCGCTACAAAAACCCCAACACCAAAATAAACAGACACTCCACCACATGTCATACCAAAGAAACGTACAATATAATCGTCGTACTCAGCCTTCAATGCGCCGTAATCAAAACACGGTAGCATTTAGCTCGAGCGTCAAACTCGGCCCCGTGACTCATACAGTGCTTGTTGCACTGATGATTACCGTGCTCGGTTTGATTTACCTGACGCAGGCAACCAAAGCGACCTCGTACGACTATGAGGCCCAGCGAATTGACGACAAGATCGCCGATCTTACAAGTACGAAGACTGATCTCGAAGTAGAAAATGCACGACTAACAGCACTTGAATCGGTACGAAATAGTAGCGTGGCAAAAACCATGACGCAAGCAAAAGACACCAAATATGTGCAACAATAGATAATACATATGGATGAAACAGCGGCACACAAGCGAATACGTATACTGATGATTGGCAATTGTCGGTATGATGATGCTATTTGTGGGTCGTTTGTTTTATATGCAAATCATACAGCACGATAAATATGTGGCAGTTGCTAGACAAGAACAGATAAAAAGCTTTATACTCCCTGCTAAGCGGGGTGAGATTTATGCCCTAGATGGAAATACTCCTGTAAAACTGGTACTAAACGAGGATGTTTTCACTGTCTTTGTCGACCCAACTGAAGTAAAAGACCCAGACGCCGTCGTCAACGCAGTACGTGCGGTTAGTGGTGGTACGGCTATGTCAGATATCGATGAACTAGTGCGCTCCAAGCCTAGCCGCTACAAAATTGTAGCGAAAAATGTGTCGAGAGCACAAGCGGAGAAGCTCAGTAAGAAAAACCTCAAGGGATTGGGACTACAGAACGCAACACGGCGTGTATATCCTGAGAATCAGCTAGCTTCACAGGTGCTTGGCTTTGTGAATACGTCTGGAGAAGGTCAGTATGGTATTGAAGAAGCTCTTGATGCTAGACTTGAAGGGCACTGATGGCCTCCTTACGTTCAGTCACTGACGTTCGTTATATCCCGCTCACTATAGGAAACCAGAATATTCGTGTGCCTGCGAAAAACGGCGAAAATGTCGTTCTGACAATTGATCGCAATATACAGTCGTATGTAGAGCAGACCTTGAGCGACAAGATGAAAGAAATTGGTGCAAAAAAAGGCAGCGTTCTTGTGATGGACCCACAGAGCGGAAAAGTGCTTGCAATGGCAAACCTGCCGACGTACAACCCAGAAAAGTACGATGAAGTGCGAGATGCGGCAGCATTTAACAACGCAACTATCATGACGCCATATGAACCAGGCTCTGTTATGAAGACATTCACAGTAGCTACTGGGATTGATCAGGGCGTAATCAGCGCTAAATCGACCTATAACAATACCGATTCTATTCAAGTCGGTGACGTAACAATCGGGAATGCGAGCAAGGGTCAGACGGGTAATATAACTATTCAACATGCGCTGGACTGGTCACTTAACACAGGAATGGTGACTGTGGCCGAACGCTTAGGCGATGGCCAGAATATCACCGGAGATGCTCGAGATACTATGTACGAGTACCTCCACGGAAAGTTCAAGCTTGGTGATAGAACGGGATCGAGCTTGCGAGCGAGCAGAGCAGGTGAACTTATTTCACCCGAATGAGGTACAGGGTAACGCTGTACGCTACGCGACGATGTCATTCGGGCAGGGAATGAACCTGACGATGTTGCAGGTTGCGGCTGGGTTCTCGTCTATCGTCAACGGTGGGAACTACTACAAGCCAACGGTCGTTGCTGGTACGGTTGACAGATGATGGTGAGTTATGCAAAGTCGTCAGATCCAGCTCCAGCGGGTCAGAACAATCTCAGAATCTGCGTCTAAACAAGCGAAAAAAATGGTACACGATGCACGAACTGCCTTTTATAGTGACCGCGACAAACCAGGCTACGACATCGGTGGGAAGACTGGAACGTCACAGACATTGATCAATGGCTCGTATGACAACAACCAAACTGTCGGGACATACCTCGGATATGGGGGTGACACCAAGCCACGATATGTCATAATGGTACAGGTATCCGCCCCAGGAAAGAACTTTGCCGGAAACACGGACGCAATGCCGATATTTACCGACATTTCCAACTGGATGATCGATTATATGAAACTACAACCGAGAGGCTAACATGCAAACAGTACTAACACAAACAGAACTCAGTAACGTCCTTGCCGATATTGTATTTTTAAGCGTCGGCGCGTTTCTTACTAGCCATGCTCTCTGACGCCAGTATATACCTATCTTGCATACCGCTATAAATTCTGGAAACGTCAGCGTACAAACAGCACCACTGGTGAACTACTTGAGGTCTTTACGAAGCTACACGCAAATAAATTTAAGCGTTCAATCCCGACCATGGCGGGAGCAATAGGTGTATTTCTATTTTTGTTATCACGGTATTGTTTAATCTTGATGGTCGCGGGCAGACGTGGCTCCCACTCGCTGCATTTATGGGCGGTGGGGCAGTAGGCTTCATCGACGATATTATAAATATACGCGGGAAGAAACTTGGCGTGGCAGGTCTTCGCAGTAGCATTAAGTTCTTGATGATAGCCGTTATTGGTTTGGTTCTTGGTTGGTTCTTCTACGAAAGGTTGGGCTTTACGACGCTACAGGTTCCTTTTGTTGGTTCATTTGACATTGGCATTTTGATCGTTCCACTGTTTGCATTTATCGTCACTGCTACAGGGAACGCAGTCAATATAAGTGATGGACTTGATGGCTTAGCTGGGGGGCTGCTTATGTCATCCTTCGGTGCATTTGCTGTTATTGCCCTGCTGCAGAACCAACCAATGCTAGCTGGGTTCTGTCTTACCGTTGTGGGGGCGCTACTCAGCTATCTGTGGTTCAATATTCATCCAGCACGATTCTTCATGGGAGACGTAGGTAGCTTTGCCTATGGCGTGTCGCTTGGGGTCGTTGCGATGCTGACGAACTCGCTGTTACTACTTCCGGTGATTGGGTTCGTGTTTGTCATCGAAGCTGGTTCTAGCCTCTTCAAATTGTCTCAAAGAGATTACTTCGGCAAAAAAATCTTTATATCAGCACCAATCCATCACCACCTCGAGGCAATTGGCTGGCCAGAGACGAAAGTAACGATGCGGTTCTGGGTGATCGGCTCCGTCTCAGTGCCTTCATTGGCGTCCTGCTTGCTATCACCGGAGGTCACATCTATAGTGCGCCGAGCGTCGAGAAGCAAAATCAGCACATGTAGTCCGGCGTAAGCACCGACCGGACTACATGATAGTGCTCTACATGGGACTATTGATGCTCCTTGGACTGGTGATTATGTATGCAATCGGCCCACAGCGAGCGCACGTACTCAACGTTGCGTATGGGACCGATAACTATACAAGCACGTATTTCTTTGTGAAACAGGGGATAAGCTTATTGTTAGCGCTCGTCTGATTTACGCTTTTGCAAAACTGCCGCTTGGCTATACTGCAGAAATATCAAAGACAAACTACTGATGGTTGCGTTGGGCTTATCTGCGCTACTTAGCGATTGCCGCGCACTGAACTTGGAATTGCAACCTGTACGCTCGGTGCGTGTCGCTGGTTTGACCTCGGACCGCTTCGGGACGCTTCAGCCGGCTGAGTTCTTGAAGTTGGCCTGCTTGTATTTATGGCAAGTTTTCTTGGTACAAGGTACAGAGAAGGAATATTAATGATCGAGAGGCGACTATTATTCCTGTTGATTGGCGTTTCTAGGAGTTTCTATCTTTCTTCGTAATCGTGCTGCAAAGTGACATGGGTACGGGTATCGCGACTTGTCGCCATAGTTGCCGCTATGTTGCTCGCTGCCGGTCTCAACAAACGTGTGGGGCTTGGGTTGCTTGCTGGATGTCGCAGCTGGCGTGCTTCTTATCGTCACGGCACCACACCGGATGGATCGAGTCGCGACGTTTTTTGCGATGACTCTTCGGCGACCCAAGTTGATGATTATCACATCATGCATGCCAAGATTGCTATCGGTAGCGGCGGACTAACCGGGGTCGGGATTGGTAACAGCGTACAGGCAACTGGCTATCTGCCTGAAGTAATCAACGACTCAGTGTTTGCCGTAATGGGAGAGATCTTCGGTTTTGTCGGGCTTGTAGCAATTCTTGCGATATTTACTGCGCTTACTACTGCGGATACTGAAAGTAGCTGATCGGCTAGGTGATATGCGAATACGCCTTATTGCTGTGGGAGTATTTGGCTGGCTTGGCGCACATGTGGTGCTCAATGTCGCTGCAATGACTGGAATCTTCCCGCTCACTGGGTATTACGCTGCCGCTACTGAGCTTCGGAGGAACGAGTATGGTGTTTATTGCCGGTGCACTTGGACTTGTTTTTCAGCTTTCATCGTATACAACTAATGAGTTTGCAATCGAAAGGAAACGAAATGAAGATTCTCGCGGTCGGCGGGGGCTCGGGCGGACACGTTACGCCAGTAGCAGCCGTACTTAACGCAATCATCAAGAAATGCAGCCTGACGTTCGAGCTTCGTGTGTGGACTGATCGGTCATTTGCTATGCAAACAAGACGCACCATGAAAGCAGGTCACGTGCCGATGTCCGAGTCGACACTATTTTGTCTGGTAAATTTCGTCGCTATCATTCTTTTCCATTATTTGAGCAACTGCGAGACTCCGCACGATCGTTTTACCAAACTATTCGCGATGGGTTGTTATATCGTGACTGGCTTTGTACAGAGTCTTACGTGAAGCTTACTACTTTGGCGACCTGATGTCGTGTTTTGTAAGGGCGGGCTATGTTTGTTTGCCGGTCGGGTGTGGCTGCGCATTTACTGCGGATTCCGATTGTGCTGCATGACTCAGATGTACATCCTGGGCTCGCAAATCGTGTATTGTCGAGGTGGGCAAAACTTATTGCTACCGGTATGCCGACCAAGTACTATACGTATCCTACCAATCGTATGCGCTATGTTGGTGTGCCTATTAACGAGGCGTACCACGAATATAGCGAATCGAACGAGCCGATTTTAAGTCAAAACTCGGTTTCTCTCGAACTGATCCACTCGTCGTTGTGACCGGGGGAGGTCTCGGGTCAGAAACACTCAATAATGCAACGACCGCTGTTGCTGAGGAGCTGACCGAGATTCATCGAATGTACTTCTTACTGTGCGGCAAGAAGCAGTATAGACAGCTTCAGGAACGCAACAGCTCAGCTTGATACTAACTACAGTTTAAGGTAGTCGATTTGTCTACGAGAACATGGTTGAAGTGCTTGCAGCCGCAGATATCGTTATCACACGCGCAGGTGCAACGACGCTGCTTGAGCTTTCAGCGCTGGCTAAGCCGATGGTTCTTATACCGAGCCCGTACCTTACAGGCGGCCACCAGCTTAAGAATGCTCAGATGTATGCAGAGTCAGATGCCGCTGTTGTCGTTGATGAGCACCGGATGATTGGTCATCCTCGTGAGCTTTTGGATACGCTTAATGCGCTTCTGCTGAACCCTGAACAGCTCAAGGTAATGTCGAATGCTGCAGAACATTTCTCGACACCGAATGCAGCAGAAAAAGTTGCTCAGAGTATCGTAGATGTCTAGATACCAGCAAGCCCTAATCTGTTACAATCATAATCAGTATGAAAATCTTCGGCTCAGCTAAAAACACAGACAATAGCACCTCGGCGAAGGCAGATTCGCCACAAGTCGATAGCGTACCAACGCAGTCAAATAGCTCCGGTCAGTTCAGGCGCGGCCAAACAATTACGGGCAGTGTCTCGCCAAATATACATAGCTCCAACGAGGCATCTGCGACAATGTTGTCTCCGCGCGCACACGTACATCATCTATCGCGGCGACGCCGATCACTCGGTTGGAGGTTAGTCGCAGTCAGTCGTTGCTTGCTCGGCTCGTACCTTCTCGTTAGCCAGCTGGTTGCGACCCTGATGTTCGTACGCATAGAAGAAGCTACTGTATCAGCAGCGGACACTCGCCAGCTATGTAAGTACGGCGCAGCAGTATTACGAAAAATATCCATCGCAGAGGTTTTACCCAGCACTTAACAAGACGCAATTAACTGTTATATGCAGGCGGTACATCCTGAAATCGCACAAGCCGGGTTGTTTTATCTGGTTCATTTGGGCATGCGCAGCTATCTGTGATCATTACGACAACCTGTCGTTCGCTGGACGATAATGGTAAGAACGAATTTGTCGATACAAATGGCAATGTATTTGATGTCAATGGATATCAGACTCCTGCTGTTCGGATCGTTGATAAAACCGGCTGTATCTGCATGATCAAGGCAGTGGTTACCAGTCGGCGTTTTTTGAGCTTTGTTGGTTCAGTCGTCGGAGACATGGCTCGCGAGGCTATCAGTGAAAGAAGCCACCATCCCTCCCTCTTACGACGAGACAACTACAGCTTCGCCTTGCTGGTATACCGTATACCGCAAACTCACTATCGATCGCACAGCGGGGGAGCAGACTGAAGATGCTGTAGGGTTATACGAGTACTTACAGAAAAAGAAGATTTCACCTTCGTATATCGATGTGCGAGTAGAGGGGAAGGCGTTCTACAAGTAGGGAGTAGGTGAGGAGAGAGGAAAGACGTGCTCCACTCCTCTATTAGGTTATGTTCTATTTGTGTTCTACGTATGCGAAAAAACATATATAAATATCAAACTAGGAAAAAAGCAAATAGGGGACTGAAGAAGAGAAAAGGTAGGGGAGACAACAAAATAATAAAAAATGCAAATCACACAGAATAATTACGATGATTAAAGTTGTCTATAAGATTTGACTAAGATGTGGAAAACCATGGTGATACGTACAACGACCTAATGAGACATGGGATGTATGATTCCTCATAGTACTGGATGTGTGCACATAAGAATAAACTACAAACACGCACATAAGCACTAGCGTTATACAGCAGAAAGTCCCCTATAGGGTGTCATGATAGGAGGTATAGTGAATCAACTATGCGTGTGATATATTAGTGTCGTAAAAGATATATTGTGCGACGTATAATCACTATCTTACTTTAGCTCACCTATTTATTGATATGCGCTTCGTTTCGTGACGATGGTTCCATTTTTTTATTGGTCCTCTTTTTTTGGTTCGCTGCTGCCCTTGTTTGTGATACGAATCGTATTGATCTACTGTCTGTGCCTATTTTCTATATATCTTTGTTTTAGTTCAGTCTATTTATGTTATGTATAAACAATAGTTCTATTTGTGTTCTATTATACTTCAGGCATAAAAAACACCCCTGATCTACAGGGGTGCCTTCTCTGTTACCTATCTTATGCTGCACTCATGCTCACGAGTGTCCAGCAGCCGCTTGTGTTATCGCTCTCGTATACGGAACTGCATGAAGCCATCGGTCATCGTAAAGATTGAGACGAACTGGCTGCCACGCCGTACGATACAGCTTATCCCAGCGTCGATGAAGCTGTAGGATACGCCTTCGTACTCCATGCGCCGTGGATAGGCTGGTCGACTTCCGCGGAAGCCGATAGCGGTAACGTTGATAGGTTTGTTAATTGATGTTTGTGACATTTGTTCACTCCCAGCTTCTTGTCGTATATGCGGCAAGAAGGCTAATACTTAGATTTGATTAGCGAACGGGTAGAGACGCGTGCATTCGTTGTTATAACGATTGCTATGCGTATCTCTTTTTGGAGTGATCCAGCGGTGGAAAGGAGCTTGTGTGACCGTTCAAGACCAAGCTCTGTTTACCACGATGGAGGTGTTAAGGCATCTTTGCGCGACGCCGTGCGTGTTTAAGCCTGCAAGTGAAAAGGTAATCCACCAGTACCTACATAGCTATTGTATTGTACCCTGCGCGCAACGAATGGCGTGTCAATGCTCTAATGCTTCAATGTGAGGACGGTTTCGTCGTGAGGCTTGCTGCTGGTTTTGAGGCAGCAGGAGCGGGTGTATTCGGTGATTGTGCTCGCGCTCCCCTGGCCTGTCACCTGTTGACTTCTTTTTGCGTGAACGAGTACGTTTACGTTTCGGCTTGGCTGGCTCATCTGTGCGGTTCACGTGCTGTTGCGGCTGTGGGTGTTAGCATGCGCAGGCGTGGCGTCATCATCTGGCTTTGGGCGTTAATCGGCCATTGTTTCTGCTGGGATGCGCTTTTCGGCGCAGCCGGGGCTTGTGGAGCTGCTACTGACAAAGGTTGTGGATCTCAGCCTGTACCTCTTCGCGGATTACGTGAGTAGTGAGCTCGTGTATGCTCAACGATATGGCTCGATGTTGTCTGTCTGTGCTGGCGGGAGGTTGAGGGTACGAGCGCTGAATGCTGGAGACTTCTCTCCATTGATCACCATATTGATGACGAAGTTTCGGTTGTGCATCTGCAGTAGGTCGAGTGCTTCAAACTTCGGCTCGAACTGCTTGGCCAGTATCGGCGCGTCGTCGGCCGACACGCGGAATGTGATCATTGTACCGACGTTACCAAATACCGCATCACGCACGGTGTCGCTCATCTGTGAGATGTACTGGTTGGCGACGGTGAGGTTGAGGCCATACTTACGAGCTTCTGATAGAATTGTTGCAAATGAGTCGGTTGCGAAGTTTTGGAACTCGTCGACGTAGAGGTAGAACGGCCGGCGATCTTCGATGTTCTCGATGTCTTGCCTGCTCATGGCGGCAAGCTGGATCTTCGTGACGATAAACGAACCGAGGATCGCTGCATTGTCTTCACCGATCAAGCCCTTTGAGAGATTGACGATCAGGATCTTGCCTTCGTCCATGATCTCGCGGATATTGAAGGTACTTTTTGGCTGGCCGATGATGTTACGGATGATTGGGTTGGCGGTAAATGCGCCGACCTTGTTGAGCACCGGGGCGATTGCCTCAGCTGGAACTTGTCGTTCCAGCTTGCAAACTCGACATTCCAAAACTGCAATACGACGGTGTCTTGACAGTACTCGAGGGTTTCTTTACGGAACTTTTTGTCAGTCAGCATGCGGGTGATATCGAGCATGGTCGTGTCTGGTCGATCGAGCAGCGCCAGGATGGTGTAGCGCAGGATATATTCGAGGCGCGGTCCCCAGCTTTCGCCGAACATACGCTTGAGCACGCCGATTACCTCTGATGAGATATTTGTCTTTTGGCTTTCGTCATAGACTTCGAGCGGATTAAACCCAAGTGGGTGTGCGGTGTCTGCTGGGTTGAAATAGACGACGTCTTTGAGGCGTGAGCCCGGGATAAACCGCAGGTTATTGATCGCAAAGTCTCCGTGCGGGTCGATGATGGCATAGCCGTGTCCGTGAAAAATATCACTGAGCGCAAATAGCTCGAGGGTACCACTCTTACCTGCTCCGGTCTGACCGATGATATAGACGTGACGTGAGCGGTCAGTTCGGAGCATGCCGAACTGGTGATTGATGCCACGGAAGTTCGTCATACCAAATGCGGATATATTCTCATCGATTGCGTCGTTACCAGTGATAATCGGCAGCTTAGACGGTGGTTCGGCGGTCTTACTGCTCGCCCAGACGATATTTGGTGTCTCGACATTGGTGTGCGGCAAGTGGAAGACCGACGCCAAGCTCTTCGATATTGAGGATCATTCCCTTGTCGATAAACAGTCGGGCTTTGTAGTTTGCGAGATCTTCGTGCTTGAAGCTACCGCCCTTGCCTTTGAAACCATTGAGGTTGGTGCTGTTGAACTGCTTAAATGTGCCAATGATGCCTGCATCTGCAGTCTTGGCGTTTGTTTGGCTCTCACCGAGGTACGCCAACGCGAATCTTGTTTGATAGCCAAGCTTGGTTGCCTTCTTCTCCGCCTCAGCGATACGTGTTTTTTCTCGATCAGATAGTATCTTCTCGCCAGTCGCGCTGCAGTCCCCTGCTCTGGTGGTTTCCATAGTGCCTCAAAGAATGTCGCGAACCAACGCATATCGAAGCCTTGACCGCCAAATATTGCGTTGAATGGGTTGCCGCCCTTTACCGACTGAATCCATCGATCTGAAGATTGATGCCATTCGTCGGCGATCGGTCGGGCGAGTATCTGGATCCAGACTTCTTCTCCGGTGTTTTCGAGCTTTGGCGAGTGTACCAGTGATACCGGCAAGCGGGTCAACTTCAAAGTTTTGGAATGTCTTGATCGGCAACATCTCGTTGTCGGTCATGGTCATCTCGTCGGTATATATGACAGTGTGTACGCTGTCGTGAGACGTGTAGTCTTCATCGGCTTTGTGGATCTGGACGGTTGGGTATTGGGAGTAGATCTGTCCTTCAACGAAGCTTTGCAGTGTTTTTGGGACCCAGACATAAAAACGGATCTGCCCATTGATCGACGCGATCTCGAAACTGAGGTGTTCCTGTATGCCATGGTTCATGCGGAGTTCTTGGTTGTCTCGCAGGATTCCGTGAAGGCTGGCGAACAGTTGCTCGGCCGCGAGCTCAGATTTATCGTTGGCTCGAGGTATCTCGAGCGCGAGCAGGACACTTTCGGTAATGATCTTCTCGTCAACTTTCTGGTAATTTCGCCACGTCAAATAAAACAGTACGAGTCACGATTGGAATCCATACGTACCACTGTAAAATAAGATCTAATAAACCAAGAGATGATTGCCATTATGCTTTCTCCTCTCTATTGTCCCACCTCTGAGTCGGCAATGCAACCGCCGACAGTGCTCGAGTTATTTTTCCTCGTAGCGAGTTCGTAGGTAGCTTTGCTAGACACGCTTGAACTGAGGCTTGCTTTGGAGATTCAGTAGGATAGTTGTTTCTTTGACCTGGCGACTCTTGAGGACCTCTTTGACGATTTCGTCGCGGTGCAGTAGGCTTCGCCTGCAGCTTGAGAACACTGGTGATGATATCGGCAACGGTTCCCTTGCTATAACCCCAGCTGTCGAGTGCATAAATGCCACGGCCAATTAGTACGAAGCGCTTGTCTTTGATGAGCTCGTTGTGGATTGCCTGCGTCGTGACGTCTTTTCGTTTGAAGTCGCTCTTCTTGATGCTCTTTGCGATTTCAGAGAAATGCATTGGCTTGCCGTTTTCTGCAAGAATGACGTAGATTTTGTCGCGAATATTCTTTGGGTTAACGGTTGGCCATTTGGTGAGACCCCAGTGGTCGTTGAGGTGTGCAAGGTTCTTTGCTGACGCTCGCGATAGCTCGTACGTGGTCTGGGTGCTCGTAGTCAAGTTTTGCATGTAGGTCTTCGGTAGTGATTGGCTCACCATGCTGCTTTGATGACTCTTAACGATTTGGTCGACGTTTTTGCGAATCGATTTCTCGTCGCCATGGTCTTTGATGCCCACAGCGTGGTGGTAGTTGTCGTTTTCGTTGACGACGGTGAGGTTTGGAGAGAGTTCTGCGAGGAAGCTGACGTGAGCTTTTTGCTTAGCATCAGCAGTCACTGCCGACGATCTCGGTCAGATAGGTCACTCACGCGAGCGATACGCGCCGCTTTCAGAGAGATGACGTATAAGAGTTCGTTCGACGTCTTTGATCGTGCGGAATCTTGTCTTCTTCGGCTGCAATTTTGAGGCGAATCATGATTGCCTTTTCGAGCTGACGTACGCGCTCACGGGTGATACCAAGGAGCTCACCGATCTGCTCAAGCGTTTCTTTTCGGTCAAATAGTCCAAATCGACGAGTAACAATTTCTTTCTCTCGGTCCTGCTCGATGACCTCTAAAATATCAGCAACTACCTGCTGCAGGTTAAGTGTTGTTTCTGTGTTTTTGTCTTCGTCCATTGTCGCGTTTCTAGCCTCTCTGCCCCACCAGCAATTATGTGTTTAATAAGATAAACTTATTTAATTATAGAACATATATATGTTAATGTCAAACACTTTTGTAAAGTAATGTTATTATAGCACAAACTAGACGCTTATGGTAAATAGTATTTTACGGCTTTTTTTCATGTCAGAGTATGGTGTGGAGCTAATTAAACAGAAGTTGATTTATGCAGATCAAGCTATGGACTACTTATTTTTGAGTACGTTTGCGAGGTTTTTTGCGGGCGCCTTTGGCGGGTGCCTCTGCAAGCATTTTCTTGGCCTCATCATGAGTGATAGCTTTCGGGTCAGTGTCCTTTCGGAATTTTGGCGTTTTTCTTGCCATCGGTAATGTATGGGCCAAATCGACCATTGAGTACTTTGATACCATCACCGAAGTCGGCGATGTTCTTCTCGGCTTCTGCTTTAGCTTTGCTGCGTAGAGCTCGAGTGCTTTTTCGAGGGTAATGTCGTGCGGGTCTTCGGGCTTGATGCTGACGAATAGCTTCCCTATCTGGATATATGGACCGAACCGGCCGATGTTGGCTTTGATATCCTGGCCATCTGTCGGTTTGACCGACAACGCGCGGTAGCTTGAAGGCGTGCATCGCCTGTTCGAGCGTGACTGTTTCGAGCTTTGCGCCGCTTGGCAGTGGAGCGAACTGGGGCTTTTCTTCGTCCTCTTGGTGGCCGAGCTGCAGCATGGGGCCGAAGCGGCCGAAGCGTGCGAAAGATCGGTTTGCCAGATTTTGGATCGATGCCAACTTCGCGGTTTGTACCGACTTTACTGTCGGTCGATTCCACCCGATTGTTCAATCAGTTTGTGGAATGGTTTGTAAAAGCTCTTCAGCATCGTCGGTTTTGCGAGTTTGTCGTCGGCAATCGCGTCGAATTCTTTCTCGACATTGGCGGTAAAGTCATAGTCGACGACTTTCGAGAAATGGTCAGATAAGAAGCTCGCGATCAGCTCACCAGCGGGTGTAGGTACGAGTTTGCCTTTGTTGGAGCCAGTTTTTTCTTGGACGATTTCCCGCTCTACTTCGCCGTCGATCAGCGAAAGTACGATAACGTCGCGCGGCTCGCCTTCGGACTCACCTTTTTCGACGTAGCCGCGCGCTCTGGACGGTGTCGATGATTGTTGCATAGGTGCTTGGTCGGCCGATGCCGAGTTCTTCGAGTTTCTTGACCAGGCTACCTTCGGTGTAACGTGCTGGCGGTTTGGCAAATACTTGCTGAGCTACAATTTCATTTGCACTGAAGGCTGTCGTTTGCAGCTGACGTCTGGTAGTATCTCATCTTTGCTCGCGCCATAGACTCGCATGAAGCCATCAAATATAATCACTTCGCCTTTGGCTTCAAATACGTAGCTTCTGGTCGCTACTAGTCTTGATGGTGACGGTGGTTTTCTCGAGTTTGGCTGGGCCATCTGGCTGGCCAGTGTACGGCGTCGGATAAGGTCGTATAGTTTTTGGTCGTATTCATTGTTGCTCGCTGTCTCGAGACTTGTATCGGTTGGGCGGATTGCTTCGTGGGCTTCCTGGGCAGAGGCGTTTTTGTTTTTGAATTTACGTACTGTTGAATATTCTGGTCCGTAGAGTCGTTTGATGAACTCGGTTGCGGCTGCGATCGCCTGGCCCGATAGATTGACGCTGTCGGTACGCATGTAGGTGATCTTACCTTCCTGGTACAGCTTCTGCGCGGCTGCCATGGTGCTTTGGTGCCGAAGCCGAGGCGGGAGTTGGCCTCTTGCTGCAAGGTGCTGGTCGTGAACGGCGCGCCTGGGTTGCGGGTGCCAGGTGCTTTGTCGACGTCTGCTGACGGTAAAGCTGAGCGCCTTTGAGGCTTTCGAGGAACGCCTGCGCCTCTTCTTCGGTGGCAAAGCGTTGTTTGAGCTCAGCTTTGAACTCCTGCTTGTCTTTGTAGAAAATGGCCGTGACCCGGAACTGACTGCTGCCTGCAAAGGCATGTGATCTCGCGTTCTCGCTCCACCAGCAGTCGCACGGCTGGGCTTTGCACGCGGCCGGCAGATTTTCCGCCGGGGACTTTTTGCCAGACAACCGGGCTAAGCTCGAAGCCGACGATTCGGTCGAGGATCTGTCGGGCTTGCTGCGCTTCGACGAGGTGCATATCGACAGTTCGCGGCTTTTTGATAGCTTCGGTGATCGCGTCTTTGGTGATTTCATGGAACACAATTCGCTTGGTCGTCTTCGGGTCGAGTTTGAGCACCTCGCATAGATGCCAAGCGATCGCCTCCCCTTCGCGGTCTTCATCGGTTGCGAGCCAGACGGTCTCGGCGGCCTTGACGGCTTTTTTCAGTTCGGTGATAACTTTGCGTTTTTCGGGGTCGACCTCATATATAGTTTCAAAGTTGTTTTTGACATCGATTGGCTCTGCGCCACCCTTCACCTTCTTCGCGATAGAACGGATATGACCGATACTCGAGAGCACGGTAAAGTCCTTACCGAGGTATTTCTCGATAGTTTTTGCTTTTGCTGGTGACTCTACTATTACTAAGTTTTTGCTCATATTCCTCTTATCACTATACGCAAAGGTCCATACTACGGCAATTGTAGAAAAATGCAAATATAAAGTACCAAAATGCTGTTGACGCCCCTCTCTTCTAAGGAGTACGATTAGGGTAACGCAATCGCGTTACAAAAATAAATATTATATTGACAATATATAGCAATTTACGTGTTATATTGTCAAAACAGACGTTCACTGTTCCCGGACACACCATCCCTCAACCCTGGGCGCCATACGTAATCCAGGGCAAGGAGAAAAACTATGGCATACCAACCAGCGACAAAATTCGGCAATGCAAGCAATGAAACGAAGTATGGTGACCCGCTTGTGGCGAATGATGGAAATGGTGATCTTCGTGATCCGATTGAATATCTCCGCACATGGAATGCGCCAAATTTTGTAACCCCAGAAGAGCTGACGCTACTTATTGCGCATTCGGCTGCTCTCGACATACAACGCGGAGAACTTGCTTACCCTCCAGATGTTGAGCAGACCATCAAATTAGCTACTAGCTTTTATGATACATATCTTTCTGACATAGACACAGATCGTGTAGAAGTTATTGACAGGTATGCAACGTATGCTGGTCGGATTGCTAGAAGCTGCTGAAGCGTCAAGTTACGCACCAACGAGGAAGAAGTTGTAGCGTACGTGAGTGGCGTACACGAATACGTACTGGCTTAGTAGAGTAGTTCGTTTCCTAGATAGCAAATACCCCGCGGTCCTTTCGGACGGCGGGGTTTGCCTGGTGCGAGCTGGCTCAGCGCAGTTCGGAGCGGAGCGTGTAGAGCCCCATCGGCTTGTCGCCGTCCTGGACTTGCATGAGCCAGTAGTGCATGTGAGGGCTGGTCTTGCCACCCTCAGTCGTCATGTTGAAGCCCTCGTTGTCCGTCTCGATTCCGTGAGCTTTCTTCAGCTCAGCAACTTCCGCGAGGAAGTCGAAGTCGAGGGTCGAGTAGTCGAGATGGTGGTCTTGCGGGATGACCAACCAAGCACCTTCGGCGGGCTGCATGCCTTCCTCGGTCTTGATCAGGACCCTGACCAGGTACGTATTTCCTGAGGACGACGTACCGATGATTATGACCATTCCATTTTCTGGACAGAATGGACAACCTTCGACTGTGCTGTGGGTGGAACGTGTAGCAATCACGACGCACCTCACCTTTCCTGTGCTCCAAACGCGACTCTCACGTCAGGCATGTATACTATAGCACAAAACTAACGTATTGTCCACTGGTTCGCACCGAGACTCCGATTGCCCCAGATAGCTCGAGCATCGTCAGTGCCGTCGAGAGGTCGGTCGCGCTGCTAGCCAGCTTTCTGCTGTAGTTCGTCGCCATCTCTGACTCCGTCAGCGATGAGCTGGATTACTCTGTCTCGAGCTGGTGTATTGCCAAGCGGGAGGATCGTTTGCTTGTTTCTCGAGCTGTGGTGCGATGACGTCGAGGATGTCTTCTACCGCTAGTCACTGGGGTCGCTCCTTGTTTGATCAGCTGGTTGCAACCCATACTCATGGCGCTGGTGATGTTACCAGGCACGACAAAAACTGCTTGCCTTGATCGAGCGCATGCATGGCGGTGTTTAGTGTGCCGCTGCGAGCGGCTGCCTCGGTGATGAGTATAGCGTCTGATATGCCACTGACGATGCGGTTTCGCTGCTAAGAACTGGTAGGCTTAGGCGCTGACGCCTTCTTCGTATTCGCTGATTATCGCACCGCCGTTCGCTAGTATCTTCTCACCGAGTTGTCTGTTGGTCGCTGGGTATATGGCATGGAGCCGTTTGCCAGCACGGCGATTGTCATGCCGCCTGCCGTTCAGTGCTGCCTGGTGCGCAAGCGCATCTACCCCAAGTGCAAGCCCGCTGACGATTACGACGCCTCGTGTCGCTAGCTCTTCAGCGAATTTTAAGGTTACTTCCCTACCATAGGCAGTGGGCTTTCGTCGTACCAACTATTGCCACGCTCGGAATACGCTGTAGTCGGCAAAGTTCACCAGAGATAATATAATGATTTTGGCTGCATCCGCAATATGCGACTAATAGATTGAGATATTCGTTGTCTTGAGGTCGAGATTTGATTGATTTTCATAAGAAAGGTGTCAAAAAGTATTGACTTTATGTCAAATGCGTGTTACTATCAAGAACGATTGATTGAAATCTGCGAGATTTAATCAACTGCACCTTATACCCCCTATTCTAACAGTGATACTTATTTTCGCAAGTACGTACTCAACAATGTTAGGTTACGAATGCTATGTGCTTGTGGTAATCTACCCTCCACCGCAAGTGCCGTTTAGACAGTAGCGTTCGTATACTAACCCCTTTAACCCCCGTTTCGACTTCGGTCGGATCGAGGTACCATTCAAAGAGAAACTACGCAAATAGTGGTTCGCCCAGGCGCACAGTTCGTGGAGTTCTGATGACGCTTCTCTCTGGTGTGGGTTGAAGGGTAAAACGGCGCCAGGTGATGCCCACCCTTACCTGGCGCTTTTTTATTTGGTAACTGAAGACTATAGACAAATGGTTTCTCCATCGCTTCGCTTGCGCTTTTCCGTTAGTTAATCAAAATTTTACCCCCTAAATCCGGATTAGAATTCCGGATTTATCCGGATTGATATTTCTAGTCTGCAAATATTAACCGAGCCCCGACCGTAGTGGTCGGGGCTCGGAGCTTGTGATCAGTGAGCCGGGAACGTGGACTGACAGCTCGCTTCAACACTGCGGTGATGTCTCGACACAGTGTACAGCATCCTGAGGCGGTCCTCCTGTGGGCCAGACGCCGAGGATGCTCATCAGGCCATCGCATAGGAGCTGCTCGCGCGGAACCGGCATCGCAGGTGCCCAGATGTCCCCATCGTCGCGCAGGAATGCCCCGTGGCCGAGGTCGACTCCGAACATTGGCCTGACAATCGATATCTCGATCATGGGCTTGTACCACTTGTTCGATAGCGCCTTCTCGTAGGCAATGATGACCGGTCGCTCGTAGTCCGAAAACCCAATAGGTGTCCTGCATCGCGAGAAGTGCCTGTGCGCGTGCACGTGCGTACTTGTCGTAAAAACGTGTTTCGTGGCATTTGTACTCACTCGCCTTTCAAGCTCCGAATTCCCTCGGAGCCCGGTTGTCTGGATCCAGCGTCGGGCTCGACGAGGAAATTTACTGTATTATAGTATATTTTAACCAGAACAGCAAGGTATTGTCGTGCTATGCCCCCCGTGCTATCGTTAGGATATCACTACATTTCTTGATTTTTGCCTAGTGGTCCCTACCCTCGTCTTCAGTAACTGATATTCAACTACCCTATAGGAGATACTATGGATACAACTTTTTGGCTGATGGTGCTGGCAATTACACTTGGCAGTGTTATCTCGCTTGTTGGTGGTGCGACAATTTTCTTGAGTAAAAAACGTCGAGACACGGCGATTACGCTCGCCTTGCCGTTTGGCGCCGGTGCGCTGCTAGCGGCAGCGTTTTTTGACCTACTACCAGAGGCGTTTGAGCTTGGTGACCCGCGTACGCTACTCGGTTGGACGCTACTCGGCTTTATCACTTTCTTTTTGCTGGAGCGCAGTTCTACGTGGTTCCACCATCACCACGAGCACAAGCTTGGCAAGCGGAATGACTCTCAGAACTTTCTCATCATGATCGGTGACCTGCTGCACAACATGATCGATGGCATAGCAATCGGTGCGGCATTCTTAGTCAATCCGATTAGTGGTTTCGTGACAACTATTGCGGTAAGTGCCCATGAGATTCCCAAAGAGCTTGGCACATTTGGAATCTTGCTCTCTCGAGGATGGAAAGATCGCAAAGTATTACTTGCCAACATCGCTACGGCTGTCGGGACACTCGTTACAGCGAGCATAACGTACCTGCTTGGGAGTACCGTTGCCTTACCCGAAGCGCAGCTTCTCGCGATAACGAGCGGATTCTTTATTTATGTTGCTGCGAGCGATATCATTCCGGACATTCACGAGCAACCACGTAAGGTTGGTACTATTCAGGCAATTGTTCTAGTGAGCGGAGTACTCTTTGTCGGGGCGATTATTACGCTGCTTGGTGTGTAGTAACAGCGAAGTTGTCGGTTAAGAAATCTTTGACGATTTGAGCGATGCGAGGCTTGAGCGACTCGAGCTTTTCTTGCTCGTCCTTCGTGAATTTGCCGAGCACAAAGTCGGTATCGTCTATGTGGTCGCGCAGTTCACTGCCAACACCTACGCGCAGGCGTCGTGTGCTCGTACCGCCATGGGCGTTGATGCTCTTGATGCCGTTGTTGCCGGCATCTGAGCCGCCCTCACGGATGCGTAGTGTGCCAAGGGGCAAACTCAGTTCGTCGTGGATGATGAGCACGTCCTCGGGTGCGAGTTTGTAGAAGTCGACCAATGCGCGGTAAGAACGACCGGTTTCGTTGTAATACGTTGTGGGCTTTACGAGCAGGATCTTTTCACCTTCGTAGTCAAACTCTGCGATTTCGGCAAAAAATTTTGGTTTACTGACGAATGTAATGCCGTGTTTATCTGCGATAGAATTGGCAATCGCAAAGCCAATGTTGTGGCGAGTGCCGTCGTAGCGAGTTTCAGGATTACCTTGGGCGAGGATAAGTTTCATAATGTAAGTATAAATCATATACAAATATCGAAATTCATTGTACAGTATATACCTAAGCGAGCAATCGCAGCTCTTCCCTGTTTCAGACCCAACATGTCATGCGAGGTGACGGTTGCCAGACCGATCAAATGTATTCGATACTATGAGAATCGAGAGGAGGTGGTCCAGATGCCACCGATCAAGAAAATCGTGATGTGGTTGGTCGTGATCTTCGTGGTCTACGCGATTTTCACGGCCCCGACAGAGGCAGCAAGCATGTTCCGTGCTGCCTGGGACTTCACGGTGAACGCCGTCTCCAACGTCGCGCAGTTCTTCACCACCTCATCAATGGCTGAGCTGTTTAGCCAACGCACTCTATAAAACAGCGGAGGAGTCCCTCTAGGTACAGTTGATCTCTCTTCGGGCATTGCCAGACGAAGATGAGGTCCTCTACCTAGGGGGTTGTTTTATTTTGAGCGCTTTTTAGTTGGTGCTTCGTCTTTGAGAGCTTCTTCTTTGGCTTTTTTGCTCGCTTTTGTCACTGGTTCGAGGCCTTGTGCGACGCGTTCTTTGTTTGCTTTGATCTGCTTTTCGTCGCGGAAGGAGAATTTGATCGGTGTGCCTGAGTAGTCGTAGGTTTCGCGTAGGAGACGCTCCAGATAGCGTTTGTAGCTCCAGTGGACAAACTTGAGGTTGCTGCCATAGATGACGAACCATGGTGGCGTGGTATCGGTCTGAACCATGTAGCGAAGCTTCGGGTGGCTGTTTTTGAGACCAGCTGGTGGGTGTTTGGTGGTTGCCTTCGAGAGTAGGTCGTTGAGAACGCGAGTCTTGGTCTCTTGCTTGCGGCGCTTGTCGATGTCGAGTGCGAGCTCAAATAATTTTGTGACGTTTTGACCAGTGACGGAACTGGTGAAAATAAGTGGTGCCCACGGCGTAAATTTGAAGTTGTAAGCGATCTTTGGTGCAAGCGCATCACGTGTGTAGGCATCTTTGCCTTCTACGGAGTCCCATTTGCTTACCACGATCACGAGGCCCTTACCTGCTTCGTCGATAATACCTGCAAGTCGTTGATCGAGGCCGGTATTGAGCTCGTTGACATCCATGAGTAAGAAACAAATATCGGCTTGTTCGATTGCCTGAAGCGTACGGATGACTGAGAATTTCTCGATACCAACTTGCTGCTTGCCTTGCCGACGGACACCAGCAGTGTCGAGCAGGTCGATTGGTTGTTTGCGGTAGTTTATTCGGATTCGGTTGATGTCGCGGGTAGTACCAGCAACATTTGCAACGATTGCCTGCTGTTTCTTGGCAAGTGTGTTGAAGAGATAGCTTTTGCCAACATTTGGTCGGCCGATAAGTGCGATAGTAAGTGTGTCGTCTGCTTCTTCTTCGTGTAGCTCCGGGATATGACTGGCTATCTCGTCGAGAAGCTCAAAGACACCTGAGTTGTGCTCGGCGCTTGTGCGGATGATGTCCTTGATACCGAGACGGAGGAATTCGTCGTTGTGCAAGCTTGTTTTGAGATCTGCTTTGTTGGTGACGAGAATCACTGGCTTTTTGGTCCGAAGTGCTTTCTTGGCTACGGCCCTTTCTTCGTCGCCTGGGCGTTCGGCGCTATCGACAACCACAAGAATGACATCTGCTGCTTCTGCGGCATCTTCGATCTGCTCTTGTATAGTCGCTTCAAATTCGTCTTCGGGGTTTTTGAGCCCAGCGGTGTCGATCAGCCAAAACTCACGCTCATTGCGGTTTACTTTGCCTATGACGTTATCACGCGTTGTACCAGCCTCTCGGGCAACTATCGCCTGCTGGGATCGCACCATACGATTAAAAAGCGAGCTTTTGCCCGCATTAGCTCGTCCGATGATTGCGACTGTTGGAAGTTTTGTTGCCATTACTGTAGATAGTATAACAGATGAGGTGGTATTTACAAAACTTAATATATGTTTTATTGCATGGCTTGGGAATGCTTGGTCTAGATACTGCGTCGGGTAGCAGCGTAGGCGGCTTTGTTTATAGCTGGGTCACTCGAACATATCTCGAGTAGTATTCTCGCTGTACGCGTGAGCTGATTGGCTCTGTGAGCGTGGCACATCGCCTCTACATCATCGATTCTATAGTCCTCAAGCTCATGTTGGCGCTGCAATGTCGAAACCGCAAGAGATGGTGGGTGGACTAACCTCCCATTTTGCCATCGATAGACGACTGATTGAGATGCTTGTAATGTGCTAGTTGTATCGTTTTGAATGCACAAATATCCTTCTGGAGCTTTTGCTGTATCATCGGGCAGTGCTGCAATATCGGTGAGTGCTCGGATACCTTGACCATTTTCTAGACCAAGAAATGCCTCTGCCTCATCTAGTCCTACTGACTGCTCCGCAGCAGACGATACCGCATGGTAGTAGTATCGCAATATAACGTCTAATCCATGCTGTATGCCTGGGTGTGTTATCATTTTCTGAATCCTAGGGGTAGTTTCTTGGCCTGTAATGCTTTTGAGCACAGCTTCACTAACACTGCTATGGGGCCTGTGGAGACCAGGGGCAGCTACGGGTGCGACACCTAGCTCAGCTGTCGACCACGAGCTGGAGACGCGATCAAGTGACGAATTAAATTCCTTAAACATGTACTCAGCTTATTATAACATAAAGATGTACTTAATGCTATAGATCAGGAAGCACGATATACTCGCCTGATTCAATGTCATCGATAGCATATGGTCCGAAATGGGTGCGATGCAACTCGGTAACTGTGTACCCGAGCGAAGCAAATGTCCGGCGAATCTGCCTATTCCGACCTTCACTCATAATAACTCTCCAGTTTTTATCGTCACCATCAGTTAGTCGTTCTACCTCAAAATGACTTACACCATCTTCGAGTGTCACACCTATGTCGCTAATCATTTGTCTATGTAGTGGCTGGAGGTCGTGGTCTAGGCTGACTTTGTAGATTTTTTGCTTATGGAAGCTCGGGTGAGTCATACTATGAGCAAAATCACCGTCATTGGTGAGAAGAATAATACCTGAAGAATCTTTGTCGAGTCGACCAACGAGTTTGAGTGTGCGAAGCTTCTCCGGGAGTAGCTCATACACGGTGGGAGTATCGCCTTGAGGATTGCGGGAACATACGTAGCCGGCTGGCTTGTGAAGCGCAATATATTGATAATCGGTCTCCGAGCTGACAGGCTTACCGTCTACGGCAATTACGCTAGTAGCTGCAACGGCGTTGCCTAGCTCGGCTGGTGCGCCGTCTATTGTTACGTGTCCACTATCTATGAGCGAATCAGCGTCACGACGAGATATACCTAGATGTAGCGCAAGGTATTTATTGAGACGTATTGAAGACTTAGAATCGGTCATTGAAGCTAATTATAGCACTACGATGTGGTGTCTGGCTGGGGTGGGAACGGAGGCTTGAATGTAGGTGGCGTAGGCACTGGTGGCGCCTCTACTCGCGGTGTTTCTTCAAAGCTAAGTCCTCCAACGAGCTGTACAGGAGTTTCTTCCGCCTGGCCTGGTGTCGGCGCTGGAGCTGCTTCTGGCGTAGGCGTTAATTGCGCTGCGGGTGTCGGCGCTGGCGGCTGGATACTAGTGTCTGTGCTTGGTGTTGATGATTGCTGAGCTGTATCAAGCGCTGCAGCGGCGGCTGCTTCAGCAGAACTCTCACCAGATAACTCACGGTCCATGAGGTCACCCACGTGAGGCTCATCTGTGACGGGTTTCTCGATAGGTTGAATTATTCGGTCAAGGCTACCGGGCCGTGACGTCGAAAATGGTGCGGTTGGTTGAGGAAGATTGGTGACTTGTTGCGGTTGTGTCGAAGGATCTGAAGACGCAATAGGTGCAGATGTAGGTGCGGTTGCCATTGGAGTTGCTTGTTGAGCGCTTGGATCGAAGGCAGACTGTGGCTCCGGAGTCCCAGACTGCGCTGCAGGTTCTACAGGATCAGCGACAGGCTGAGCAGAGGACGTATCTGAGCTTCGAGCAGGCGGTATATTTATTGTTCGAGAATCCGCGGAGCTTAGGTCTGGAGCTGTAGTAGGTGTAGGATCTGGTGCTGCTTGCGGAGCAGGACCTGAAATCTGTGCGGGCGTGATAGATGGGGCTGCAATAGGCATGTCACCCAGAACCTCATGGACGGTTCGAACTACATCTTCTATCCCAACCTGAGATTTAACGAGATAACGATCTGCACCAAGTTGCTCACCGCGCTTGCGCTGATCTTCGGAGCTCAGCGCGGTCATCATGATTACCTTGATGTCGCGCGTTTCGGTTGTTGAGCGTAGAATGTCTAGCATGTCAAAGCCAGAGATTTTTGGCATCATCACGTCACTAACGATGAGCGAAGGCCGATCTTTGATTGCCATTGCGAGTGCTTCTTCGCCATCGCCTGCAGACACGATATCGTATCCTTCTGCAAGTAGTCGTACCCCGTATATTTCTCGAAGACTCTTATCGTCTTCTACCAACAAAATTTTCGTCATATTAGGTCCTACTATACATAAGGTCTTTTGAAAATACCAT
>CAVVEW010000003.1:0-131797 GCA_963747455.1 uncultured Candidatus Saccharibacteria bacterium | reverse complement strand
CAGGTCTTGCCCGAGTTAAGCCAAATGGCCGTATGAATACTTAGAAGACGAGGCAATTTCAGAAGGCTTTGTCCATGAACCGTAGCCGTAGAGTATGTCCACTAGCCGGATTCCACCAGAGGCCTTTAACCTAAGTGATGAGTATGTTTTGTGAGATAATGTCGATATGAGGAAAATATTATTAATTCTGTTGCCTATTTCTGCCCTAGGAGCTACAGTCGCGGCATTTTATTTTATGAATCACCCTGTCACGCGAGAAGATATGAGGAAAGAATACGCCTGCGAGAGGGCAACGAAGGAGAGCCGCCTACGGATGTATATTGTAGTGACTACCATAGGTATCTTGTCGACCTCCTAAGCAGTAATTTAATTGAACCATAGCTCGAGTCTCTAGCGCCGCCAAGTGCATCCACTAGCCGGAGCCAAATTGATTATGCTTTAATTAAGACATCATCTAACAAAGGGCATCATGAGTAAACAAAAAGGTTTCGCGCACGCATTTATCATCATCGGACTGGTTGTAGTTATCGGCGGGGCACTCGGATTCATATTCTGGCAGAATTTTTTAGATAAACCAACGAAGGCAAAGGATACGGAAAAGAAGGATGCTACTTCAGTAACGAAACCAGATAGTGAACAACACAAAACAACGACAGTGACGACTGTTCACCCAAATGATAGCAACGGAAAGACCACGAGCGGACTCTCCTATAAGGTAACATTACCGGATGGGTGGTCAGTCAAAAATGTTTACGAAAACGACGATTTTGTAAAAGATGATGGTTACGGAAAAAAATACCTCGTAAGCTCATTTATTACAGATGCAGGCATGCCGCTAATGCAAAATAACCAGGTCAGTACAGGAGAAGTGATTAAAACCCTAACTACAGGCAAAGGCACCAAGGTTTACATGGTTAAAACGGATACCGAGCTTGTCCTTGCAACATGTATGCCAAAAGGTAATGACTGCTACTTAAACCTAGATGGAAAGTCTCTTTACATCCATCTATACCAAGTAGTATCAGGAGCCCAGTCTGCTACACAAATTGATTTTACTTCAAGCTCAGCACAAGAAATAATTAGTGACTTTCAAAAAATTGCCGAATCTCTTGATGTCTAGCCGTCTCCACTTCTGTATGTCTTAAATGTTGAGGTAAGATAATATTTTATTGCGATAGTTTATCCATGCATAGCTACTTGCCTTCTATTCAAACCAAATCCTATCCGGGTGCCTAGCATATGAAGTGTCAAAACACAGCCCTAGCCTCGCGAGTTCGTCCTGACTGATATCAACTGATTGCAACTTGTCTGTAGGCAATCCACATTCTCTAGCTCGCTGATAATTGAACTCAAAGTAGCTGAGACGGTTAGCTGGCCCGGCATAGTGTACACCAGAAGTTTCAAGGTTGGAGCAGATTGTTTTTGCCAATCCATCCACAGGTACATACGTCTTGTATGCGTTGTTCCAATATGTACCAGTAGCAGACTCGTCGAGTAATTTTTGCGTTCTACGATCGAGGATACCAAGTGAATTTCGTCCGAATATCGGTCCTACGATATATATAGCTGAATTACTCAAGCCTTCTATAACTTGTTGTTCTGCCAGCTTACTGCGTGCATACTTGCCAAGCTCAGTATCTCGAGCAAGTGTTTTCTTGCATAAGATAACATCTGAAGAAATGTACACCGTCTTAGGACATTGGAGTAGGTTTAAAAGCACAGAAAATGCGCTATCTTGCTCCTCGGCAGAGGGCCTACTCGCCCATATGAGAACATCAGCCCGCTGGTCTGTCAGTGTGTTCCAGGTGCTTTTATCTTCAAGATCAAACCTAAGTAGTCCGGATGTGCCAGATCGGCTTGTCCCAACGACTTCATGGACACTCTTTTTGGCATACGCGAATATCTCAGAGCCAAGGTACCCACTCGCGCCAACTATCAGGATTTTCATAAATGTATTGTAGCATCCGGGCTCACTCTTCAATTTGAGCATATTCGGTTATAAGTTAAACAGTCTAGCTCGAGCTCGTAGACAGTAGGTCGTTTGTGCGTAGTTGCGGTCTGTATAGTAGCGAATCACTCTCTGCCAATATATTGACACTATATATACGAAATTGTATAGTATTCTAATTATGCCACGTACGGAACATCGAACTCTAAATGTGGGTGCAAGAGAAATACCAAACGGTAGATTTGCACGTTGTGTTGCCACAGGCGCCGCAGCGCTAAGTCTGCTTTCAGTTTCAGGCTGCACTGCGTATACTTCGGGGTTGCCTGCACAAAGAAACACGCAGCGCTACTCCGTTGACTCTGACCAAAAATCATATAACGAAATGGTTGAGGAGAGTGGTGGTGAAAAGGATACACTTCCTAAGCCCACAGATCTCGTGCAAGAAAAAATCGCAGCGTTAGTTGTAGCGACATGCCTTGAGACAGACGATGCTATGCGAGGTACTGATGAGCGTGCTGGAGCTGTAAAATGGGGGATATACGACAAAAGATCAGCACAGTTTGACGAACTGACTAAAGGTAGCTCGGCATCAGGACTTTTTGATAAACTCCTCGTGAAGGAGTGTCCTAAAGTCTACGGGCGACCTGGCGGATAAGCATTTCTAGGATCCGAGGTGCGCGTAGCTTGACGTGTCCTTTTAAGAAATCGTAACAATTGGGTTGTCTTACCTAACTTTTCATACGCACATCGAAAGCCAAGAAATGCAGTTAAATGATAGGATACCGGCGCACTAGAAAACGTTAGACCAGCCATTGCATGGCCTGCAGTATCAGGATCTCTTAGACATATAATTATGGCGTCTGGGTGGCTGCTGCTACACTGGCTATAGTATGGATACAACAGATAAACTATCTCGATTAAAATCTCTGGGCTATAAAGACTCGTTTGAAGATAGTCGCGTGGAGCTTGAACCTGACATAGATTGCCTAGCTAGGGTGATTGCAGAACATAGAGGCGTCTATGAAATCATAAGTTTGGAAGGCGAGAGCCGCGCTATGGTATCGGGGAGGCGCATGCAAACTGCTTCTGGGCGTGATGATTACCCGGCCGTTGGTGATTGGGTAATCGTGAAGAATGATTCCGATGAAGCAAAAGTGATCGAGCACATACTGCCACGTCAAACTACCTTGCGCAAAAAATATACTGGCAAGAATGAGGCTCAGCTAATGGTTGCGAATGTTGACGTTGTTTTTGTCGTGGAATCTATAGATCGTGACTACAACATCAACCGCTTTGAGCGCTATCTTGTTTTGGCTCGTGAAGGCGGCGTCACGCCTATAATCGTTCTCAATAAAACCGATTTACTATCGGAAGCCGAGTTAGCGTCGAGAATCGAGGAGTTGCAGAATCGGTTTCCCGATGTAGATATTTTGCATAGTAGTGCGCAAAGCGATGAGGGTCTGAACAGCATCGCGAGCTATATACATCCCGGTATCACGTACTGCTTCTTGGGTTCTTCTGGGGTCGGGAAATCATCGATTATCACTAAACTGGTTGATCAAACTATCGAGACAAAGGCAATAAGTCTAAACACAGGCCGGGGCATGCACACGACAACTGCTCGACAAATGTATTTCACCCATGACGGTGGGATTATCATCGATAATCCAGGAAGTCGCGAGGTAGGCGTCGTAAAGTTTGGAAGTGGAGCGAGCGAAGTCTTTTCGGATATCGAGGCAATTGCAAGCCAATGCAGATACAGAGACTGCAGCCATAGAAAAGAGCAAGGATGTGCAGTCTTGGAGGCGTTAGAGTCCGGTCACCTTGAGCACGCTCGGTATGAAAATTACCTAAAACTGCAAAAAGAAAACGAGCACTACCAAATGAGTAACTATGATAAGCGCAAAAAAGATAAAAAATTCAGTAAGTTTATAAAGGTCGCAAAAAAGAATTTTAAAGAGCTAAACGATAATTGATACATGACATTATGGAAGATTAAGCATATTTGCGAAGCCCGCTATGCAAACGAGCAATACAGGTATATTCTAGTAGTAGAATAAGGGGGAACGTATAGTGTATGTAGGTCTTGGTATTCTCGGAATTATTGCGTGGATCGTTCTGGCATTTTGGCCAGCAAAATGGGCGTCTAACAAAGGGTATAACTTTTTTGTATTTCTGATACTATCGTGGTTTGTGTCATTCATCTTGACGTTGCTACTCGTTGCCTATTTGAGAGACAAAAACGAAACTCCTGAACAACAAGCTGCGGATAGGGCTGTCGATGAGGTAATGGAAAAAGAGATGGAGCAGAGCTAATCGCTTCCCATCGGTGAAACGAGATGGTGTCCTTGAACTCTACGCAGGTAGTGCTGCTGGTTAGCGATAGCAAGACAAGTTGCAAAGGAAAATTTGATACAATTAGTCTATGAGCTTAAAGCAGGTAATTATCGACGTGCGTGAACCATTTGAATTTGAAAGCGGCCATGTCGATGGTGCGCTGAATATACCACCAGCTGAACTTATGGCTGGCACACACAAGCTTGACGATGTAGCAAAAGATACAAAAATCATTGTTTACTGTCGATCGGGAAGTCGTTCAAACTCAAGCATCCAGATACTAAAGCAGATGGGCTTTACGAATCTTATCAACGGCATCAACGCCGGACACGTCACAAAAAATTTCAGCTAGGCCTATGTAGCGATTGACTGGTGCCATATTTTATGGTATCATAATGTAATGTTGCCTGCTGCAACGTTTGTTTCTTGATATCTAAGGGGGAAATGATGGATGAGCTTCATGCCGTTCCAGCAACCACGACGATCCAGCGTGGATCAGCTGTGAGGATCAAGTATCCCAGCTCAGTGCTTGCCGACAACATCATCATCGGCGTGGCAGACGGAGAGCCTGATCGGACCGGTCGCGTAGTCGTCACCTGCCGGGATGGTTCACGCCGTGAGGTCATGCTCCACGAAATCACAATCTCTTAGAGAGGAGAAACTACTGCCCCGCGCACGACGTGTTTGAAGCGATTTGCTCCATGTCGGTGACGTGGGGCTTTCGCTTGGCACGATTCAGAGCGCGGCTAGATAGTTGCTGCCTCTTCTTTGCTCTCGCGTAGTTTCTTTTTATCTTTTAGTTTTTTGCGCAGGGCACGAACATCTATCAACCTCAAAGGCTTGTCAAGTAGCTCGGGGTGAACCGGGGTAGAGCGCGCAATAATTGGCATGCCCACAAACGCACCAAATGTCAGCCAAAAGAGCGAAAAGGAGGGTTCTTTGCCAAATACGGCACCGAGGCGAATCGCAACCGACCCAGCATAGACAACGCCGATGTATGGTAGGAGTGACAAAAAGAACCATTTTCTCGGCGCGCGGACTGCACGAATCTGCGAATAATAATTTAGAACTGGCACAAATGCCCTCCCTGCAGGGCGATCAAGATGCTTGAATACCTTGTATAGTCCTATGGTGTACATGATGTAGGACGTAATGCCTAACACAATAGCGACCAACAATGCTCCTTGAACTGCCGTAGTGAGATTCATTACATTCTATTTACCTTCATGCCTATAATGTACTCTTGAGACGACCCTTACGCAACGCATAATTGTATGCGATAGTTATTGGCATAATGTTTGCTAAGATGAAGACATGACGTACCTATACCATGGGGTCCCAGAGGATATGAAGGGAGATAGCCTCATCCCGCTCAATCAGATGCTTGCAGTAGATGCGGACTTGCGCGATAGCTATCTGCAAAAATACAAAGGCCGCGAAGAAATACTAGAGCGTAAAATTCCACTTCTGGATTGTCTATGGAATGATGTCGTTCAGCTCCTGCCGCTCAATCCGAAAGTACTCTTTGACTGTCAGCTCGAACTCGGACTGATCACTGCAATTCCCGAGTACAGATATTTCGAGATTGACCTCACTATGCTCGAGCCTGAAAAAGCTGTTGTATACTTCAAAACTGCACCTGGCGAAGAGAACGTCACAGTACGATGGCTAAAAGACGTTGATCTCGATGAACTGCAGGAAATCCCTCGTGCAACGAGAGAATACTACGAAACTATGGTCGGCACAAACGAGCCGGTATTTAACTACCAGTTTGTCCCGCATGTTGTATACATGGGCAGTATTGATGTATCGAACTCGCATACAATCTCTATCGCATGAAATAGAGATCCATGACTAGAAAAACGAGCGTATAATCAGAGTAAAGGAGTGTTATATGCAAAAGATTACCCCGAATTTATGGTTTGACGGCAACGCCAAGGAAGCCGTCGATTACTACGTCTCTGTTTTTCCAAACAGCAAAGTATTATCAACTGAATATTATCCAGAAAGTACCGATGAAGGTCTCGCGGACTTTCAAAAAGGTCTCGCTGGCAAAGTGCTGACCGTCGAGTTTGAGCTAGACGGGATGCAGTTTGTGGCGATAAACGCCGGTTCTGAGTTCAAATTCACCGAAGCAGTATCGTTTTCGATATCCTGCAAAGACCAGGAAGAAATTGACTACTACTGGGACAAACTTTCGAGCGTGCCTGAATCCGAGCAGTGTGGATGGTGCAAAGACAAATACGGCCTGAGCTGGCAAGTAGTGCCTGCAAATATGGGCGAGCTCATGCAGCGTCCAGATGCATTTGCAAGAATGATGAACATGCACAAACTTATCATTGCTGATTTCTAGCACTACCAAACCCCACACCCTGTCTTTGTCATGGCGTATCAAAATAGTTACTATCCCGAACTCGGAGGTAACTCCGATTTAACTCCGAGTTTGATCTAGCAAGCTCATGCTTGCATATCAGCCACATAAGCAGGATAATTACCCTCGATTGGACTTTCAATCGTTGCTTTACAACCTCGACGGCCACAGGAGGCCAACATGAGTAACGGACAGGGAATATTGACCGACCTAGCGCATGCTGGTGCCGTCTTGACGGACCGACACTTCGTCTACACCAGCGGGCTTCACGGCACTGCCTACATCAACATGCGCGCGGTTGCCCAGAACGCTTCGTGGCTACGGATGATCGCTCGCCAGATTGCGAGCGAGATTGAACACCAAGGCATCGACGCAGTACTCGGTCCGGAGACGCTGGGACGGACGCTTGCCCAGTTCGTCGCCGCCGAACTCGAATGCGTCGGCATCTGGTGCGACATGACAGGTGCAGATGAGGCGAGCCGCGCAAGCTTCTCGCCGAAGCTGGGCTTCGATCGGTACGCACCAAACGGCCGTGTTGCCATCGTCGACGACCTGTTGACGACTGGTGGCTCCATCAGGATGGCGGCCAACTTGGTTCGTGAACACGGAGGAACCCCTCTCGTCGGGGTGGCCGTCGTCCGTCGGACCCCCGACGTCAAGGCTGCAGCCTGCGGCGTTCCGGTTCTGAAGGTGCTGGCCGACGTGCCGGGCTTCAGCACCTTCACGCCGGAGGAGTGCGCAGAGCACGGCCCATGCGCGCGACGTGTACCGATGTCACTTCGCCCGGGGCATGGTCACGAGTGGATTCAACGCCATTCGGGCTACCCGGTAGTCTGACCGCAGCAACAAGGATCCAATCACTCATGAACCACCAACTCCCGCAAGGGAGTGCCCACTCGGCCACGTGGTGGTTCGTGATTGATCCTGGTGAATACACAAGCGTATATTTTCCAGGATCAACAAGTAGTCTCGATCGACGATTTTACTCGGATTTACCAACACGTTTACACATATCAGACGCGCGCTGCATACCTTTCAAAGACTTGATTCTGGATGAAGATAACGAACGGTCGCTACGCTGTATTTCGAAGAAAAGACCGCATGAATGCCGAGCACCAAGCCGCCAAATAGCATATCAGATATCAATGTCGCTTTGTAAAATGGAAGTGCCATGACGTAGCATTGCATGAAGCCTGCAATAGTGTGAGTGTACATCCCACTGGCAACCCACGTGCCGAAATTGGATGCGACGAAAAAGAGTAGGCTGGCACTGAGGGCACCGATGGGCAAGCGCCAGGCTAGTGGCAGGTTCTTCACCATCACGCCGAGTCCAATGATTAGGCCGTAACTAAGCCACGTCCATTGTATGCCTGAGTAGGTACCGATGAGCAGGTCGGAAATACCCACGATTCCGAGCGTCATCCATAGCGCGGTGCGCCAGTGAAAGGCGACACCGCCAAGAAGCGCAAGTGCGCCGATGGGGGCAAAGTTTGGCAGGTGTGGCACCATCCTCCAGCCTATTCCAAAGGCTATGAGCCCGAGGACGAGCAGAGCAAGGCTATACTTTTCTACAGTTTTTGAAACTTCCATACTATTTTCTCCCCTCCTTTTTGTGTGTAGCTCCCTGCACCCACAGTTGATAACTTGCCATCGATGTAAAAGCTCCAGTATTTTCCGTCAGTTCCGCCCTGATGGCTTTCGATAGAATCGACATAGTCGCCGTACTCCGAATTTTTCACGATGACATTGTCTGCTTCATCCTTGAGTTGAGCGAGCGACGAAACGCCAGCTGTAGCGATGTACGTAATCTCAGTGCGTGTTCGGTCGGGTTTCTCGGTCTGCTCTGTTGTCTGCACTTCGGGTGTACTTTGAGATTGATAGGCTGCTGCCGCCCACGTTCCACCACCGAGCAGCACGACGAGTGCGATGAGATAGATCGATAGGTTGCGTTTTGATTGTTTGAACATAGTTCCTCCTAATAGTAGTTTTGTTACGCCATGCATACGCCGGCGGCGCAGGCAACCTCTTTTGCACCGAGGGTATTGTCAGTGTCTTCGTACTGTGCGAGCTTGCCAAAATCGAGTTCAGCAATTTGTGCAGTTCGTTTTTCGTATTCGGCTTTGTCGATCGCCTCATAGGGTGCAAGTTCGTACACGTGGTCGGTTCGCGGCAAAAACGATAATCCGCCGACAATCTCCCAGTTGTTATAGACAAAGTTTGCGACGTCGAGCCATTCATCATCACTGACATAAATCGTGACCGATGGATTATGCTCGGTGAAGTGAACTTTGAGGCGTTTCCATTCCTCGAGCATCTCTAGGGCGGATACTTCGTCTGCAGTAATTGCACCAGCTGGCGCCTTGACCGGAAACTCCAGTACAAATGTCGTCGCTGTCTCGGCCGTGCTACCAACTTCTGGATGGTGTGGCACGCCGAGATCCTTGGCAAATTGGTAGAGCGGGTCGAGCGCGCTGATCCGGACACGGCGGATAAAGTACTGTGCGAACCATGGGTGCATGCCTGAGCCTACACCGAGCAATTGCCCTGAGTTTCCATGTGGCTTGACGCAGGTGATTGCTGTCGATTGATTGACGCCAAATCTCTTTGCGTAGATTTCATTTGTGGCGATGGCCTCCATACGCAGCGCGTCGAGAGTAGCGTCGTCGCGCACGATGGGATTGTCGTAATAGCCCGTAATCGATACGCCAAGCAGCTGCTCGTCTTCGCAGTTTTTGCGCCATTCATCACCCAGGTAGGGAAAGTTTGTAAGTGTCGCCTGATACGTGCCGACGATTGCCGCGAGCCGCATCTTGCGGAGCATACTCGCAGTGTCGTCATCTGGGCGAACCACGATTGAGGTGAGATTGCAGAACTGTTTTGACTGCAGATAGATTTCCCCACATGGATTAACGCCGATTTGCTTTTTGCCACGGAGTTTTTTTGCGCGGCGCTCTGGTACTTGGTTGAGAATTTCGCCGCGATTGAAGATGCCTCGTTCGCCACTGCCAGAATTGACGAGGGCGGTCCATTCTTCGAGGAATTCTCCGATGCCAGGCTTTGTTTCGTATACGGCAGAATTATTCGCCATGGAGCGCTGACTGTTGTCGAGCCAGAACCTGCCTTTTTTTGAGTCCCGTATTTCGGTGTCGCCTAGCTCGGACAGGGAAATCAGCGCCGAGCGACGAACGCCGCCAGCGACCACAATTTCACCGATCTGGCAGATGATATCGTGCAGGTCGAGTGTCGTCAGTTTTTTGCTCTGGCGTTCGAACAGTTTTTCTCGAACAGATGTGCATCAGCTTCATGAGAGGCTCTGGTCCAGACGCGCGTCCACCCATGGTTTTTAGTTTTGCGCCTGCTGGTCGAATCAGTGAGTAGTCAATTTCCACATCGTGTCCGTTTGACCATGTGGTTGCAGCTTTTGCGAAGGCATCACACCATCCCTCGCGGCTATCGTCGACGACGATTGTCGGCTCGATTTTACCCGTTTGTTTTTTGATGGCAGGGAATTGGCTGACGTTTGCTTGTTCTGCGGCAAATCCGCACCCAGCGCCGCACATCGATATGTACATGATCTCGGCCAAATCTTGCCAACTCGTCGGTGCGATATAGGCGCAGTTGTAGGCGCTTACATTAGTCTTCTCGGCGGCATCTCCGGCCGACCAAAGCAAGCGCATCGAGGGCGAAATCTCACGATTCAAAATTGCAGTTCGGATATCACTGTATTCTGCCGGAGTGAGCTTGTCGCCCATCTTTTGTTGCATATAGCGCATAAATCGGTCGATTGCCTCTTCCCAGGTTTCTCGACGTTTCTTGGTGTTGTCCCACCTAGCGTAAAACTGGTAAAAAATGAACTGTTGATAGGGTGTTACGTCCATGCTCCGATTCTCCTTTTTGGTAATTTTTTCGTGCAGTAGACATGAGTATAGGCGCAAGCATAATCAAAACATGTGACTTGGGTCACGCTGTACATGGTGTAATACACAACGTAAAGACGCTATATGTGGTGGGTATCGTGAATAATGACTTTTCCGTGGTGTGCGGTCAGCAGACCTTTTGATGCAAGTTTTTTCATACAACGGCTGATTGTTTCGCGTGCCATACCGGTCTGTGCCGCGAGCTCGGAATCGGTAACCGATATCACGCCATCGGTATCGGCAAACCGTGCACGCATGATGGAGAGTTCTTGCAGGATGCGACCTTCGGCGCCGCCTTCCATCGCTCGGGCGAGCCGCAGCATCATGCCGTTGCTACCGCGACTGACCCGAGCCAGCGCATCGTAGGCCACGTCGGGATTGTTCTTTAAAAATGTCGCTACATCGCCCGACGGTGCGACGTGTACGGTGACGTAGTCAGTGGCCTCGAAAAAAAACTCCGATGGTATGTCGTTTAGTATGCTCGCGAGGGGTATAAACGCTGCAGGTTTGTACGTATTGAGGATGAGCTTGTCGCCATTTTCGGCAATATCATACTGCAAAATAACACCTTTGGTAATGAAGTACACCGGTGGTTTCTCGCCGGCTTGCACAAGTACGTCACCCTTGTTGTAGATACGGGCAGGATATTTGCTAAAAAACTCGGTGAGCTTCGAGGGGACATCCTTTGTTGTCATATTTTTTATGGTAGCACAGCTGTACTGAGTCGTGGGCATGCTATGTATGCAAGCGAGGATAATCTGTAATCATATACTCTTCCAAATCGTGAAATAAATTACTACTTCAATCACCACCAAAGCGTACAGTGAGAAACGATTGGAGGTTTACAATGGCACAACTAACAGCAGTTTCACTTATCTGCACACTATCGCCATCGCCGAGCAAATCATCAAGTGTTTTGCTCGCGAGTGAAGTCGAGGAGCAATTACAAAATCTTGGTGTCGAAACAGCGCAATTTCGCGTCGTCGACTACGCCGTAAAATTTGGCGTGAGCAAAGATATGGGAAATGGTGATGAATGGCCAAAGATTCGCGAGGCAATCATCGCAGCCGATATTCTGCTCATTTCGACACCGATATGGATGGGGCAACCATCGTCGGTGACAAAAATGGTCCTCGAACGCCTCGATGCCGAGCTGTCGGAAATGGACGATGAGGGCAGGCCGCTCATGTATGGAAAAATAGCTATCGCAGCCATTGTCGGCAACGAAGACGGTGCGCATCACGTATCGGCTGAAATCTTTCAAGCACTAAGTGATGTCGGGTTCACAATTCCAGCAGGAGGTCCAACGTACTGGGTCGGGGAGGCCATGGCGTCGAAAGATTATCAAGACCTCGATGAAAAGCCCCAACAAACTGCGAACACCACCAAGATATGTGCGCAAAATGCCGCTCATCTTGCTCGGCTTCTCAAGAGAGAAAAGTATCCTGTATAGTCAGCTGCCCTATATTTGTTTAGTACGATAGGAGACAATACCAGTATGAAAGCAGCAACCAATAAGTATTCAAAAGTTGATGTATTGCAAGCTACCAAGCGCGACTCTATTATATTGATGACGCTATGGTATATGCGGAAAACGTTTTATGCTCTCATATTTTTTGGCTTAGCCGGCGCCATACATACCGGCAGTAGCCAAGATACCAGCATCAATTGGCTCGATATCAATGATGTGCTCGCAAAGCTCTCGTCGCCTATAGCTGGGCTAGTTTTGGCTGTACTGGTCCGTCTGACTGTTAATAGCCTCGCATTACTCACGGCATACCCAGTATTGAGCTCTTACCAAGACAAAATCAAAACACGCTACGGCAATCCACTGGTTCGCTTGCTCGATGACTTGCAGATGCTCAAAGGTCTTCGGCGCCTTCGCTGGACGCACCACGTGAGACTCAAGGCCATGCAGCAGTTTGATACCGAATTTTTCAGGAGCGGAAAACTAAATACGATATTTGACGGAATAAACATTGCGTCATTTTTGGTGCTGCTCTATGTCATTGTTTTTGCATCACACAGTTCCTAACTATTTAGTTCTGAGGGCAAGCGTATAATCCTCGAAAAGTGATGAAAGTTACAGCGGCTTGCATCGAATCGATGTGAAATAGGAGCAAGGAGGTATATATGGATATTTTACGGTTGGTTTCATGGGTATCACTCATAGTTGCTTTTCTCTGTGCTGGTATCGTACTGTATGACATGTTTATTCGTGGATACCGCCAAAAGATGGCAGTCATGCAATGGGTTTGGCCAGTGACATGCCTCTATACTGGACCGTTTGGGCTGTACTTTTACTACCGCTACGGTAGGCGGAGTAGCCCAAAATGGCAAGAGCAACGAGGCGAACAGCCGTACGGTGAGGCTGTCTCCGTCGGTATAGGGGTTAGTCACTGCGGGGCAGGGTGCACACTCGGAGATATTATTGGTGCCACTATCGTTTTTACGCTCGGACTCGAAATTGCCGGCCTCGCCCTCTGGCCCGAATACATCATCAACTTTACGCTCGCATTCATGCTAGGCATTCTTTTCCAATACTACTCGATAGCGCCTATGCGGGGACTAGGCGTCAAAGATGGACTGACAGCAGCACTCAAGGCAGATACGCTGTCGCTTCTCGCTTTTGAGGTAGGTGTTTTCGGCTGGATGGCGCTCATGCAGCTGGTATTTTTCCCGGTCAACCATATCTCACCAGACACCGCCACCTATTGGTTTTTGATGCAAATCGGCATGATCCTTGGCTTCGCCACTGCCTACCCAGTCAATGTGTGGTTGATCCGACGAGGCATCAAGGAAGCAATGTAGCATTTGGTATAGGCAGCTATCGCCCTCGCAGAGGAGTTCGACATGCTCGGGATATCTGCTAAAAAACTCACGAACTTTCGACTGTATTGCTACGTCATTCATATTTTAATGGTAGCACAGCGTATAATAGAGTGTATGAAAGACACCTACTGGTTTAAACGCAAACGCTATGGTTGGGGCTGGACGCCTGTCACCTTGGAGGGCTGGCTTATGGTGTTGGTATTCTTGGGAGTCCTTATAGGTGGAGCGTTGACAATCAAGGATGTGCCAGAGGGCGAATTCACTACTGAAGTCGGCTTTTATCTGCTATTTGTCGTCATCGCCACAGTTGCGCTGATCCGACTCAGTGCCGCCCATGGTCCAAAGCCCAAGTGGCGATGGGGCACGAAACCAAATGACAATCCAGAAGAAGACTGGTAAGCCAACTCCCTAAAAAAGCGAATGGCCCCGTCGCGATGACGGGGCCATTCGCCCTGGTGTTGGACGAGTTCAGGCGACTGGCGTCTGCCAGGCCCCCTTGGCCAGGATGTCCAGGTACTGGACTCCCGGAAGGTTGTTGGCGTTGAACCAGGCCTGGCCGGTACTACTCCGTCGGCGCTCGTTGAGCCAGCGCTCCCGCTCTTCGTGGATCGAGTCCAGGAAGAGCACGAGGAACTGCAGGGCGAGCTGCCTGTCCTGAGCGACCGCGAAGCCGCTGCCGGCAGCGATGCCACTGAAGTACGTGGCACTGTCGCCGTAGGCGAAGTCCTTGTCGCCGAGGCAACCGTTCGCATTGGTGACGAGCTCACCGTTGGGCACTCCGTGCCGGTCGGTGGCGTCTGCCTTGGCGGCCGCGTTGGGCAAGTAGCACTTCGCCTTCTCCGATTCGCCGAAGAGGACGACGGCCATGATGCGGTCGAAGATGTCCTGCTGGTAGCGAGGTTTGGTCGGGTCGAGGATGACGAGCGCGAACGCCTTGTCGGCGCGCAGCTCGCCCGTCTGAATCCAGAGCGTGATCAGCTCCTCGCACCTGAAGGCGATGGTCTGCAGCTTCTGCAGCACGACGCCGTCAGCGACGGTGGCGCCCCACGGGTTGTGCTTCAGGTAGATCTGCGGGCTGGGTCGGTTGGACATGCTGTTCCTCCGAGGGTGGTCGGTACTCGAGTCCAGGGGTTCCAAGACAAGTGAGGGCATTATAGCATATAAACGCATTTTTGTCCATAGAATGGATACGAACTATACTTACTTTGCTATCATATTTCTATGACAGCACATGAAATCACCGACCCACGCCTAAACGAAATCGACGATTGCCTCTATCGCGTCTCTGCCAGGATTATTATCGTCAACGACGACAAAGTCCTATTAGTCAAAGAGATTCCCGAAATGTTCTGGAGCTTTCCTGGCGGTGGCGTCGATCACGGTGAGACCATCGAGACTTCACTGCCACGAGAGATTGAAGAAGAGCTCGGTGTTCCCGCTGACAAGGTATCCTGTGATTTTCGCATGGTCCATTACACAATCGGAAGCGTTGTAAACGGCATACCGCGCATGAACTTGTTTTATCGAGCATCCATTCCCCCTGTATTGCTACGTGCAAAGACTGACGAAGTTGCGACTTGGGGTTGGTTTACAAGAGATGAGTTTATGTCGCTAAACATGAGCCCATCATACGCGGATAAAAAACAATTTTCTGATGTAGTATTTGGTACGGACGATCTATGACCGCGCATGAAATTATCGACGTACTCGACGTAGATGGGAACGTAATTGATTCTATTCCGCGTGAGCAGGCGGAGAGCGACAATCATCTGACTGAGAATGTCCTGGTCTTTACATCAGAGGGCGAAGTATGGACACAGCTTCGACCACAGACGAAGAAACATTTTTGAATCTATTTACCGACCACGACGGCACAGAGTTCCGACGACTCTCGCACCTGTATGTCGGCACTAGCCACGCTGTACCTCAGCCAAACGACGAAGTCGATGAGTTCAAATCTTGGAAGCCAGAGGAATTAATGACAGAGATTGAAGCGAAGCCAAGTGACTACGTGCCGTCGTTTGCAATCGAACTGAAAAAGGCAATAGAGCTACGGTAGCGTGACTCTGCTATCATGTGACCATGGACTTCACTATGATTACTACTAACCACAGCTATGGTGCTGGGTTATATCTCACTGCGTAATTTCGAACTTCTCAATATGCCGCAGTCCGTACGCGTGCAGGACTATACGTTGCTACGCAAATCGGAATTTCACATATCAATCATGGCGCTCAAAGATCTCGCGCCCATGTTCGATTCAGATGACGCCGAGACGGCTGCAGAGCGACTGAAGCAAGCATTCCTGGACTTTCAGCAGACACACAGCCTTACGGGGTTTTCGCTGACAGGTGAGTATCGCATGGTACGACGCGACGAACTTGCTACGATTGTTGCCATGGTGAGGCTCGATGGACTCAATGAACTATATGAATATCTGCGCGCCACATTCGCCGTCGAGTTTCCGACGCAGCCGGCACACATCACTCTCTATACGTATGGTCGTGACAGGGGTATCCCGATCCTATCGTCAGAAGAACTTTCTGCGACTGAAATTGTGAACATTCCAGGATTAAAGAACCTCAAAACGAAAGTCAAAACATGAGCAAGCAATATAAATTTACCTCAGACCAGGCGCAGAAATTCAACAAGCACGGCATTGATTTGACGGTGTATGGCGAAGAAGTGCCCGGAGCGAACGTCGTGCACGTATCGGTAGAAGAAGGACATTTTCAGGAGTTTTACGACGCGGTAAGCCATTTTATCTACTATATTTACGAAGGAACTGGAGTATTTGTCCTAGATGACAATAAAGTCGAAGTCGGACCAACTGACCTCATAGTTATCCCGCCGAATACCCGAATACATTACTTTGGTAGCATGAAGATGGTACTGACCGTCACGCCAGCGTTCAAAGATGAAAACGAACGTCACGTGCGGTTTGTCGAAAAGTCAGAAAACCCGCTGTAACGCTCTTAAAAATCGAACTCCGATTTAACCACGCAGGCATTACCGGTATTTCAGTCCTGCTCATGCTATAGTACGAAAAGAATTAACGCAGGAGTAACAAGCAAATGAAAAATCTAAGTCGGACGAAGCGCTCTCAACGTGGCAGTGCACACATCTGGATAATTATCGTTCTTATATTGGTCGTCGCAGGATTGCTAGGGGTCGTATTGTGGCAACAACTTTCGCAGACGGACAGTAAATCGTCTGACGAGACAACTCAATCATCCAACGCATCGACAAGCACCACAAATACTCCAAAGGATGGAGTACAAACTGCTACCGATATAAGTGCATACGTACAGTCGTTTGAATATCCTGCAAATTGGAAAATAGTCACTGGCTCCGATATATCGGACAAGTATAACTATATGGCTAGTCCGCCAGAATTTCTTCTTGTCGATGCAAGCGGCAAGGAGCGAATGTATTTCGTTACACCCCAGAGCGCGTCAGATACGCCCATCGACACTGAAGCTTCGAATAGAGCCGGTAACGGCGGCAAGATCGTATCCGGATTTACTACGCTCGATGGCTTACCGGCGCGAAAAATTGAATTTTCTGATGGAAAAGCAGTCGTTGTTACTCTGACAGCTAAAGGCTACGCATACGTTGCCTTTGCCTCCACGACTACAAGCAGTGATATAGACGCTATAATCTCCTCCTGGCAGTGGCAATAGTTTTACTGTACGAGATTTTCTAATTATTCATGTATACACATCGAGAAGAAATCGAGCTAGCAAGCGTGCAGAACGAGCACGTTTGTAAATGTACCACTTGTTTTTACTTGATAACGAGCCACAGGCCGAGGGTCGATAGCAAAAAAGCGATTATACGGAGGGGCATTGCGTTTCGCTCGCGCAGGAATATTGCGGCAAATAGGACAATCAGCGCAGTTTTGCTGCCTGCAGCGACGACCGTGTGGCTAAGCGAGCCGAGGCTGAGCGCCCACACATAGAGTCCGCCGGCAAGCCCCGTGAGACCACCCAGTATCAAACCTTGGCGTACGACGGGCTTGGTCATGTGTGGTAATTCCTTGCGGCCATAGAGCAGAAAGATAATGAATGCACCTATGAGTTGCATCGACCAGCCAAACCACATGTAGTCCCAGGGACCAATGAGCGAAATGGCTGATTTCTCTGCATACATACCTATGCCAAAAAGGACACTACCGGTAAGTATCAAGCCGACTTTTGCGGGTACCGCCAGAAACGATACGTGGTCAACATCTGGTTTGATCCAGAGTGACAGTAGCGCACTGCTCAAAATCAATACTGCACCTGTGGCAAAGGCGAGCGAAAATACCTCGTGCAAAAAGACGATACCCATCATAGCGGCGGCCAAGGTATACAGCGTCGTCGCGACAGCCGTGTTGCCGGCACCGATATTGCTGATGATCTTGTACTGGAGCAGCCATGCCATGGGTATGCACACACCCTCGATAGCGATAAACACCCAGGCAGTATCGCTCGGCCAGGACACACTCCCGCCTGTCGCGATGGTGCCAAACACGATGCCAAACAACGCTACCATCAGGTAGGTCAGCACGCCGATCCCAAAGAACACCCCGCGCGAACGCAAACTAAGCCGCCTGGCATAGAGGGACATCACAGTACTCATGAGCACCTGCGCGGTGATAAGAAATTGCCACGTAATCATTTCTTGTATTGTAGCAGAGCCTCAGACGCGTCCCCCTACAATGCTTTCGAAACTCGGTACATGCTATAGTTATCACATGAATATTGTCGTAGTTCTAAGAGGCCCGGCTGGCGTTGGTAAGTCAACAATCGCACAGATGATTCAACATGATTTGGGCGTAAGCTGGACAGTGCTTGATGTCGATCGGTTCAAGAAGTACATGCCGCTCAAGGAGGGGCAATCCAATCGCGCCGAACGCTCACGAATCGCGCATGATGTCAGTAACTACTTTGCATTACAGATGTATGAAAAAGGCTACGATATCATCATGGAAGAAATGTATAAAAAGCCCTTCAATGACAGCCTGGTTGAATTTCTGAATTCGCATAACATGAAGTTTATCAAGGTGTTTTTATCAGTTCCTGTCGAAGTGGCGGTCGCTCGAAGTGCAGCGCGTGAAAAGAACCCACCAGAAGATGAAATACGCAGGCACTATGCTGAAATTGAGCCGTACGATGATGATTTTGTGATCGATACGGTGAAGAATTCGGCACGGCAATCAGCAGACCTGATAATCGAGCAGATCCGAAAAATCGGCACTGAGTAGCTCGTTGTATCTAGCTGTCAAATCTTGAGTCGTTAAATACAAGCTTGAACTCCGAGTTAACTCCGATTTAACTCGGAGTTTGTGTTATGCTGAGAATATCTAAGCAAGGAGCGCATAGTGGGCACACGAAAAAGTGGCGAACAACAGATACGAAACCTCACCAAAAACTCGACTGGTACGTACCAGATTTCAGTTCCAATCGAGCTGGTCCGGCAACTGCGGTGGCAGCAAGGTCAGCAGCTGGTGGTAAATAAAGTCGGCGATAAGCTCGTCGTGCAGGATTGGCACGAACAGGGGAAATCCCAGAAGTAGACAGAAAGTAGATTAAATGCTTTGCTTATCGTGCTATGTGTGGTATAAATATAGTACTAGGTATAGCTGCAAACGTTTTACGAAAGATGTTCTAGTACTTTACAATTCAAGATCGTTTTAGGAAGCAGCTAGCTAATATCTCAAAAATTTGTGTATTAGACTCCTGAGCAGAGACAAGGAGTCAATATCAATGGCAACTAAACTATTTGTAGCAGGCATTTCATATGCTATGACAAACGACGAACTTCGTGACCTGTTTGCAGTTCACGGAACAGTCGAGTCAGCACAAATTATCACAGACCGTGATACAAACCGAAGCAAGGGCTTTGGATTTGTTGAGTTCGAGGACGATTCAGCTGCACAAGCTGCTATCTCGGCCCTCAACGGCAAAGACATGGACGGTCGTCCACTTACAGTCAGCGTTGCAAAGCCACGCGAAGAGCGTCCTCGACGTTCATTTGATGGCGGCGGCAACCGTTCTGGCGGTAATGGTGGCGGTAGCTTCCGACGTCGCTAAGTTGTAATCAACTTCAAATTGGCCGCCCCTAGTGGGCGGCTTTTTTGTTTGGAGCAAATCAATAGGTATATCGGCGTACTTCTAAGGTATAATTAGGGAAATGGATCACGATACAAACTTTAGTGAGACCCCGGCTCTTATCGATACATACATTCATGATGTGTTGTCGCGGCGTATCACTAGTGCCGCTGATGTCGGCGAGTCGTACGTTCACCTGTGGCAACATATCGAAAAAATTGTAATGGTTGGAGGAAAGCGTATACGCCCCTACCTTACGATGGTCGGAAACGGAAGAGTCGATGAGCGCGTGGTGCCGATTGCCGCAGCACAGGAGCTCGTGCACGCTGCTATGCTTATACACGACGATATTATCGATCAAGATTTTGTCCGCCGCGGCCAAAAGAATATCGGCGGGATTTACCTCGATATCTACGGTGAAGTGCTCGATGAGACTCGCGCGACTCATTATGCCAACAGCGCAGCAATCATGGCAGGCGATGCTTTACTCTCAGAAGCGTATTTTTTGGTAAATAGCTCAAGCTACGACGGCGAAGTAAAACAAAAAGTGTTTAACCAGCTGCACGTATCTATCTACGAGGTGATTGGTGGTGAGCTGATGGATGTCGAATCGGGCTTTATGCAGGGGCGACAGTTCGACCCGCTGCAAATTTATCGCTACAAGACATCGAGCTATAGCTTTATCGGCCCGCTGCTGTCCGGCGCGTATTGTGCAGGCGAAAGCCAGCCAGTTATTGATGCACTCAATGAATTCGCGACAGATATCGGCATCGCTTTTCAGATTCAAGACGATTTGCTCGGTGTGTTTGGCGAAGAAAGCACGACAGGCAAGTCCACGCTAACGGATATACATGAGGGCAAGCAAACGGTACTCGTTAAATATCATCGAGAACTGATGAATGAAGAGCAGAGGACACGATTTGATACGACATTTGGACAACCACAGGCAGAAGACGTGGCGGTATCGCAACTAAAACAAGATATGGAAGATTCTGGCGCTAGGGAAAAGACGAGCGTACTTACGGCCAGCTACTTTGAAAAGGCGCGCACTGCCCTGACTTCCCTGCCCGATGATGCGCGAAAAAGTGAGCTTCAGATGTTCACTGATCAGCTGGAGAGGAGGCGTGGGTAAATGGATCTTTACACCTCGACCAGCTATCAGCTATCTGAGCAACTAACGAAACGCTATTCGACATCATTTTCGATGAGTAGCAGGTTGTTTATGGCAGATACCCGCCGGCATATTTATGCAGTTTACGGCCTAGTTCGTATCGCTGATGAGATTGTTGATGCGTATGATGGCAACGACCAAGAAGCTCGGTTGAATGAACTCGAAGCTGAAGTAACGCGCGCTCGAACTGCTGGGTATTCTACTAATCCCATCGTGCATAGTTTTGCTGTGACTGCGGGCGAGTTTGGCATAGAAGATGATTTGGTCGGACCGTTTTTTGCGAGCATGCGTATGGATCTCAGCAAAAAAACCTATTCGCTAGAAGAATACGAAACGTATATCTACGGTTCGGCAGAAGTGATCGGACTGATGTGCTTAAAGATATTTACAAAAGGGAACGTCGATGAGTACGCCGCACTTTCTGACGGTGCTCGCGCACTCGGTTCTGCGTATCAAAAAGTGAATTTCCTCCGTGATATGAAAGCCGATTATAACGAACTCGGCCGCGTGTATTTTCCCGGTGTGGGGTATAGCTCGTTTTCTGAACAAGACAAAGCGAGCATCATCGCCGATATCGAGCGAGAGTTTGCTCTCGCAAAAGACTATATCGACCGTCTACCAAGCAGTGCACGCGCGGCGGTGAGAGCGAGCTACTATTATTACTCTACCCTGCTACAGCAACTCAAGGTGCTCCCGGCAAGCAGCATCGTATCTCGGCGTATCCGGGTCGCAAACTGGCGCAAGATTCTGCTACTACTGCGCGCGAGGTTTGGCGTATGAATCATGCGATAATCATCGGTGCTGGCTATGCGGGCATGGCGCTTGCGAACATACTCGGGAAGGCAGGCTACAAGGTCGACGTATATGAGAAGAACTCTCAGCCCGGTGGACGAATTCATGCAGAGAAAGTGGGCGAATATGTCTTTGATCTCGGACCGTCATGGTATCTCATGCCCGAGGTCTTCGAGCAGTATTATTCGCTGTTTGACGCCTCAGCCCAAAAGCGACTCGATTTGATACGATTTACGCCTGGGTATAAGGTATATTTTGAAAAGCATGCACCACTCGTCATACAAGGTGATGTTGAAAAAGATAAAGAGACGTTCGAAGCTATCGAACCAGGAGCTGGCAAAAAGCTCGAGCGCTATGTGGCGCAGAGTACGAAAGCCTATGAGCTTTCGGTGAAATATTTTCTCTACAATAACTTTTTGCGGATCAGGGATGTGATCTCTCCGGCAGTTATAACGAATGCCCCAGCTATGCTAAGGCTCGTCATGAGTACACTCGATGGCTATGTCAGCAAAACATTTCGTGACAAACGACTGAAGCAACTGTTGGAATACCACATGGTGTTCCTTGGCAGTTCACCGTTTCAGGCGCCGGCGATTTATACGCTCATGAGCCATTTGGATTTCAAGAGCGGAGTGTATTATCCTCGTCGCGGTATGCTTTCACTGGTCGATGATATGCGAGCGCTCGGGAGTGAGTATGACATCACGTATCACTACGATGCACCAGTCGAAACCATCATCGTCGAAAACGGCGAAGCTGCCGGAGTGCGCCTGACTGATGGGACACAAATAAGTGCTGACGTCGTCATTTCGAATGCCGATTTGCAATTTACGGAAACGACATTGGTACCAAGTGAGTACCGAAGTTTTCCTGAGAAGTATTGGCAGAGTCGTCAGCCGGGGCCGGGTGCTTTGCTCATCTCTCTCGGTATAAAAGGTGAGTTGCCAGAATTGCTGCATCACAACCTCTATTTTGTCGATAACTGGAAAGAAAATTTCGACTCGATCTATGTAGACATGAAAGTACCAGAAAACGCTTCGATTTACGTATGTAATCCTACAAAAACAGACAAAACGCTTGCGCCTGATGGCGAAGAAAATATCTTTATACTGATGCCGCTACCAGCTGGTGTTTCGCTCAGCGAGGACGAACAAAACACGCTTGCGGACAGGGCAATCGACACATTCGCACAGGCGAGCGGCATAGCAGATTTACGCGAGCGAATTACCGCAAAGCTACTCTTTGGGCCAGATGATTTTGCCTCTCGTTTCAATGCCTGGCAATACAATGCGTTTGGCGGCGAGTCACATTTACTCAAACAGAGCGTTTTGTTTCGTACGCCAAACAAGAGCAAAAAGCTCAAAGATTTGTACTACGTTGGCGCCGGCACAGTCCCTGGAATCGGACTGCCAATGTGTCTTATCAGCGCGCAGTTGACCTACAAACGAATCGTCGATAGCAAACTGGCTGGGCCGTTGAAGGCGAGCGATCTATGATGCAATTTGCCTATCTATCGGCATTGCTCTTCAGTATCGCTGGCATGGTGACGCTCGATTATCGCTACAAGCTCGCTCTTTTTACCAACACTCGCGCGACGATTCTCACGGTGCTGACGAGTGTGGGTGTATTTGTGCTCTGGGATGCAACCGGCATAGGCCTCGGCATATTTTTTAGCGGAAAAAGTCAGTATATGAGCGGGCTGTATCTAGCTCCAGAGTTTCCAATCGAAGAACTCTTCTTTTTGACGTTTCTCTGCTACTTTGCACTCATCATCTATCGATTGGGAGGTACCGTATGGCAACGTACCTAGTTCTTAATTGCCTTTTTCTCTGCGTTGTCCTGTTGCTCCTTCGAGTATTGAATGGACGAATCGTCTGGAACCAGTCGGTGACGGTTACGCTCATCGTGCTGCTTGTTTTGACGGCGATATTTGACTCTGTAATTGTCGCAAGCGGAATTGTGGCGTACGATGAAACAAAAATCCTGGGGATGTCGCTCGGATCTGCACCGATTGAGGATTTTTTCTACGCTGTGCTAGCAGCAGTGCTTATCCCTAATCTGTGGCATATATTTCAAAAGGAGAATCATGGACAAAATTAAACTACTGTTTGCATCGTCACGGCCTATCTCATGGGTGAATACTGCCTATCCGTTTGCCGCAGGGTATATTGTGATGGGCGGTGGAATCGATGCCCGGCTGATTATCGGGACACTATTTTTTCTGATCCCGTATAACCTACTGATGTATGGAATCAACGATGTATTTGACTATGAATCAGACATGCGCAATCCGCGCAAAGGCAGTATCGAAGGTGCGATTACGCCAAAAAAATATCACCCACTGATACTTTGGTCGTCGAGTCTAGCATGCTTGCCGTTTGTTCTCTATTTGGCACTGACGGGGACAGCATGGAGCACGTTCGTACTAGCTATCGTGCTGTTCTTTGTGGTGGCGTATAGCGCGAAGGGTCTGCGATTTAAAGAAGTGCCGTTTCTCGACTCGGTCACATCAAGCATGCATTTTGTCGGGCCGCTGCTTTTTGCCTACAGTTTGACTGGCGCTACCAATGAAGGCTGGATTGCGGCGGCGGCATTTTTTGCATGGGGAATAGCGAGTCAGGCATTTGGCGCAGTACAAGATGTTATCCCTGATCGTGAAGCGGGAATCAAATCGATAGCGACAGTGCTCGGTGCCAGGGCAACCGCTCGCTTTGCGCTCGGTATGTATCTCGTCGCATCTATCCTGACGGCGGTTATCGGGGGACTCGCGTATATCGTCGCACTTGCGGGACTCATGTATGTTGCAAACGTATGGCCGTATAGATCTATTACCGACAAAACATCGTCCAATGCACGGGCGGGTTGGCGCAGATTTATCTGGCTAAACTACATCGCCGGAGCCGTCGTCACGATGTGTCTGGTTGCTGGATATACACTCTAGTCGGTATGGTATATTAAGCTTATGGATAAATTCGAACAAGAAGACGCGACGCCCCATCATGGGATGAGCCAAGAGCACGTCTTCCCAACTAAAGCAAAAGAGTCGTAAAGGGCTAAAGGTCGTCAGCACGCTACTCTGTCGTGCTTGTTGTGGCCGGGCTACTCGCTAGTGTCGCGTATTTTTGGCAAATGTCGCAGGATAATCAGTCGCAGCTTGCCGCAAAGGATGAAGAAATCCAAAAACTCAGTGGGCAAGTAGCGAGTCTGCAGGAATCAAGCACCAAGCCAGCTAGTACCGATACAAATATCATCGTCATCCGCGAACTTGGAATTTCTATAACTGTGCCAGATTCGATCAAAGATTTAACGTATGCCTACAGGTCATATAAAGACACCGATGGCAAATACTATGCAGGTAGCAGATTTCTCGACACAGTCGCTGACTGATGCCTATGCAGACAATGTCTGTGGTACACAAGGTAGTGCGCCCCCTTTAGGTGCCCTGTCGCGCTTGAGCGGCCAATATGCCGGACCTGCTTCACTCACGCATTGAAACAGTTCGAAGATAGTTATATTGGCTATCACGCACGCCACAAGCATACTGTTCGGGTGACGTATATCGCAGAGGCGACTGTGGGAATCGAAAAAACTATTAAAACTTTCGAATCATCCATTCCAGACGATACAAGCACTGTAATCACAACTGTTTTTTATCATCTAGCCATGTAGTGATATAGGCGTCGATGTCATATTTGCGCTTGAGGCCGGCAACATTCATGTAGCGTATTTTTCCATAGACCGGTCGCTCGCTCCATGCTCTGTCATGGAGTCCAGCAATCGACCACAGGATTCCGACGTAGCCGTTTGGATCACCGCCGTCGATTGAGTATTTGTCATTGAGGTAGATTGCGGTTCGCAGGGCTTCGTCTGGAGTTTTCGACCATTCAAGCAGCTTCTTGGCCCAATACATTCGCAGATAGCCGTGCAATTTGCCTGTCCGGCTGAGTTGCATCTGGCTGGCATTCCAGGCGTCATCATGCGTCGTCGCCGATTCCCACTCGTCGAGATTGTAGATGAATTCACGTTGGTCAGCAGCATGATTTTCGAGGGTCTTACGCGCCCAGTCGGGTGCGCCGTTGAGCGATTTGTAGTTTTGATTGTAAAAACAAAAGTTGTCGGATAGTTCCTTGCGTACAATCATTTCCTCAAGCAGTGCATTCATGCCGTCTGCATGGCTGGGAGAATCGCTGGCCTTTTGCATCTTTGCCTGGCGAAGTAGAAGCGGAGGCGTATCGACGGCCGCAGTGACATCCAATGCGACACGAAGAGATGAGATTTGACCGTAGTGCAGGTAGGGGCTAAGGCCACTCTGCATATCAGTTGAACAATCATTGCGTCCATGTGCGTAGTTTTGTAGCTCGCTGTCGATAAATTCTTTGAGCCTGGCTCGTGCTGCAGCTTCACCAGATTTCATATCAAGGGAAATGCCCGATTGAGGCAAAATACTCACAAATTTTCTTGCATCTGCAGAACTGAGCGAAGCAACGTTTTTTGCAGTAGGGGCATGCTTGCGGAGCTTTTCTGGTTCTTCCAGATACGTTTCGAGCTGCTTGTGAATCTTTCGCCGTAGTGTATGTGCAGCAAATTCTTGTTTATCTGATGCTATCCAAACAGGGATGATATTGTGCGTATCGACAACTGAAACTGAACCAGTGAAAGCGTCCGCGACAGCTCGGGAAATCGAGCGTGCATGTGTCAGAGGACTAAAATCAAAAAACACTGCACCGGCATTTACTTCGTCACAAAACTTCATAATCTCATCTTTTGCATCGCCCCGACGCATGATAAACGGAATATTCTGCTTGCTTAGTTCGCTACTGACCTGCTCGAGACCATCCAGCATGAACTCGTAGTGTTCGCGAGATCTGCCTGCAATAGCGCGCAGGATAAACAAAACATAGAGCGGCACGTTATGCTCAAGTGCCGCCGCTTGTGCAGCGAGCAATGCGTGATTGTCTCGTACTCGTTGATCACGCGACATAACATAGATGACTGACGAGCCGTCAGAAGGTTCATTGCGAAGCTGGAGGAGTCGTGATTGGTTGACCATGAGGTGTATTATAGGGGAAGACATGAAGAAGGTATATTTTATCCGGCACGGCCAGACAGATATGAATGTACAGCGACGTTTTGCTGGACAATCAGAGGCAGCACTAACTGATGCAGGCCGAAGGCAGGCAATGACTGCTGGGAAACGGCTCAAAGAGATCGTGCCAAAAGTCGATATTATACTTTCGTCTCCATTGTCGCGAGCACACGATACGGCCAAACATATCGCAACTGAAGTTAATTATCCGCATGATGCAATTGAAGTCTCTGAGTTGTTTTACGAACGGAGTTTTGGAGAGCTAGAAGGAAGTTACTCGCCAGATTTTTTTGCCGCTCATAGTTATGAAGATCTAGATGCTGTTGATGGTGCGGAGACGGTTGAAGAGCTGCACGATAGAGCTCGAGACGCGATTGCGTATATACATGCTCGACCCGAAGAGATTATCGTGGTGGTGGGGCACGGCTCACATGGTAGGGCGCTTCGACGTATAGTCGATGGCATCTCATACCTTGACGATACGAAAGGCGTGCAAATCGGGAATGCCGAGATAATTGAGCTTATCTGATACAATTTAGGCATGATAAAGTTCGGCGCACCAGTTCAAAAAATCAATTCTCAGTTCGTGGTAGTCTTGCCGAATGAAGCGAGTGCCGCGCTGCCCTCACGAGGTATGGTGATGGTGAGCGGAACACTCAACGGGACTGATTTTACCTCTCCACTAGAGCCAGATGGTCGCGGAAGTCATTGGCTTGCAATTGATACTACATTGCAGCGTGATGCAGGGATTAGCGAGGCGGACGACTATTGCACTTGAGATTGAGCCTGTGAATGAGTGGCCGGAACCTACTATCCCGGATGATTTAGCCAAGGCACTCCAGACAAAATCGGACGTTTGGCCGCTTTGGAAAGACATTACTCCAATGGCTCGGTGGGACTGGATACGCTGGATTCGTTCGACCAACAATCCCGAAACGCGTGCAAAACGTATTGACGTCGCATTTTCGAAACTGCGAAATGGCTCCAGGCGTCCCTGTTGCTTTAACCGTACAATGTGCACCGATCCGACCGTGTCGAAGAGCGGCGTGTTGATGAACGCAGTAAGATAACTTGAGTATTTCTTAGAGGAATATTAAGGTATCTTTGTTTTATGTGAGATTTCTCATATACGATAGAGTCGTTTGTACAGTACTCTAACTGTTGTCGAACACTGATTTGTGTTGGCGGAGAGGAGGAGTAATGTCACGAATGATTTCAGCACCAATACAGCTACTACAGCAACATGTCGCATTGCGGTATGCCGCTCTAATCGTTGCGTTACTCGTCGCCGGTTATCTTGTGTTTCTTGCCTATGCCAGGCTGAATGTACGGGCTGTTCCAAATCAATCTGCCTTACAAGTCGATACATCTCGAAACAGAATACGAAGCGCCACAAAAGGCGCTTTTTAAGTCGTCGAAAACCGTTCAATCAGCCGGTGAGGCTACAACAAAAAGTTCAACCAGTGTTCGCGTCGAACAGTCAGGAGCATCAGCTAAAGGCGTACAATCTACAGCCGATACCAAAGTCGAGGTCAACGGCCGCAAAATTCTCGTAGACAAAGACGGTAGCATCCATAAGGTTATCCGCTCTGGCTCACAACAAACCACTCTCGACATCTCGTCAAATTCTCAGTCATCGAATTCTAGCAGTTCGTCACTTGATGTTTCAGTCGAATCCTCGTCGGAAAATACCAGCGGTGATTGAGGTATTCACATGTATTTCTGTGGTCTCTCGACCCAGTGACATACACCAACGGTTACTGGGTCGGGCGAACACCCGAAACGATATCAATTAATTCAAAAACGGAGGGATAATATGAAAAAAATACGAACAGTCATCACAAGTAGCGTGGCGTCTTTGGGACTCGTCGCCGGACTTGCAGGATTTGCAGGTGCGATGTCAGGTACCATCAACACCACAGGGCCCGACTCAACCAATAGGGTAATCTCAAAGGTCCGATCACACACAAGAGTGAACAATAACAACCACATCAATGCCTCGAACTCGAACTCACAGTCTGCATCAACGGGTGAAGCAGAGGTTGAGCACAATACAACTGGCGGATCTGCAAAATCCGGAAATGCAGCAAATGCCAATGCACTAAGCGCTAGTGTAACAGTCGACAATAGTAAGTCGGGTGCTGCTGCAGCGATGATGCCAAGTGGGGGTAGTGGCTCTGGTTCTATCACCAAGACCGGACCTGACTCGACAAACGTGGTCAAGAGCACCGTACGTAACCACGTTACTGTCAACAATGACAATTGCCTCACTGTTCAGAACTCGAACACGCAAACTGCAACTAGTGGTGAAGCCGAGGTTACTGGTAATACTTCCGGGGGATCTGCTACTTCCGGTAACGCTACCAACACAAATTCTACGACACTGACGTTCAAAGTTACGAACTAATGGTAACCAGTTGAACGGGTCGCGAATAGGTGACACGCCTGGAGGGGAGCTTCAGCCCAGATTTCCCCTCCAGGACCAAATGACTTGATATAGGAAAGGGGGCGTAATGTTAGCAATCAATCGAAAAAAGCAGTTCATCAACAGGGGGGTATTATACGGTGCGATTGTCTTGATTGCCGGCATCTATCCCTTTCGGGCATTCGCCCTTGATACGATTCCGCCTGACCAACCTACCCAAACAACTACACCGACGCCGACTGACACCACTACTACACCGACTGACAGTACGACAACAACTTCTCCTGCTGTAACTACACCGACGCCGCCGACTCCAACAGCAGAGACGCAGCAAACGACGACTCCAACGACGACCGTAGAACCAAAGAAGAACTATTATTATGATTCAAAAACTGGTCGTTGGAATACCGATGAGTGGAAGTACGACTCCACAAGCGGCACCTACGTGGCAGTACCGCCCCCAACGATGTCGATTCCCGAGAAGACGTCACCAGCAGGAAGTTCAACAACGACTATCGACTCGAAGACAACCGCGGAGATATCAAATGCACTGGATTCGCTAGCAAAAACGGGTGACGCGCTCGTTAGCGCAAACACATCAGCCGGATCAGCAACGAGTGGCAACGCGAGTGCCTCTGCTACTATCATAAATAACGTTAACTCATCGATGACGAATTCAAATAATGCAGAAGCTGCAACCTTCGTCTCTGATGTAATTGGAGATGTAAACGGTGACATAATTTTGCAACCAATGTTGCTCAAGGCAATGCTCGAAGCTGGTGCGACAACCGCGACTGATAGCAAGACTATCAACAGTTCGAATTCAACGGCAATTACAAATGACATCAATCTAAGCGCGCAAAGTGGCGACGCGACGGTCGAGCGCAATACGTCTGCTGGAAATGCAACGACCGGCAGCGCAAATACGGTCGCCGACGTCGTAAATATTGTTAATTCAATGGTCGCCGCCAACCAGTCATTTATAGGTACAGTCAATATTTATGGAAACCTAAACGGTGATATACTCATCGCACCTGACTTCTTGCCGAAACTACTCGCAAGTAATTCCACCGTAAATGATGGAGGTTCGGTGCAGGTGGTAAATTCCAAAGACACTCAGTCTATAGTGAACAACGTTGCTCTGGCTGCAAACACCGGACAAGCAGCAGTGACTGGAAATACCTCGGCTGGTTCTGCAAAAAGTGGTGATGCGATGACAAACGTCGTACTGTTTAATCTATCAGGCCATGATATTGTTGCAAGCAATAGCTTGCTTGTCTTTATAAACGTACTCGGTAAATGGGTGGGGGTTATCGTCGATGCTCCGAGTGGTACGACTGCGGCAGCAATCGGAAACGGTGTGCAAAAAAATGATACGACAGCGCCAAGTCTTACGATCAATGCAATAAACGACACAGCGATTACGAACAACATCACCCTCAATTCGCAAAGTGGCGACGCTACCGTGAGCCGCAACACCGAAGCTGGGAATGCGACCACGGGAAATGCAACGGCATCGGCGAACATTGCGAATATCACAAATAGTCAGATAGGTCTCAGTGGGTGGTTTGGCGTCTTGTTCATAAACGTCTTTGGCACCTGGATTGGTAGTTTTGGTATCGATACAAGTGCGGGGAATCCAGTGGTTGCAAATCAACCGACATCGCGAGGTAGCGCAGGGAATACAGCTAATCGGCAACCACTAAGAGTACTGTCTTATGTTCCGACCGCAGGCAGTAGTCAGCCGACGGTCGTAACAACTATCGTTACGCCGACGAGCGTCGAGAGACAGACACAGCAAGACGCCGCTAGAGAGGTAAAAGCTGCTCAGATTTTCAACCCGAAAAATGACGTGTTTAGTACACTGCCAACAACCCATGAACTCGATATTCCGCTTGCGATTGGTTCGCTTGTCATCACGCTAACATCTCTGTATCTTATCCGACGTTTCTTGTTTTAAAATCATCGTTGTAGACACCACTACAATGAGCGTATAATTATAACGTAAGAGCACCACAGAAAAGGTATCGCCCTGATGACGACAATGGAGCAACTCATAAAAGCTTACCCATCTGAATCCTTTCACAAGGGCCAGACTGTACTGCTGAAGGGTGTTGTGCCAAAAGGTGTCTATATTATCGAAAAAGGCTACGTCAAATCGTATGCAATCACTGCCGATGGAGCGGAACGCCAAGTCGCACTACATGAAAAAAACGAAGCAATACCGGTTGGTTTTAGCGTCGGGCTTATCAAAGAGTCGCAGTACTTTTATGAAGCATATTCTGATTGTGTGCTCCGGGTCGTATCGCAATCTGATTATCGTGAGCTAATGCGAAAAGATCCGGACGTGCTCTATGATAATCACCTTCATGTCGTGGCTCGCTTTTTGAGCGCTCTCGATCAGATCAGTGCGCTTGAACACCCAAAGGCAGGTGATAAGGTCGCATTTATGTTGTTCAACATGGCAAACCAAGTTGGCACGAGAGTTAGACCATATAAGACTCGTCTCAGGCTTTCAATTACCCAGCAGGAAATCGCAGATGCCTTAGGCCTTGCTCGTGAGACAACCAGTGTTGAATTGAAAAAGCTTGAACGTAGCAAAGTACTCTCGCATACGAGAAAAAGCTATGTTTTGTATATGGAACGGCTTCGTGACTATCTTAGTAGTAGATAGTGATAAAGTACGGATCCAAAGTAAATAGCAAGAAATGAAATGGAACTTCATCAGCTTATGGTTAGTAATTTTATTACAACAGTACAGATATCATGAATTTGCTACAATGACCTAAAGAGTATACACATAACAACAAATGGTAATCAGCGAATAATGCAGCGAGCTAGTTCATCTTATAGGGCTTGGCACCGATGGCATCAAGTTTTTATTGGATGCTTAGCGATTTTGATGGTCTTTGCTTCACTTGGGTATAGTCCAGATCGCGCTGATGCGGCGAACTACACCATGCGAGTAGGCTATTATGCAGGCACGGGCAGTACAAAGGCTATAACTGGCCTCGGCTTCCAGCCCGAACTAGTGCTTATCGCTCCCTCTACCACCGCCGGGGTCGGTGTATTTAAATCTAACTCGATGCCCGCAAACGCAACGGCGTATTTCAGTGCGACAGCCAATAACACAGGCACCAATATCACGCTGAATTCTGATGGCTTTACACTGGGCACCTTGGCAAACGTAAATTCAGCGAATGTTCTCTATCGTTGGATTGCCTTTCGCGGTTCGGACTGTACTTCGACTGGGCTACTTCTGTGCTGGAACATATACTGGTAATGGAGCCGCCAGTCGAACAATATCGACAGGATTCCAGCCTGATATGGTGACGGTTAAGCGTTCGACAGCTGTGGCAGCGCACTTCCGGACTGCTTCGATGCCTACGAATCGCACAGAATTTTTTACTACTACAGCTGCAGATACAACGGGCAGCTATATCGCAGCCTCGACTAGTACTGGCTATACAGTCGGAGCAACAGACAACGCAAATGGGGGCATGTATTATTACTTTGCATTTCGTGGAGGCTCAATACTTTGCTGAAGGAATCTATGCGGGCAATGCCATTGACAATCGATCTATCGCAGGCTTAGGATTTCAGCCAGATGTGGTAGTATAAAAAACAGCAATAGTGCAACGACGAATAATAGACGCTCTGTGCTATCGACAAAGAAGCATTTCGGGGATATATCGAGCTATCTCAGCGATGCAGTTGCCGATACGACAAATATGATACAAACCATGGAAAGTGATGGATTCCAAATAGGCACAGGAGCTAATGTTAATCAGACGGGCAATACGTTTTATTGGTTTGGGTTTGGGGGTGCGCTACCGTTGCCACCTGGTAGCGGTAGCTTTACGATGGCGCAGGGTAGTTACGTTGGAACGGGTTCAGGGTTTGCAGTCACAGGCACAGGATTCACGCCAGATCTCGTGATGATAAAGCATGATGGTGCCAACTATGCCGTATTTCGAATCCGTCAAATGTCGGGAGACGTGACGGCATATTTTGCAGCTGCATCAGCAGACTTTACTGGCGGAATTACATCATTAGATTCTGATGGCTTCAGTGTGGGAACAAGTGCTGTCGTCAACACTGCGTCCAACACCTACCAATGGCAAGCATTTGGTAATGCATATGGCCCAGACAAATTAAGCGGTGCTGCAGACTTTGCGACCGGGTTGTATTACGGTAATGCTATCGATAACCGAAGTATACCTGATATGCCGTTTCAGCCAGACCTCGTCGCAATCAAACGTAACAGTACCACTGCAGGGACTTTTCGTAGCAGCGCACACAGTGGCGACCTAAGTAGTTTATTCAGTGCAGGTTCTGATGCCGCAAATATCGTTCAATCTCTCGGTGCAGAAGGATTCGAGGTTGGGACCAATGCAGCAGTCAACACGAGTGGCTCGCTATATCGCTGGTTTGCATTTAAAAAAGGATCAAATTTTGATGTTGGAAGTTATACGGGCAGTGGCACGAGTGGTCAGCAAGTCGCCGTACCATTTTGGTCGGATGAGATATGGGTAAAGCGATCAACGGCAGTCGCTGCTGTGCAGCGGCCATCGACGCTGGCGGGAGATGTTAGTCAGGGATTTCTCAACACAGCAAATACAAGCAATATGATCAGTGGTATCAATGCGAGCGGGTTTCAGCTCGGTACTAATACGGCAGTAAACACAGCAGGGGGCGCGTATCGCTATGCGGTGTGGCGAGCTCCTCCGAGCGGTTCTGTCGGTGTCGATGTGGTTGATACTGTCGGAACTCCAGTGGATACCCCGACATTTACGTTTCAGGGGCGTTCGCGGTCGTTTGGCTGTAACAGCAGTGCTGCAACCCTCGGTTCTGCATCCCAAAAAATCCGTTTGTCAAACATGTCGGCGGACGCCCAATGGTCACTGACTATGGCGCCAACGGATGGGGATAGTGCGGTATGGGAAAATGCATCCAGTACTCGATTCTATGATTTCAATGACCCGTCGGGTTCTCCGAGTGGCTGTCAGGATGGTGGAGATGCCGATGTTGTCGCTGGGAGTATGAGTATAGATCCATCTGTCGGCTCGATAGCGCCTCAATCTGGCTGCACCACTGACAATATAACATTGGGATCGGCAGATAGCTTCAGTGCGGCAACGACAGCGATTACGCTCATGACAGCAGCTATCGATACCAACACGGAGTGTTATTGGGATCTCAGTCAAGTTGACGTCACCCAAAGCTTACCAGCACAACAACCGGCGGATGACTATAGTATACGGTTTACGTTGACTGCTGTAGCATATTGAGTGCGCACACATCTTGCAGCCAGTCCATAGGCGTCTCAAGGATCAGGATGCACTACCCCAGCTCATCACGGTCGATAACGCTTCGCAGCGTTTTTGATCACGCTCATCTTTATAGTAAGGTGGGTCCTGCTACGTATACTCATTGCGTGGCATGAGAAAAAATCATATTGCCAGCCGCAAAATGGCCGAAACGAAAAAGGTGTATACTCTTTATCCACTCTTTGCCACATCGGTTATACGCGCGATGGCAGTATTTGGTATCTTGATTCTCTCGCCGATTAATTGTTTTATCCTACTCGTACTACTCATCATCGCGACGAGTAAAGACTACGATAAATCATAAGCTATATCTCTTGGGACTTTGATTGCTTCTCTATGCGTTTTTGTGCAGCTCTTTTTGACAGCGTTGTGATAAAGCCGGTAATAATACCCACCCCCACGAAGATATAAAGAGTTGTGAATAGTTTTCCTATGTCAGTATGTGGAACTAAATCACCGTAGCCAACGGTGGTGAGGGTGATTACACTGAAGTAATACGCATCTATCCATGAGAAACCCTCCACATAATGGTAGAAAACTGTGCCGGTTGCAATTGTAACTAATGTGGCCGCAAAGATAATTCGTAGGGCAATTGCTTGTTGCTTTTTGTTCATGCTAGTAGTATAGCAAGTTTGATAGCAGGCTGGGATTATTGTAGTTTTTTGAATCGGACTACAATGAGAATATAAAATGGAGGTCAGTATGCAGTACGTTCGCCAAATCGAAGAAACGCTCAAAGAATGGTACAAAGACCTACCGCACCTACCAAAGGCATTTACAAAATGGCTAGCCAATAATATCTGGTGGCTAACGCTTATAGGCGTCGTGTTCGGAGGAATTGCAGCTCTTGGTTCATTTAGTATCATCGGTGTAGGATCTGCGTATGTCGCAATATTTGCGCCGGTAATTAGCTTGCTACTAATTGGCGCCTGGCTATGGTTAATTGCATTGGTTGTGGTCGTCGTAATCGAAGCAATGGCAGTCTCGCCACTGAAGGCATTGCAACGACGCGGCTGGGAGCTACTTTTTCTCGCTATTATTGTAAGCACGGCGGCGGCTATAGTATCTGGACTATTGCGTATTGATGTTGGAGGAATAGTATTTTCACTTGTTAGCTTCGCCGTCGGGGCGTACATATTGCTCGAAATCGAAGCATATTTCGTGGCAAAAGCGACCAACCCATAAACTGATTGAAATAAATACATCGTTTCGTTTGTATTACTAGAGATAGTACAAATGAAAGGATGCGTCTATGAATACTAAGAGAATCGTTAGGTATGCATTACCCGGCTTGGCGTTAGGAATTATATTGTTTGGTGTAACGGCGTCTGCCTACTGGTGGGGTCAGCAGAATATTCAGGCTGAATCAACAACTACCCAGTTGCACGATGACTCAATACAAACTACGGCAGAAATTCGAGACACATTGCCAGCGACCGACCCTTCGAAAATTACCGATGGCGAGACGATGACACAGGCTCTGCAGTATTTAGTCGAAGAAGAAAAGTTGGCTCACGACGTGTACCAAAAGCTCTATGAAATGTGGGGCAGTCGAAACTTTAGTAATATCAAGCAAAGTGAACTTTCCCATCAAGCCAATGTCTTGGCCGTCATGGAAACAAGAGATATATCAGATCCGAGAATTGACCAGTCGGGAAAATTCGCCAATCCCGATCTTCAGAAATTGTATGATCAGCTAGTTATACAAGGCTCAAAGAATCCTACCGAGGCGCAAAAGGTTGGTGTCGCCATCGAAGAGCTCGATATTGCCGACCTCAAAAGGATGCTTGCGGCAGTACCAGAAGCCGATGCCGATGTTAGCGCGATGATGCAAAGGCTCCTCGAGGGATCACAAAGACACTTACAGGCATTCAATCGTCAACTTTCTCGTCTATAATGATGGACGTATGAAACAAACTGATGATTCGACGATTGACGCACAGCTCGTTGCCCGAATAACTGCAGGCGAGACTGAACAGCTTGGGCAATTAATGGCAAGATATGAACCGAAGTTACTGCGATATGTCGTGTACTTAATCCACGATGAGGCGGTTGCTCGCGATGTCGTACAGGAGACGTTTATAAAAACGTATCAAAATCTGAAAGGCTACAATGCAAAGTATAAGTTTAGCTCGTGGATTTATCGGATTGCCCACAATGAGGCTATAAATGCAGTTAAGCGCAATGCCCGTGAGATACACATTGATGCGGATGACGAAATGGCGACAAATTCGACGACTATCCGTGACATTGACAGGAAAATTCTTGCGGGAGACGTGGGAGAATGTTTAGACGAACTGGGCAGTCGTTATCGCGAAGTTCTGATGCTTTATTACTATGAAAATATGAAATATGAAGACATAGCCGATGTCGTCCATGCACCCCGATCTACCGTTGGAGTGTGGATGGCGAGAGCAAAACGACAGCTCAAAGTAATTTGCGAGAAGAGGGGAGTGATACGATGACACAGAAAACGAAAGTATCCGATATGCAACGAGAGGTAATCGAAAAGATTACTCGCGGCGACGTTAGTATGCGTCCTGGCGTCTATTTTACCGTCGCGTTGGTGTCGGGGGTCATAGCAGCAATAGCGTCCATAGTACTTATGGCCTATTTTGTTCGAGTAGTTGCGATAGCAATTCGCATCGGTACAGCTACGACGCCGGCGTATGGTGCCAAACAAAATCTGGCCAACATGCTGGGATTATTTCCGTGGTGGACTCTGTTGCTCGCGACAGTAAGCGGCCTCGTTGCTGCCTGGCTTCTCAATAAATACGGTCGCCTATATCGTTACGAGGCGCGCTCTATTATCGGGCTATTTCTGATACTCACGATTGCATTAGGATTTGCATTTTCATTCGTCGGAGAGCCGCGTGGGTTTAAGCAAAACGCAGTACGTGACACTTCGCAACAACGTGGATCCACAACCCATCCTAATGCTAAGTGAAATAAAATCACCCGTTCGGTTGTATTACCTATGTAATAACTCGAAAGGAGAATAGCATGAATAAGTATCTACTAGCTGGAGCGGGGATCACCGCGCTCATAGGCGCGGCCAGCTTTGGCGTACCATATGCTGCAGCACAAAGTGCACGTGGCGATTATGGAAAAGGTAAGGGTATGCAGTCACAGAATCGTCTGCACGCAGCCGACAAGCAGCGTCAGCAGGCGCAGAACCCGGACGAATGTGACGGTACTAGACCACAAGATGGAACGGGGAAGCAACACTCCTACGGTCGGTAGTGCGTTATATGCCCACAAATCACCTACCCAGTTTGGGTAGGTGATTTGTTTGTACATGATTTGTGATGTTTATCACAACCCAGTTAATCGCTAGACCGTATTATGACTACACAACGTTAATAAGAAGGAGCAAAAAAATGATTGTAAACTTAATCATTTGGCTTGTCGTCGGTGCATTTGCCGGTTGGGTAGCATCTATCATCATGAAAACTGACGAGCAAATGGGTGCACTCGCAAATATCGTCGTCGGTATCATCGGTGCATTCCTCGGTGGCTGGATTGTGAGCCTGTTTGGCGCATCGCCAGAAGCTGGTGCTCTCAACATCACAAGCATCCTGACCGCTATACTCGGGGCTGTCGTGTTATTGGCTATCGTCAAAGCGGTTCGTCGCTCATAACAAAATACACACAGCACCCGTTTGATCCCCCACTTATAAAAGCCCGCTGACCCCACAGCGGGCTTTTGTGATATATATCACACTTTTTTGCGTGATAACTGTGCTACGCTATCCTACAGATGGCAAAAGCACTCAATACAATTCTGGTCGTTGAAGATGACAATGCGCTCAATGACGCGTATACGATGATTTTACACTCGGCCGGCTATGATGTAACGAGCGTGTTTAATGGCAAAGAGGCTCTCGAAGCGGTTAATAAAATGCCGACGCCACCTAAGATTATCTTGCTTGATCTTCGCATGCCAGTTCTCGATGGTATCGGATTCTTGAAAAAATATGATGTCACAAAGCAGGATAATACGACCGTCGTCGTATTTAGTAACTTTGACTCAAAGACCGAAATTGATCAAGCGTACGCGCTGGGCGCAGATCGCTACATACTAAAAGCCCGCGCTACACCAAAAGAACTTCTTAAGCTCGTCGAGTCCTTGACTGCCTAGGTATTAGAAATATCGCGGAACGAATCTTCGCCGAGGAAGGCGATCAGCTTTTCGCGGTGGACGGAATACTGTGAGCCTTTATACCGTACGACACCAGTCTTGACGAGGTCTTTGAGATTACGCGCGGTTCCTTCACGTGTTTGACCAATCAAACTACCTAGCATCGTCTGAGTAAGTTTCATGTCGATAATATACCAACCGCCGTCTCGCTCTATGCCGTAGCGAAAAAGCAAAAAGTAAAAACTGTATGCTAACTTTTCGATGGTGCGTGCTTGCGCCAGTGCCGTAAGTCGGAACATCAAGCCGGTATATTCACGACCGATGTGCGTGAGCAAATCGCGCGCAACCTCATGATTATTTTTGAGTGCATCATCAAAGGTCGCTTTTTCTACGGAAAGTACGCGGCAGTCCGACACGCCTTCATAGTAAAAAAGCGCACTGTTTGCTTCGCCGATGGCAAAAGACAATGGGAATACGTCACCTTTGCCATAGAGACCAACATATCGCTCCTCGCCATTGGACGAGATCGTGTATGCTCGAACTAATCCGTCGAGTACAACGTGCACCTGACGTGGAATTTCACCTTGCAGCAAAATAGTCGCACCTTTTCGATAGGTACGCATCTGTCCTTGCTCGCGTAATTCTGAAACTAAACTCATACTGTCTACAAATACTACTCTATTGTAACTATTGTCACATAATTCTCGGTATAAGGCTACTACAATATATGCAGGTGAGTGGAGCGAATCACCTTTCAGTCAGCGAGTATCCCCTTGCAAACCCCATTGCAAGGGGATTTTTTATTGTCTAATGTTTGCAAAATATAGGTTATGTAACATAAGTCACATTCAAAACGCGTTCGTTAAATCATACTGAAATCATGTTAAGGGAGGAAAATGTATGCAAGTAAGTAAATTGATTATCGCTCTGGCCATCGCCATGCTGGCGTACATGAGCGCAACAACATTTTATGGGATTGAGAATGGCGTCAATCTCCTCATCAACCCTAGCGAGCCATTTATGTATCTACGTATCGGCCTTATCGGTGCATTACTGCTACTGTTCTTTACACGAGTGCCTCGCTCCATTGCAACACGACTATTTACCGGCATACTCGCAGGAGCACTCTTTATTGTGAACGGGTATTTCATGATGAGTAATAGCTTGATGCTGCTCGATGGGATGATGTTCGCGCTCGTTGCGATAATTCTCGGTATTGAAGCACTCGAATTTGAGCCAGAATCGGATATTCAAGTACTAGCCAAGAACCACGCAGAGTAGATGACTGCCAAGATGTAGTCTATGATAGATATATGCAGTATGTAGATCCTTTCCTGAGACGGTTTCAGGCCATTGATATTCGAAAGCTTACACAGGTTATAGCCGCAGGATTTTTTGTGGTGGGTACACTCGTAGCGTATTCAGTTGCGAGCGGTGCTCTGGCATTTTCCGATACTCGATACGATCAGCGCGTTGAGCAAGAAGTCGCAGCAATGCGCTCACACGTGAAATTCGAATTCGCACAGTACGATCAGTTGCTTGAAGCGGCTGCTGCGTTTTCTGAGCTAAACAATCAAGACGATATGACACGTCAACTCTGGAAACAATACATTCAAAAAAGTAACATCCTCGAGTCTCATCCAGCAATGCTCGGTATAGGATACGTGGATGCAGGCGCTGCTGATAGCTTGCTGGCATATCAGAATCGACTACGTGATGAGTACGGGCGATTGATTGCAGTATATCCTAAGCCACAAGGCGCGTTTACGTCCATCAGCTATATCCAGCCAGAGACTGACGCGAACAAGCAGGCGGTTGGGTACGATATGCATTCGGAAGCGACACGAAAAGCGGCGATGACCCAAGCTCGAGATACTGGTAAGGCAATTTTATCCGGCCCCGTCCAGCTTGTCCAAGATAACGACGATACTATTATGCCAGGGGTATTACTATACTACCCGCTCTACAGGCCAGGCGCTGATATAGAAACTACTCAGGAGCGCATTGCTGCACTTCAAGGTTATGTGTATATCGTCGTGCGGCCAAGTGATGTCGCCAAACAAATTGACCAAGATACCGTCTCCAGTGATGCGAGCTTTGCGATTAGAGATAGTGCGAAGTTGCTCTACATGTCACACGATACCCCGGATGCAGCAAAGAGCAAACAATTTAGCCTCGATTTATATGGGCGGACGTGGCTGTTTAGCGCCTACATTGATAAAAATACATTTAATTATTGGCTCGCGCCAATCGCTATATTGCTCGGAGGGATTGTCGCGAGCGGGCTGTTCTCAATACTCGTCTATCGTATTCTCACGAGGCGAATAAATTATCTAGAACGAGAACATGACGAAACACTCGCCGCGACAAAAAATGAGCTCGTGATGTTGGCATCACACCAATTACGCACACCGGCAAGCGGCGTCAAGCAATATCTCGGCATGCTCGTAGAAGGCATGCTTGGGCCGATGGATAGCATGCAGGAGTCGATTGTTAAGAAAGCGTATTATGCTAACGAACGACAAATCGAAACAATTGACCAGATTCTCCATGTTGCCAAAGCTGATGCTGGCCAGCTCGCTCTGCAGAAGGAAGAGGTAAATCTTCCCGTACTTCTTCGAGAGCTCATCGATGAGAGTGTCGATGACGCTATGCGCAAGAACATCGATATAAAAGTTAAGGCACCACCCGAGCTTGTGACGTGGTGCGACAAGCGGTTTATCACGATGGCTGTAGAAAATCTCATCAGCAACGCCATCAAGTATTCGTACACTAATGGTACTGTTCGGATAACGCTAAAGCCAAACGGTAAATACGCGGAACTCAGTGTCTACGACAAAGGCGTAGGCATACCCGAAGAAGAGGCAGAAACGGTCTTTGATAAGTTTGTGCGAATCGATAATCCATTGTCTGTACAAGAAGGGGGCACAGGCCTAGGGCTCTTTCTTGCGAAAGAGATTGCTCGAGCGCACAAGGGAAGCCTACGTGTAGCGCCCAATGGCAAAAAAGGCAGCGTCTTTACCCTGCGTATCCCTATCAAGCGAGTCCCAAAACGGAAGAACAAGTAGGACTCCGCTTGATGCCATGCATACTATAAACGATTGGCTAGCGCATACCGTACTGAGACAACCCTATCAGCTATATTGTCGAACGGATCAAGGAGATGGTAAAACAGTCGTCCTTTTACACGGAATCGGAGGGTCCGGTGAAAATTGGCAGTATGTTGAAAAGTTGCTGCACGAGTATCCACTACGTGTCATATCTCTCGATCTTCTCGGATGCGGCGACTCGCCAAAGCCGACAGAGGGATGGGTAACGTATTCTGCAACCGATCATGCCAGGTCAGTGCTCGTGACACTTGAAAGGCTCGGCGTCAAAGGTCCCGTCAGCATCGTCGGCCATTCTATGGGGTGTTTTATTGCCATCGAAGTTGCGACTCTCAAAAAAGGTTTCGTCGACAACTTACTCCTATACGAACCGCCGTTTTATGTAGGACTACCAGACAAAAACTCGTATCGACTCCGTCTCGCTACCTACTTCAAAATCTACGAACGTTTCACCGAAAAGCCGCCTGCAGCGCTAAAATATTTCGCCACAGCCCAGCGTCTTTTTCGAACAGGCGGTGGATTTCAACTGACTGAGGAAAACTGGATTCCATTTCAGCGAACCATCCGTAATACCATCATGAATCAAACAGCACTAAATGACCTCAAGCAACTCAATGTGCCGACACAGATACTGTATGGCCGCTATGATCACTTGGTATTTAACGACAAGAAGAATACGTTTTTCGAGGATAGTACAGCGCCTGTTGAGGTTGCGGAGCTATCATCGATGCATGGCATTTCTCGCCGAGCTAGTAAAGAAATCGTCAAACATTTGCTTGCAAAGATTGATGTAGCTTCGAAACCTGCTTGATAGCCTAGACTATGCGACGCCAGGAGCACTTGGGGTGTGGTTCTTGAGCTCGGGGTTTGGCAGAGCTAGAGCGATAAGGAATGAGACTCCCATGAGTGAGGCAGAGAGTAGGAAGATTGTATGTAGGGACTCTGTAAAGGACGCAATGACTTCATCGTGGAAGGCCTCTTGCTCGGCGGTAAACTTCGCGATAGCGGCATCTCTCGCAGGTGGCGGCAACGGACTCGCGTCGATGCCCGCAGTTGCCTTGTCGAGAATTTTAGGCGACTGGGCGTTTATTTGTAGCAACGTATCGGCGTCGACCTCATCCTGTAAGAACTGTGATGATTCAGGCGATTGCTTGAGTGTCTGGATATACGGAAGATCATTTGGCGAGCCAATTGCCGTCAGGATACCAGTCGTAAGGATTCCACTGAGTAATGCGGTACCGACTGTTGAGCCGAGTCCACGGAAGAGTTGTACGCTTGAGGTTGCTGCGCCGAGGTCTTTTTGCTCGAATTCGTTCTGAACGGCAAGTGTTAGTATTGGCATAGCCATACCCATACCAAAGCCGGTAAAGAGCATGATAACGGCCTCGAGCCAATAGGAACTATCTGGCTGCAGAAGAGTAAGACTAGCAACACTCAGCGATGCGATGGCAAAGCCTATCAGTATAAAGGGTTTGTATCGGCCAACGCGTGCAATGATTTGTCCGGTGCCGATTGATGACGTCATCATGCCCGCCATTAGAGGTAAGAGCATCAGGCCGGCATTGGTGGCGCTAGCGCCAAAGACTTGCTGGTTGAACTGTGTTAGATACAGGATCGCGCCGAGGAAGGCGGCACCAAAAAGCAGTGCAATAACCGTCATGAGACTAAAGGTTTTGTTTTTGAAGAAGTCGAGTGAAAGGATTGGTTGTTTTGCTCGTCGCTCGGTAAAGACAAATAGCCCTGCAGCGACTATGAATATCGTCCAAAGACTCGTTTGTATTGTTTCTAGGCCGACGCCATTGTCGATGAGTGTCGAGAAGATGACGCGTGTGTTATCGACAGCAAGGATGAGTGCGGTGAGCGCCATTGTGATAAACAGTGCACCGAGATAGTCGGGTCGATGTTTTGTGTCATGTTTGATGTTTGGTGTAAAGCGCATAATAACCAGTCCAGCAGCGATGCCGATTGGGACGTTGATGAGGAAGTTCCAGCGCCAGTCTGTTGTCAGGCCAAAGATTTGCTGTCCATCAGTGAGCCAGCCACCGAGAAGCGGACCGATAACGGATGATATACCAAATACAGCACCGATAAGTCCCTGCCATTTGCCTCGTTCGCGCGGACTAAAGAGGTCACCAACGATTGTAAATGCGTTGGCCATAATCATACCGCCGCCAATACCTTGGAACGCACGCGCTGCGATCAGCCATTCGATACTAGGAGCCATACCACTAAAGAGTGAACCTAGCGTGAAGATAATAACGCCGCTGATCAATATCGGCCGTCGTCCATACATGTCTGAGAGCTTACCAGCAAGGGGAACCATAATCGTACTAGTCAGGAGATAAGCGGTGACGATAAATCCAAGGCTGGAGAAGCTATTGAATTCTTCGGTAATTGCTCCGAGGGCGGTAGCGATAATCGTCTGATCAAGTGCAACCAAAAACAGTCCGCTCATGACGGCGAGCATGACGATGACTTTTTGACGTGTACTAATATGATGTAGCATGTGCGTTATTTCTCCTTTAATTTGCGTCGACTTTTAGTTTTCGATTGCTCCGCGTAGGGCGTGTATGTGAGCGTCGAACTTATCGATAATTGCTTGGGCTTGTTTTTCTGTGACAAATGCAACGGATTGCTTGTCTTCTACGTACAGTACAACCAGTTTGTCGCCGGGAGTAATTCCCATTTTTTCGCGAACATCGGCAGGTATGACAACTTGACCTTTTGGTCCGATTGTCGCAGTTCCAGCCAGCTGTACATGTTTCGTACTCATGTTATACATGTTATACAAGTTATACAATATCGTCAAGTATAACTTTGATGACTTACTCACTTCGGCGTATACTAAAAATACGACAAAAGGAGGTCTACGCATGAAACTATCTATCAAACCTGTCTATGCCCACTGTGATTTGCCCTGTGGCGTATACGACCCAGCGCAAGCCCGTATCGAAGCTGAAAGCGTCAAGGCTATCATCGAAAAAATGAACAACTACGAGGGCGATGATCGTGTCCGTGCAGTCCTCATCAAAGAAGAGCGAGCAGAACTCGTCAAGCATCATCTCATGGTGCTGTGGGCAGATTATTTCAAACCAGAGCATCTCGAAGCATATCCTGATCTTCACGATAAGTTCTGGCATGCCATCAAGCAAGCAAGTGAATGTAAGCACCACACAGATGTCGCATCGGCAGATACATTACTCGAAATGATCGATGAAATTGCTACAATTTTCGCAAAAACAAAAGCGGCCTAAGCTATTTTGTATACGACGCGTCGTTGGCACTAGTATGGTGCCGTCACTGCGGCAAGGTCAAATTGTGCTTGCGTTACGGCATCTTCCCATCAAGCGGGGAGATATCGTAGTGGCACGTGTCGGAAGGCGGGAAGTAATCAAACGAGTCGCTACGATCACTAGAGACTCAGTTGAACTTCTGGGCGATAATCTAGACGCAAGTACAGATAGTCGAGAATACGGTAGCGTGGACAGATCGTCCCTCTTCGGCAAGGTAGTGCTCACCTATTGAGCTTCTATGCCGCTCATGCTATGATGGAAGGGATAAAAATGGAGGAAATATATACTTATGGACACTATGCGCCGTACACCGCAAACACCGGAACGACGACCGGACTCTGCTCAAACACAAAGTCAAACACCTGATCCTGTGCGAACTGAACCAAGCACGTTTAAAGGATCTTCATCGCCGCGCCGCTCTAAAGGCTCTGATTCAAATAAGAAACGGTTTGTTCTCGCAGCAGCAGCCTTGGTCGCTGTCGTCGTACTACTCATCGGTGGCTGGTACGCCATGCGTGCAGTAAATACGCAACTTATTGACTCGGGCAAGTACCAAGCTGTTTTCTTGAGCAACGGACAAGTTTATTTCGGTAAACTACATCTCGACAACAACTACTACGTACTCAAAGATATCTTCTACCTGCAGGCATCTGATTCTGCAGCCGGCAGTGCGTCATCCGATTCAAAAAATCCTCAGCAAAGCGCCTCAAGTGACGTGAAGCTCATCAAGCTCGGGACAGAAGTTCATGGCCCAACAGATCAGATGGTGATTGACAAGGGGCAAGTACTTTTCTTTGAAAACCTCAAAGAAGATGGTAGCGTGGTCAAGTCCATCAAGAGCTACAACGATACCAACAAATAGGAGTTAAAGTATGCGTCTCGGTGAACAAGATGCTTCAAAGCGTCACGCACGTCGCCGACGCCGACGTTTAGTCAAGAACACGGCAGTTTTTCTTCTCATCCTCGTGATGGTATTTGGTGCCGCAGGCTTCGCCTACACTTGGTATGCTGGTCAACAAGAAGTCGATCCTGCACTCGATGTCAGTACGCTGCCAAAGCAGCAGCCGCAACATAAAACAACACCACCGACGAAAAACAGTCAGGTTGGTGTCTCGGTGCAAACCTTTAACTCACCACTTACACCAGGACAGAATGCATCCCTTGGCATCAAGACACTACGAGGCGCTGCGTGTAGTATTACGTTTACCTACAACAAAGACAATGAGCGAAGTGATGATACGGGGCTGATACCAAAGATTGCCGATGAATATGGTCTTGTCGAATGGACCTGGAAGATTTCTCCGGCTGTCACTGACGGCACGTGGCCGGTAGAGGTTGTGTGTGCAAACGGCAATAAGCACTCGTATTCGCGGAGTGACCTTGTCATAAAACGATAGCTTATCGGAGCGAATCGATATACTGTATCCACTGATCATCGTTGAGTGCTGCAGTCGATACTATCGTTATGAGTAACCCCTCTTTGACAAAAATGATTGACTGGTAGCCTTTCGATGATGTACCAATGTAGACGGTTGTGTCTCCTCCGGCAGTAATCGATCGGTTCGCATTGTATCCTTGCGCGAGGCCTTGAATCGGATCTTCTCCAGGGTCTTTTAACGCTTCAGGGAGCGGCTGTTCACTTACTTTTAGGTATACTCCATTGACAGTATCGTTGAAAGAGAAAAATGAGCTGCTGTTGTTTGGCGGCGTAAGAGTCTTCCCGCGCAGTGAACGCGCTGGCGTATTGTCAGGTGTCAATACCGTAAAGTCTGGCGGTCCATCTTTTATAGATCCTGCTCCAGAAACTGTGTTAGACGAAACAGGGTGTCGATTGATAAGCGAGGGTGCCTTCCACTCTGGGAAGAACTTCGGCCAGAGGTAAAGTAAGAGTCCGAAGCTGAGTATACACATAAGGACAAGTCGTCGAATCAATAGTCGACGTCTGCGTTTGAGTCTTCGAATGTCTTGGGGAGTGGCCTGCTGCATACGTTGAGCCTAATTACTATACGAGGGGGTATCATCAGGCATCTGGATACCACCAGTAAATGTTCGTCCATGCATTAGGCGCTTCGAGGGATCGGCCGTAAATTGCAAGGTGAGGTCGGATATAGTCGGTCCACGAGTCACATCATCTGGATATCCGTACGCTTGAGAGCTGTCAACCGAGACGTTGAAGTAGAAGTATCGACCACATTCGATGTCGGCACCACTACCATTTTTGACGATATATGAACCGGGCATACCTAGGGTGACATCACCAAAGTTTGTGTTTTTACCCCACGTTGTCATTGTGTCACACCTCGTGGCCGTTTGCTGGTTGGCCATACTGCGATAATTTAACTGCCATCGTGCACCGATTGAGTTGTCTATACCGTTGAGCAGCCAATAGTTCGGAAACACATCACTGTCTGTGTCCATCATAATCGAATATTTCGCCACTTGAGCCTGTGATAACAGGGTGGTTTGTTGGACGAGAGGACTGGCGTAGTTTACCGTAGGAGTTCCTGTAGGGGTGAGAAGCATAATACCGTCCGTGCCGCCACTTCCGTTACCTCCGGATCCGCCGCCACCACCACCTTGGCCTGCTGTGCCTCGGTCTGTATCAGATGCATTTCCAGGTGTCGAATTATTTCCAGCTGTGTTAGTTTGGCTGCTTCCGGTGAGATAGTTGGAGCCGCCACCTCCTCCACCACCACCAGCATCGTTGGCTACAGAACTCCCTCCACCACCACCACCAGCATAGCCGCTACCACCACCAGCTCCGCCACCGTATCCACTGCTATAATGAACCTCCATCTCCACCGTTGCCTGGATTGCCTCCATTGTTTGTGCCACCGGTTCCACCTCCACCATTTGCACCATTGCCACCAGTGAACGAACTACCGCTTTGGCCATTATTGCCACCATTACCGCCAGATCCACTCGTTCCGCCCGTCGCTCCAGTGCCTCCGAGGCCGTTTGATGAGTCTCCACCGTTTTGACCGTTGGTACCACCACCGGCACCACCCTGGCCACCTGGTGTTCCGCTAGAGTTGTCGCCGCCGCCACCGCCGCCACCTCCTGACGCAATCAAAAGGGGAGTTCCGCCACGGTATATACTCGTATAGCCACCGCCACCTCCGCCATCACCAGAACTGTTACCACCACCGCCACCACCACCTTCACCGACTGTGACTGTAAGATTTTCTCCAGGTGTAACACTGAGTGTTGACTGCGTGTATCCGCCTCCACCGCCATTGCCGCCGTCGCCATTACTACTGCCGCCGCCACCTCCGCCACCAGCCCCCCAAGCTTTTACGATGAGGTTCGTGACCCCTGTTGGTACTGTGTAGGTGTATGTGTTGGCTGATGTGTATGAGGTGCCACCGGTGGTCGAGCAGTCGACTCCGCCAAGTACGTACGCTTTTCCTTCGTAGTATGCAGAAGCTGCGCCGTAACGGGTACCACTGTATTGTTCGTTGGTTTCAAACCACGCACCAACGCCAGTTGGTAAGTTGCCCGACGAAATTGTCGTATTTGCACTAACTGGTGCCACAAGAGTGACTGGATCACAGGTAGACGTACTGCTACGTCCACCGAGTAGATAGATGTAGCCATTGGCGGCGAAAGCATCTGCGTCTACAACTTGCTTTGGTAAACTCGTGCTATATGCCCAGGTACCAACAGTACCAGTACTACCATTGATTTGTGCGTACTGGACATCACTGAGGTAATCGTTACTGTCATTAACTCCTCCAAATATATACAGATTGTTTGCATAGGCGACAGCCGAGAGGGCATTGCGAGCAACAGAGAAGTTTGTTGATGTCGTTGACCAGCTTGAACCAACATCACCACCACCTGTCAGCTGCGGTGATACGTAGACGGTGTTTGTCGAGTTGCCGCTGCTGTTCTTGCCCCCCACAACGTAGATTCTATCATTCCAGACCGCCGCTGCAATCCGTGTACGTGCGCTCGGTAAGCCATTCGATGCGGAGTTCCATGTGCCAGATCCGCCACTCGTCGCCTCGATGCCAGCAAAATCAACCGATTCCCACCATCCTGGCTGATTATTGCCGGAGTATTCCTTTTCGGCTTGGATTGTAGTCGAGTTGGTGTAGTAGTTACTCCACCCAGCTACGCGAGTATAGGCCGTGCCGTTCCCTGAGTCGGAATAGTAGAACAGCGGTATTCGAGTACCTTCGGAAGACGTGATGCCACCAGAACTGCTATATGTTTCGCTTCCAGCCGCTGTATCTACGGTTTGCGAAAAACTAGTGCCGTAATTTGATTCGCTGAGGAAGCGGTAATCATTCGCAAGATTTGAGTGACTCATGACGTAGACGGTATCGCGACGGGTTTCACTTGCGGAGTCTGCGCCAATTGCTACGGTAGACTCGGTGCCGCTTTGGTTGACGCCGTTTCCAAGTGTAAGGACTTTTCCAAAGGATCCACCTCCAAGTCCGTTGCCGGTGGACGTACCAGGAGATTTCCATACCCATGTATTATCACGGGTGACAGGGCTGATGCTTTGTGTGGCATATTCTCCGGTGGTGTCTACGCCAGCGCCGCCTGCTGCCCAAGCACTCATATTTGCTTCTTGGACATTCCAGTTACTTCCCCATTCGACGACAAAAATTGATACGTCAGCCGCGCCCGGTGCTTGACCACCACCACCGTAACGTTCTAACGTCAGTTGGTTGGTCGAAGACTTCTGGATACGCACACCTGCTGTTGGCGAGAATTGGTTTTGACTGCTCGTACTGGTCGAAAGCCCACCTCCGAGGTAACCACCAAAGGGCACGGTATTCGAATCGTGTGCACTGGAAAGCGTTGTCGTTGCTGTTTGGAGGGTATTGGATGAACCTGCCGCAAGAGTAACTTCTTTGACTTGACGTAGCGTGAAACCATCAGTGCTACACGCAGTCATACACTCAACCACCGTGACGCTACCTACCCAGTTTTGCGAACTAGTACCCCGGGTTAACTGGATTTGATTGGAACTGGTGTTTGTGCCAAAGTTGCCAAAGGGATCTCCGTTCACACGGATTTGTGATGTATTAGGGCCACTTGTATTTCCGGTATCATCACCACCCGAGATCATGGTGAAGTAATCTGTCTGGAGTGCATTGTTTAAGCTTAGTGTGTAATTATTTGAGCTAAACTGCGTAGAGTCTAGTTTATACGTGGTCGAGCGGAAGACCGGCGTCGTACTGCCTCCTCCTCCGCCAGAGCCAGGAGTCATATAGTAGACATCATTCCGAGCTGTGCCAGATGCGTCTTGTCCACCGAGCCAATAGAGAGAGCCTCCGGCTACTTTGAGCTTGCCCCATGCTCGTCCAGACGGAAGAGTGTCTTCAGTGGTCCAAGAGCCCAGATTCCCATTGACATCGATAGAGGCGCTCTCGACACTATCTGATACCGAGTCGCAGGCACTGCCAGTGATGCTGTTGCATCCGCCGGCCACGTATAACTTGCCATCGAGAACTGCTACTCCCGATCCGATACGATGTGGCTCATCGCTATAAGCATTTGCGGAGGTTGAATAGTTTGCGGGCGCGCCACTGTCGTTGTTGTAGACCTGGAAAGTCTGGACAGAGTTCGTTTGTCCTCCTGCGTTACAGGTTGGTGCAAGTCCATCTACACACCCTCCTACGACATACGCGAAGGAGTTAGAGACCGTCAGGCTCGGCCCCCACCGCTCATCAATACTAACCGTCGAAACTTTCCAAGGTTCGATGCTACCGTCACTCACATTTATTTTTGCGTATTCGATGTCAGCGAGGACTCCACCTCCTCCTGTTCCGTCATACCCACCGACGACATACAAGTAGCCATTGTAACCAAATCCAGACCCTCGCCGCCGACCATAATAGGTGAGCTCAGATGACTCTTCCCAGCCGCTACCATTGACAGAAACGATATTGTTGCTTTGATCAATTTTTGCGTAGCGTGTTGTCTTCAGGTCATTGAGTCCATTCGTCAATCCACCCATGAGGTAAATATAGTTTGCATACGTGGTGCCAGCCATAGCTCCAAGACCGGGCGAGCTAGCTCCTGGCACAGTGCCGATCTGTAGTTGGTTCGTTTTGCTGCAGCCAGAAGGAGCTCCGGCGGTGTTGAGGTTACATTTATACACCGCATCGGTATATCCTGTTGCACCCGACGGACATCCAATACCATTGGCATTGGTACAGCCGCCGATGATATAAAGGTTGTGCGGGTAGGTGCTCGCTTGTGACGGGTTGGCGCGCGTAAAAGAATAAGGGTAGGAGACACTGGTAGCGCCAATGCCTGTCAAGCTTACGGATGACCATGAGCTGATAGCGCCATTGCTTGGATCGGGGGCAGCGTAATATATACTGCCAACCATGTTGTTCGACGTGAACCCGCCCACTGAATATATTCGGCCATCGGCCACTGAGACACCAGGCGCGGCAACGCCGCCAGACGGAAGAGAAGTTGCATTGTAACAATACGAGTCGACGACCGACCACGATCCACACGAAGCCGGTCGCGTGAGTACTCCGTCACTACCGATGGATGTATACATTACTCCGCGAGACACGCTTCCACAACCAGAGTTTGTGTTGTCGCAGCCTCCCCATATGTAGAGGTAGCCGTTGAGGATAGCGCTACCGTTCAGGACGTTACCGACGTAGGATGGTCCAGGCAAGTTGCACTCCTCTGGCGAGCCGCCCGTACACGGAGCAGTGCCACTCGTTACGGAGTCGGCTACAGTACTTGCTTCGCCATCAGGGTTGATTGTGCCGTATTTTATATCGTCGAGCGGAGCAGAACAGGTGCCCGTGCCAGAGCTGACACTGCTGCACCCGCCGACCTCGTAAAGATTATTTCTCCACGGCACGAGCGTATGCCCGGTTCGCGTGTCATTTACTCCACCAACGGTGTTCCATATATCAAGAGTGCCATCGGCATTGATACTTGATAGTTGAGTATCATTTGCCACGCTCGTACAGGTTCCGCTGCCATTGACTGCCAAACACCCTCCACTGATATAGAGGTATGCGCCCCATATCGCACCAAAATCTCCACCGGTTGCCATACGTCCTTGCTTCAAGTCTGTGGTTTGGACCCAATCGTTGGCTGTACCATCGCTGTTTAACCTAGTGTAATACACCGAATTTAGCGGGGCACCCCCGATACTGCTCGCTCCTCCGACGAGGTATAGCCGGTCGTTATATACCTGCGCGGAATAGCCATACGTCGCTTGAGGTAGATTCGTTCCTGCTGTCCACGTACCGAGCTGACCGGTAGGATTGATATTTGCAACGTAGAGTTTATTACTGACCGATTGCGACCCACCTGTACTGATGACGCCACCCATCAGGTACATACGGTTGTTGTATGCTACTAGTTTAATACCGCTTCGTGCTTGGGGTAAGTCAGCGTCGCGGTACCAATATGTCCACGTGCTCTCATCACTACTCGTCGGACTCCATAATTGCGGCTCACCATTTGCGCCTATTTTGGCGATGTACACGGTACTACAATATCCGCTGTCACCCTTGCCATTGCCAGAGGTACAGCTCGGGTCATTGCCGCCGATAGCGTAGAGAAAGCCATTGTATGCGACAAGGGAAAAATCGGCGCGTGGGTCGGGTAGGTCGTAGGAAGGCGATGAACACCATCCCGTGCATGAACCATTTCCAGGGTTCGCACTACTTATAGAAGCATCACTTGTGCTGTATTTTGCCCATTCGACGGTTTTTGTAGCAGATGTCGACAGGGTATAGGAAATATATAAGACACCGCTCGTACCTGCAGTACCAGTGCTGCTGCCGCCTGTGCCCGAGCCCCCGGTTCCACCTTGGCCAGCACTTCCTCGATCACTGTCGCCATCATTTCCTGGTGTTGCATAATTGCCCACGAGGCTGGTAACTCCACCACCGCTGGAGTAGCTAGAGCCACCACCGCCACCACCACCACCGGCATTTCCAGAAGCTGATCCAGAACCACCGCCACCTCCGTAGTAGCCCCCACCAGCACCACCACCTGCGCCGTAGCCATTACCATTACCGTCACCGATACCTCCAGAACCACCTCCTGGGGTACCATTGTTGTTGGCTGATCCATCAGTACTATTATTGGTGCGGCCGTCAGCGCCAGCACCACCTTGGAGGAAACTTCCGCTCGCGCCGCTGTTTCCACCGCCAGTGCCACCGGAGCCGCCAGTACTTTGACTACCGCCTCCACCGCCATTGGCACTGAGCGAGCTTGCACCAGTTTGACCACTTGTTCCACCTCCGGCACCACCGGGCCCACCTGTCGTTGATGAGGAGTTGTCACCACCACCACCGCCGGCACCGCCACCTGCCACCAGCAAGGTTGTGCCACCGCGAGCAACTCGAGAGTAACCACCACCACCACCTCCGTCACCAGAGCTATTGCCGCTACTGCCACTACTAAAGGCGCCACCAGTACCAGCACTACCGACAGTGATAGAGAGTGATTCGCCTGGAGTTACACTGAGTGACGACTGAATGAATCCGCCTCCACCGCCAGGTCCACCGTCGCCATTGGTACTACCGCCGCCACCACCACCACCGGCACCCCATGCCTTTACAGTGACAGAAGTTACACCGGCGGGTACGCTCCAGCTTGTTGTACCAGAGCTGGTAAACGGCACGACTGAGCCGCTCGGGTGGATACCGCCAGCAGTATAGATATACCCACCCGCTGCAGCGACACCTTGTTGCCACTTGGAAGCTGTCAGAGCAAGGGTATCATTCCACTGGTCGAAGCGTGCGCCGGTTGTCGCACCTTTTTTGATGACTTTGTTTGCAACGTCAAAATCGACGTTGGTCTCGTTGTTTCCAGCCATAAACTGCTGTGCGGATACGATATAAATACTCGGGTCGATTGTCAGGGGATATGATGCCTTTGCGAGGTTTTTTGCGATTACAGTGAGCTTCGTGCCTTCAAGGTTGAACGATGCTTTTACTCCAGAAGGTTTGCCATCTGACTCTGAAACAGATGGAGCTGGGATAGTGAATAGAAGCAAGTCTTTTTTTGCCTTTGCCTTTGCTTTTTCGAGCAGCGTTTGGTCAGCTTTTGTCGTGGTGGTGATTGAGCTCATGAACAGCTGATTGCCATAAATTCCGATGCTGCCGTCCGACTCTTTGCGAGCCTCGGTCGCATCGGGCAGCACGAGCTCATAAGAAAACGTTTTTACATCTGCTGTCGGCTTGGATAGCACGATGTCTTCTTTTATTCCTGTACCTTGTGCTGTATATACGAGCCAGCCATTGTGATCACGGAAGGGAAATACGATACGGTTTTTGTCTTTTTTGCCTTTCGCCAGAGACAGATGTGCCTTCATAGTTAAATCGACCTTGTAGGTCGAGTCTGTTAGGGTAACTCCTGTCGATGCATTGGGAGAAATCTTTGCAGACATCAGCGACGGACCCGTTTTCTGGGATTCATCACTGTTGGCATTGCCTGTCTCAAAGACATAGCGATGTTCTTTTTTGTCGTATTTCAAAGCAGACGAGAGACGCTCGCTTGGCGGTGAGAGCAGTCTCTGGGCGTTTGCGACCTCGTAGTTGTGAGGACCGAAGTAATAATACAGCTGGTAGGTGCCAAAGGCGAGGATACTCGCGGCAAGTGCGACGATGGCAGCGACAATCAAATCTCGGCGCGTGGGCATGGGAATATTGAGGTGTAGCTTGTCACGCGTCGATGTCTTTTCTACTGAAGCGATTGATTTTGTGGCAGCCAAAAAGTGCCCTTTGGCAGTAGAGCGCATCTTCACCAATGCATGACGGATTTTTTGCCTATTTATATGCATAATCACCTCGAGTACGAGCTAGTTATAGTATAGCATAAGCGGCGTCGACTATGTTAGCGGTTAGAGAAGGCAAAGTTGAGGTTGCCGACGTATGCACTTGCCGTGCGGCTCGCAATGACATCAATCTTGAAGACGATACTATCACCAGCGTTGAATCCACAGGTAGACGGATCGGCTGAGCCGCTCGCTATTTTGGTTTGCCAGCTGCTGACTGTCCCTGTCGACACTGTCGCAGCTGCTCCGCATGGCGTAAGGCCACTGGCAGAGTTGCGGTAGATTTGGTATTTCACCGTAGCGCTACCGCCGCTTGATCCATCGTCTGTGCGCGCCATGAGCGAAGTCTGCCCGGAGTTGAAGCTCTTGAACGTACCAGGCAATTGGTAGGTGACGTAGACGCTGTAGGTTTGGTCTGTGCTCTGTGGAGATGTCCATTTGTAGAAGTTGTATGTTTCACCGCTACCACAGATGGTATCTTGGCCGCTTGTACCGTCGTTAATCCCAAGCGTAGAGCTACAAATGTCACTGGTCATTGTACCGATACCCGTACCATGGAGGACGGCATTTGTGTATTCTGGGCTGATCGTCACAATGTTGTCTGGGCTCGAGCCGCATGCTCCCCACCCGTCAGCCTCGTAACACTGGAGTTTACCGAGTGATGTATCGTAGTACATGCTTCCAAGGAGTGCTTCGTTATCGCTTGCTATCGGCGCAGAGGCACCACGGTCGAGTGTAAATAAGGTTGTTGGTCCACCGCTGATGCCGCCACCAATCTGAACGTTCGGTGTAGTCAAGCTTGATAGGGTCATGCTAAAGGTGTCGACATAGAATGTTCGACCGGTTCCATCTGTTTGGGTGAAGTAGACGTAAGGGTTGGTCGCAGTAGTAGCGTCAGTTTTTATGTAGCAGGTGACTTTGGTGTATGACGTACCAGTTGGAATAGTCTGCGTGTTGTAGTCGGCACAGGTTGCGAAGTTGCTGCCACCGTCGCGAGAATACCGAACAGTAAAGTTGTTAAACGACCCGGAGCTCAGATTTGCGTATGCAGTAACTCGGTAGAGCGTGCTTGCAAGTGGATTGATAGAAAGCTTGTTTCGCACACCCTGACCGCTACCCGTCGTCACGACGCGTGCACTGTCACTGGCGTCGTTTCCTGTTGTGGTATCTCGAGTGACACTCGCACCACTGACGCTCGTCCAGTTGGTTGCAAAGTTAGTGTTGTCACTGACTCCGCCATCGGTCGCGTAGTTGTAGTCTGCTGCGATGGTGACGCTGAGGTTGTCGACATAGAGCGTGTGCGCTGTGCCGCTACCTGTCTGGCGGATGAAGAGTGCATTCGACGACGTAATACCTGAGGCAGGTGCTGCAAACGTACAGTTGACCTTTGTCCAGACACTCGTTGGTACCGCTTTGCTGTCTACGCAGAGTGTCGACGCAGCCGTACCATTGTTAGAGTAGTAAACCTCGAGGTTCGTAAATGCACTGCTGGAGCTATCGAGGCGAGCGGCGAATGAGACGTTGTAGTTCGTCTTTGCAGTTAGTGCACCCGTGAACTGGTCTTTTACGCCACTTCCTGCGGTTGTATTTGTGATCACTTTGACTGACCCTTGACCGGTCGCGATGTAATTACCCGTTGTCGTGTGTCGACTTACAGTTGCTCCACTGATTGCGCTCCAAGTGTTTGATGGGAAGGTAGTGCTTGTGCCTCCTGCGACCTCAGCGCCAGCATCGGTAGCGTATTCAGTAACATTTCCATTGACAGAGATAAGGTCGGCAGCCGACGAAGTCTGAACGCTGAGAAGACGACCATTTACGGGACTTACTGAGCTATCGCGAATCGTCAGACCATTGGTGTTGCTGCCGCTACTGACGACGAGCTCTGCGCCACCGGCGCTCTGGAGGGTGTTGTCGTAGGCAGATTGCAACGTTGTCGAGCTCGACGCACCTGCAGCGGTCCAGTCTGCACCATTCCAGATCATGGTCGCTGTAGTGTTTTGGCGCATGGCAATTTGGTTACCTGCACCGCCACTGTTGACGGCAAGTGTAAAGTCATTTGAGCCATTTGCTGCAGTGACGTAGATGACGCGCCCAGCAGCATTGACGCCAAGGGATGGGTCGCCGAGAGTGAATGACTGTGCGGTACCAGTCGCGTTTACGATTACGACACCAAGTCCATCGACGTTTGCCTGAGTGATGTTGGTGTTGATGCCGCTGGTTGTCGAGGTAGAGTTTTGTACGGATGCGGTTGCGTAGGTTGCCGTGTTGATCTTTACTAGACCAGTCACGCCGCTGCCAACACCTGTGCCGCCGTAAAGCTCTAGGGTACCACCATTGCCGTTTGTGCTGCCGCCGTTGCCGCCTTGGACGGTTACGGTACCACCATTGCCAGTACCGTTGCCGGTTGAACCTTGTATAGTCAGCTGGGCACCGTTAGTATTAGACGTTGTCTGGGCTGCGCCTAGCAGTGATGTCGTGCCTGTACCGTTGCCTAGTGTGATGGTATTCGCTGAAAGTGTTATACCCGCAGTACCATTGGTTTTTCCTATGACAACACTCGTCGCATTGGTTGCGCCAATGTTAAGAGTCCCAGCCGTCGCGGTGTCAATGTCGTTGGAGTAGACATGTGAAGTTGCCTGCAGCACATTAGCGATACCTGTGCCATTGATGTTGAAGTTGCCAACATCTGCGGTGCCAGGTGTTGTTGTCTGCAAGGTTACAAAGCTTCCAGCTGATCCTGCAGTCGCACACGTTCCGCCTGTCACAATACCGCCCTGGACGACCGCACCATCGAGGTATTCGCCGCTGCCGCAAGTCGTTGTAGCGCCACTTGTACCATTGAATTGGTATCCGCTTGTTGCATTGAACGTTGCAGCGATCGCTAGAGAGTTTTGTGTGTCGACGGTGAATACACCACCTCCCGAGGCATTTTGTATGCTAAAGGCGGTAGTTGAGTTAATAGTAGTTTTCTGTTTAAATGTTCCACCAATACCGACGTCACCACTGGCGAGCAAATCAGAGGTACTCACGCCACCTCTCACAGAGATGTCATTTATAACCGTCAAATCACCAGTAGTAAGCTTCGTTGTCTCTATGCTGCCCGCTTCAAGCTGTTGTATGTACGCACCACCTGTGTCGTAGACCTGTAAGTTTTGGCTGTTGTCGATGGCGTAGAGATACCGACCACTTATAGTGACATCCTTGATACCTGTTGTTGCACCGATAACACCGACGCTTACTGGGCTGGCAGGATTGCTGATATTGACAATCTGGATACCGTTTGCGGCACCAGAGCAGGCGACATATGCATATCGACCACTGACCGTTAGACCGTTTGGTGCACAGCTCGTTGTCAATGTGAGAGATCCAGTGCTCACGGGAGCAGAAGTTGGATTAGCTACATTATAAATCTTCATGTTGTTGCCAGCAGAGCTGACGGCGTATACGTAGGCGCCGTTTACTTTTATGTCAGTAACTGAGCTGCCGTAGGCAACGGTCGATGTGACTGACATGGCTGCAGGATTCGCTATGTTTACTACTGAAATATTTGACGCTGAACCGACATACAGATAGGCACCTTGCGTTGCTAGCGTGTTGCCATTTCCCGTCAACCCTGAGCTCAAGTTTTGCACGCTTACCATAGATCCAGAGGTAGTATCAAATGATTGAAGATTGCTACCAGAAGCCACAAATGCATAGCGACCTTGCGAAGCGGCACCTGTACCGCCTCCGTTTGAAATCGTCGCGCTTGAACCAGATGATACGGGAGAGTTTGGGTTGCTTATATTAATCCCTATAAACTTGTCAGCCGAAGAGGTAAATAGCATACCATCTTCGATAGAAAGCTGGTTTGAGCTACTGCCTTCACTATCTGTAAACGTTCCCATGGCTACTGGCGATGTGGGATTAGATACATTAAATGATCGAACCCGTGTACCAGATTGATTACCGAGAACAAAGGCGTATTTACCTTGGACGACCACTCGTTGCGCCGTCGTGATGCCTGTAGCGACAGACCCTATTGAAGCCGACGGTATATCGCCGGAAACATAGAGTTGCCCCGTTGCGGTACCATTTGATCCGACGGACAAGCGCTTGGTATTTGCGACGCTAACATTTTGGTTGAGATTTATGACAGTGTTCGCATTTAGGTTTATCGTATCACCCTGCAGATCAGTACTATGTGCAGTCGAGCCAAGTGTGAGCTGTCCACCTGAAACTATATTCAGCGAGTTGGTTGTCGATATCGTATCCCCACTTGATGAAGGCACAAACATAACGTCAGTCCAATAGTTTGTCTGGTTCACGTTGCTGTTAGGAAATACGTCGCTAGTTGTAGAGGAGAATACCCCGTTTGGAATCGTCGTGTCACTTGGTGCGAATAATTTACCCGTAGAACTGGTATACGATGAGGCAAAGTACGAACTGTCAGCTTGGTAGATGCCTTGACCGCTGAAGTGAGTCACAATGTAATATGTTCCAGCGGTGACACTCACTGGCGAGCCGAATTTTGCTGATTTCCATCCTTCGCTGGTGTCATTCGTGAATGTCACACTCGCGAGAGCCGTGCCGCCACTTGCAAGGTTGCAAGATGGATCGGTACATGCCCATAGTTTCCCGGTGTCATTTACAAATGTCCCGGCATTCCCACCAGCGGGATTGTAAAATTTGACTCCCGTAACTTGACCGCTTACGGTTGGCTTGAAAATGGTACCAAGAGTAATTGCATTGTATTGATAATATGAACTGCCGCTGACAGGGCCATCGTTCCACAGACTTTCGGAGGCACCCGAAGGTGTAAGCGAGAGGCTTCCAACGGATAGTATGCCGCTAGTTGTACTGAAGTTTAGCTGTGTTTCACCAGCAGCATTCTGAATCTCGAATGCATTAGCTGCATCGACAGATGGCTTGACGAGCAAGTTGGCATTGACAGTCGTATTTTGATTGAGGGCGATTGAGCTCGCGCTCGCAGTCAGTATATTGCCGCTTGTTGAATTGACGATTAACGCTGCCGAAGCATCGCTTGTTGGCGTGATGGTGACAGACCCAGCGTTTGATACGGCGAGAAGTGGAGTAGCGACGCTATCGGCTTTGACCTGGAAGATGTCAGCTGTTTGTCCAGCAGCACCCTGGATGATAGCTGCAACGTCAGCGGCATCAGCGCTCTGGATTGAGATGTTGGCAGCTTGTGGCGTGCCGGCGTTGTTTTGGATAAATCCAGCTGCAGTACGGCCGCCGAGCATGCCAGCGTTGAGTGCGTATGGTGTCGAGCTGAGGCGCTTCATTGGGAGCATTTCGCCGTCTGGGCTACAGCTGCTAAATGGTGTACAGGTGGTGTTGGTGTTACCGACGTTGAGGCTGAGCCAGAGGGTGTCTTGGTTCCAGTCGACTGAGCTGCCAAATGGGTTGACACTACCGAGCTCGACAGAGAAGTAACCGTTTCGGATCTTGACGCCTTGGCTGTTGTCGTTGAGTCGAGCTTTCGGTCCATTTGAGAGATCCTGCAGGGGAACCGGTAGTGTTTCCAGCAGTTTGACCATCGCCATCTTGATAAATCTTGAATTGGATGTTGTAGAAGCCATCAGGGACAGTCGCCCCTGAGTGCGTGAGCAAGCGGCCCTGGAAGTTGATGCGCTGGTTGATTCCTTCGGCAGCTTCGACAGGGGTCGCAACAGATACGCCGACAACGGCAAATACACCCAAAATTAGGGTGCCCAAAACCATTGTGCGCACGGCACGAAAAACACTGATATCCATACAACTGTGTTTGTGTTTTGCTGTTGTTGTTAAACTTTTAGTAATTCCATTTTTGTTCTCACACAAGAAATTACTCTTCTACTCTAACCGATTATGGTAAAAAATACAAGGTTAATTAACAAAATTGTGGAAAAGTCTAGGTGGGATGTAATAAGAGGTGGCGCTTTTCGAGAACATGCTTTTCACGGCGCTCGCCGAGCCAGAAACTCGTCACGACAGTAAACGCGATGACATAGAGCGGCCAGAGGATGAGCAGGCGTTCCATGATCGTCTGGTTTGGTGCAGCTGGTTGTCGCCTGCAGCAAATGGCTGGCCATTGACGATAGACGCAACTGTCAAAAATGCGACGCGACCATCGGCGTCTGTTGCCTGAATCGAAATTGAGTACGTTCCGGGCTTTGATGTATACATGATCTGCTCGAAACGTTTGATTGCTAGGCCTGGAAATCACTTTGTTGCTCGCGTCTCCCCATTGGATGTTCAGTGCATAGGGAGCCCGGCCACCGATGATATCGAGGGGTACGCTGAGATGTTTCGTCGGGGAATGTTCCACGAAACACCGCATCAGTATTGATGACTAGTTGCTCTCCGCCAAAACTCAGTGGCGCAAACTGCTCGCCGACATTTGGCGGATAGTCAAAGTAGACGGTGACGGGATTCGGAAGTTGGTCCTTCTTGGTTGAGCGCAGTCGTACACATGGGCAGTCAGAATGTTTTTGCCGACGAGCAAATCGATGTCGAGGCTGTATCTACCATCGCTGCTACACATCGTCGAACCGGCAAAGATCTTGTTCTTGAATATTTCAATAAGAATATCTTTGTGGGCATGTACCACTGACTGTGATCGGTGTTTTACGCAAACCGTGCGCCGTTTTTTGGAGAGTCTATAGTGGCTGCGACTGTCGGTGGCTTGCCTGGTACGACACCAGTAAGACCGATCGAACGAAGTTCGGGCCCAGGACTTGCGAGAAACGCTGTCGTGGTAAATGTCGTTAAGCGACGCACCAACGATTGCCAGCAATAAGCATGAGCGGCGCATACGACGTATGTTCGTGCGGTCTGTGCGCGCCAGTATGTTTATGATGCGAGAGCTTTAGCGAGCGTAACATGAGTTGATTGTACCATATACCCCTTGTGGTTATCGACGGCCGCTTCGTCCGCGACTGCTGCGACGACTACCTCGTCGGCTGCCACCTACGGCCACCGCTACCGTAGATCATCGGCATCGCGAGAGTTCAGCCAGTAGCGGAAGCCACCGATGACAACAGCAAGCAGGATGAGAATACCGAGCATAATTTGCCATGGGAAGACAAAGAAGCGCATTGTTTTTGTGTCGTCATGTCATTATTCGGCGCCATAGCTGGTCGTTAGCTCGGCTGTATAGAGTCCAAAGAGCATGCGACTACCGATATTGCTTTTATCAAGAGACTGTTTCAAATCGTCGTGATACTGTCCGGGTAAGACATTTCGTCGCTCGAGCATTAAAAGTGAGATTGGCGATCGTATTGCCAAACATGTCGCTGACTTTGAGGATACCAACAGGCTGTTCCTGGACATTTCCGGTATTTTTGATACGTTGGATAAAAGTGATTGGCTGTGCCATCAAAGAAACCATCCTCGACGACCATTTTTGCTCGGCAAACAGCTCTTCTATATTCATCGATTCTTCGCATCACCATTCACACGAATAAAATCAAGTGCGCCGAGGCTTGCTGAAAGTGCCACGCCAGATTGGTCGAGTTTTCCAGGGGTTGCAGTGAATCGGATGACACCATAGTAGCCGCCAGGCGATGCATTTGCAGGGACGTTTATTGTTATTGGGAGATTTTTCATCTCCTGCGGTTCAAGTACGAGCTGGTTGAATGGCTGCACCCAATCGATGATCGAATATGGGCTTGGCTCTTTTGCATCGACGTCAACTTTCGGGATACCTTCTTCGCCTTGTGAGGTAAAGTCATTTACTTCGCCGGTGACGATAAGTGGGGTTTTGGCGATGTCGCGAATCTTTATCTCGGTCTTGATTGTCTTGCCAGGATCTGCCTTCAGGTTGACGAGTGGCGGCGCAATCTCGAGCGCCTGACCAGAGCCTTGTTCGGCAGCATGGTAGTACTAGCGCCGATGAATCCGGCAGCGAACAGAGCTAGTAGTGATGCGAAAATAGAAATCGTTTCATATGCTTAATACGTTGGTGTACAGATGTACGTTAGGGTTGTTGTGTATGTACCAGGTGACTGGTTACCGGCGACGTTTACGATGTAAGAAACAGTGTATTTTTGTGCAGCTGACGGACCTGTACTCGATGCCACTTCGTTGGTAGTCGTGTCGTCGAACGCGAAGCTGTCAGCAGTATCGATAGGGTGCAGATACTGATACCTTGTAGTCGCCAGCATCAAATGCTGGTGTCATATCTGCACCGACATCCGGTGTAGTATTATCTTTGAGGTTCAGGCCAAATTGACCCTGCCGATCGTCGACGTGAGCGCCGAGCTTCCTATAGCAGGCACGGTATTTGAACCACTGGTCAGGGTTGTTCCAGTCGACGGTGATCACATAACCAGAGTCAGCATTTGTGCTGGCGGCCATTTCAGATGTGGCGCTGACAGTACTGCTTGGTGAAAATACGCCGAGGTCGATCGTCGCCAGTTGTGACTGTTGTAGCAGGTTGCATCGACTGTCTGCTCCTGTACAAAATATAAGTGTTTCAGGCATGTAACCAGTAAAATCGATCTGGTTTGCTGTGCTTGCAGCGACTGTACCACTATCGACGACTGCCCCAGTACCATCGATGACTTGTAGATGTCGATATCGTACGAAGAATGTGTAGTTAGTCGGTGCTGGGTTGACGATCCATTTAAGGTTAAGTGTAAATCTGGCACCGATGGATTAGATGGAGATGCACGTGTAATTATCAACGCTATGTCGGTGCAGGTCGTGCGCATTACCGATAGTAAATCCTGTTGCTCCACCAGTTTGCGTACCCATGGTCGCACTGGGGCTTGTAAGATCCATGCCAGTCGGCGTGTTACAAGTCCCAGCGGCAGCATCACAGTATTCAAACTTGACCGAGCCGATTGCGTGCCGGTCGTTGGTACATAAAATCAAATTTATGATTGACTGTGCCTCCTGGTTTTGAGCCGCCATCACCACCAGACCCGCTTTGTAGCGTCAATAGATCGAGTAGTGATTTGATCGGCGAATACCCCTGTACCTGGGAAAAATGGGATGACACTCACCCCTGTAGTACGAATATACCCAAATATTTTTTTGTATTTGTTTTCCCCTCATACGATTAGGAAGTGTAGCATAAGCGGGATTTCATGACGTCAACAACAAAATTTGCCACACCCCTTGTCCATAGAGGTGTGAGATTTTAGAGAGAAACAGGTGAAGCGTGTGCTAGAAGGTTGGTGTACAGAGGTACAAGAGTGTGGTGACGTAGGTACCAGGTGCCTGGCTACCTGCGACGTTCGCGATGTAGCTGACAGTGTAGATCTGGGCGTCAGTAGGGAAGGGTCCGCCGCCACCGTTGTCACTGTCTGCGATTGTGTCACCAGTGAGGAATTTGAAGGTACCAGCAGTTCCGTAGTCCGTAGTTGGGTTGCCGCGTAGGTTTGTTCCGTTTGAAGCGAGGTCGATCGTGGCGCTACCAACAGTTGGGGTGATACCACCGTCGCCGTCATTGTCGTAGGCAATGATGTCAGGTGCGTTGGCGTAGTCAGTGCCAGCGTTTGTGACAAGGTTCAGGCCGAATTGGCCGACACCATAGACGCTTGCAGTAGCTGCAGCCATAGCAGGGATAGTATAGCTACCAGAGGTGAGGGTAGGGCCGTTTACCGAGATGGCGTATCCGTCACCAGCATTTGTACTGGCAGCCATTTGTGAAGTAGCATAGGCGGTATCTGTTGGTGAGAAGAGCTGGTTGAAGTTGATCGCACCGGCACTCGCTGTCGTACAGTCAGGCACACCACCGGTCTTTTCGATAGTTGCACCAGCACAGAAGACAAGCGATTCGGGCATGACACCGGTCAGGACGATTGGCTCGGTGGTGCTTGCAGCAACTGTACCTGAGTTAATAACAGAACCAGTACCGTTGTTACCGCTATATGCAATCATACGGACATAGAATGTTTCGTTACTGGCGGTAGGGTTGGTCATCACACCAAAGGTGTAAGATACGGCTGTATTTGAGCCAGGGTTTTGTCCAGATGCGTAGGATAGATAGGGTGCACCAGCGGTACCATTGTTCATGGTTGCACCTGTCACGCCACTTTGAGCATCGAGCACGGCGCTAGTCGTCACAACACCAGTTGGCGTCGTACAGTTAGTCTCGAGTATGTCTGCCGTCGTACAGTACAGGAACTTAATCGACTGGAAGGATCCAGCGCTTGCTGGAATCGTGAAGTCGAATTTATGCGCAACGACACCGCCGGGGTATGAACCCTCTGCAGTACCTGAGTGCACCGTGTCCTTTTGAAGTGTCAAGGAACGTGCTGTTAATTGCGCTGCGTAAGAATCCTGTGAAAACAGGAAGGGTATAAAGCTCGCAAACAGCAGCAGGCTTGCGGCCGCCAAAAGGCGTATTTGTTTTATGATGTTGTGGTGGACCATAATTGTTTCTCTTTGTTGTTAATGATTTCTCTAGTCAGTAGCTTAGCATGAGCGTTTTGGGCTGTCAATAACCTTTCACTCAATATTCTCGGAGGCTGTGGATAACTCAACATTGCATCATTTAGTACGTTCCTGTCGCAACGAGTGTTTGACTAATTTTATACTTTCCACCAGGAGTAAGCGGGCCGACGTTGGCGATGAAGGTGATCGTATAGGTCGTCTCCCCTGAGTCACCAGGAGCCGAGGCGATCGTCTCGCCACTGACGTAGCGGTAGTTATTTGTATTGCTGTACTCGGTCTCGACGCTGCCATTGCCGAAGTCACCGTTGTCGAGGTTGGCACCGATATTTGCCGGACTCGTGTTTGCAACGAGGTTCAGACCAAATTGCTCTGTGCCGACCTGTGATGGCCCAGTCGAGGCCATAGGAGCAATAGTATGGCCATTGTAGGTAGGCCCGTCGCCAAACATCTGTACGACATATCCGTACGTCGTGTAGTCCTTTACCTTGAATGTCATGGTTGTTGTGGCAGCACTCGACGGACTAAAGTCGCCGAAATCAGTTCCCGAGGTATCAACGCTAAAGGCGAGCACAGGATCCGGTGATGTTTTAGAACCAGCATTTATCTGATAATTGGTAGATGACGAGTTACCGACGCCGATATCTCCTGTAGCGCTACTGATCCCATAGCTCGATGACTCGACATCGACAGGATCGCTGGTACCGATGCTACTTTCATCGATTCTATAGGTGGAAGATTGGGCTTGCTCCGCATTTGCATGCGGCATCAGTAAAAATACCAAACAGATGCTGGTCACACTAAACTCTGGCCACAACTCACGGAGTCGCATACTACTATTCTTGGTTATGCTTGCGTTTTTTGCAAGTTTTATCCTAACAAGGTATAGTATTTACTAGCAATACAAGGTGGTAAACAGGTGGAAAATAAAGATACACAATCACAAGCTGGGCAGCAATCTTCAGCACCAGAAACGTTAAAAGTTGACGGAGAATCGTCAGCTGTTGCTGCTAATCTTACTGGCGAATGATTCAAAGGTCGAGCAGGCAAGCAAAAAACGCCTGACCTATCGTCCATCGCACAAAGCGACATTTATAGGACTTGCGGCTGTTAGCATATTTCTCATCCTCAATGTTGGAGGATTGTGGTGGTTGTTCGCTCACAGATCAAGTGCGCAGGAGGAACTTATCAACAATGGCGTCACTCTGAGTACTGACACGCTCTCGAGCTCGGAGTGAGTCGTGAGCCGGTAGGAGAGGCAACCGAGCTGACCGTTGGGCCAAACTCGACCTTTCGTGGCAACGTGACTATCGGTAAGAACGTCAGTATCGGCGGCAGTCTGCAGCTAAATAGTGATTTTATCGCTGACTCAGCCAAATTTGGGCAACTTCAGGCGGGTAAAGTTCAAGTTGAGAGCCTCAACGTCAATGGTGACGGGACAATCAGTAACTTGAATCTACGAAAAGATCTCAATGTAGCCGGGACGGCTCGCTTGCAGGGGCAGGCAACGTTTTCGCAGCTCGTCACAATCAACAACAACCTCAACGTGGCAGGAAGTCTCGCAGTGGGCGGCACGATTTCGACACGAAGCTTTAGCGCAAGCAATCTCGTTGCCGGAGATTTATTGACCATCGGTGGTCATATCGTGACGCGGGGTAGCTCGCCGAGTTTATCTCCCGGTAGTGGAGCACTCGGATCGGGCGGTACAACCTCTGTCAACGGTACAGATACAGCGGGTACTATCGCGGTAAACATCGGCACCGGGGCGGGCACAGGCTTGCTTGCGTCGGTTACCTTCAATCGCAGCTATAGCGCAACCCCACGTGTCGTTGTATCACCTATCGGAAATGCCATGCCCGGTCTGTATGTAAATAGGACGTCAACTGGGTTTACTGTCAGCACAAGCAGCGCGCTCAGCCCGGGCGGCTATGCAATCGATTTTATTGTTATGCAGTAGAACTAGACGTTCACAAACAAGTACACTTCGTTTTGTTTTACCGTTATCAAACCACTCTCGAGGGTAAATGATGTGACGGTTTCGTCGTTGACGATTTCGACAGGGCCGGCTATGAGCATCGAAAAGAAGTCTGCGTGTCCTGGGAGAACTGAAAATTTACCGACTGAATTTGTCCCACTGATGGAATTTGCCATCGCCTTCGAAATAGACATGAAACGGCGCGCGCGCAATGACGTGAATCTTGTCTGTCTTGCTAGGCTGCTTCGCCATTTTCTGCTTTCTCATCTGCGGGCCTTTGTCTCATCCGTTGACTGCTGCGGCTTGCTTCGGCCGGTTTTTCAGTCATTTGCGTCTGCTACTTCCATCGCCGGAGGCGATAATCTCTTCGATGCCACTGAGGGTTTCTTCGAGTGTATAGTATTCGCCTGGTTTACCGGTAAATTTCTCGGCGACGGCAAAGTCCTGAGAAAAGAATTGAATGAGTTTCTTGGCATTTTGGTAATCTGCGCGGTCGGCAGGAGAAAGCTCGTTTTCACCGACAATCGCGATGATGTTCTTTAGGCTATCGTATTTTTGCATGATTTGCTGCACACGCTCGGCCAGTCGGTAGTGTCGCTCGCCGACGATAGTCGGCGTCAGCAGGGAACTCGTAGTTTTTAGCAGATTGACGGCAGGTCGAATGCCAGTTTCAGCGATGGATCGGTCGAGCACGAGCACGGAGTCGAGCTGCTGCGAGATTGCTTGCACGGCTGGGTCAGAAAGGTCGTCAGCCGGCACATAGATCGCCTGGACGCTGGTGATGGTGCCTTCGGCAGTCGAGCTGAGGCGGTCTTGGAGACGACGCAGGTCAGAAAATACCATCGGACTGTAGCCACCTTCAGACGGAATCAGTCCGAGGTTGGTCGACATCTCGGTCATTGCTTGGACGTGACGATAAATATTGTCGACGAAGAACAGGATATCTTTTCCTTCTTCGTCGCGGAAGTATTCGGCAGCATGTCGCGGCGGCAGGGCCAACCATCGAGCGAATTGCAGGTGTCGCGTCCATCTGGCCAAAGAACATGACGGTGTTTTTGAGCACGTCAGTATCACGGAGCGTTTCGTACAGCTCGTTACCTTCACGGATACGCTCACCGACACCACAATAGATCGAGAGGGAATTACTTTTGATCTCTTCGACCCGTCTTCGTCTTTTCGGGCCATGGTGACGTTGTGAATCATTTCCATGGTGAGGACGGTCTTGCCGACACCGGCACCACCGATAACACCGATTTTGCGACCTTTGACAAATGGCGTCAAAAAGTCGATGACCTTTAGGCCGGTTTCGAGGAACTCAAGCTTTTTGCTCGTACGATAGCTTTTGGTACCAGCTGGCACCGTAATCGGACGCAAATTTGTCGTGATAGGTGGAGCCTTGTCGAGTGGTTCGCCCGTCGCACTAAACACGCGGCCTAGTGTTTCTGGCCCAACAGGCACGGTAACTTTTTGGCGAGTACGGATGACTTTTTGTCCGCAGGCAACAGCCTGGCTGTTATTGAGGTTCAAGCAGACGGCGTGTGTCCCGCGAAAGAAGTTCACTTCGAGTAGAATATCTGGGTAGCCGTCAATCTTTAAGAGCTCTTTGGTGTCAGGCGTCTTGTCGATGATTTCTACTTCGACAGTCAGACCTCGAATTATACGGATATAGCCAACGACTTCCTCGAGTGTCTGCTGGTTGCTTTGCGGCTGTGCTCGTTCATATCACTCCTCCGGCTTGTTGTTCTCGTCGTTTCTTTTTGATACTCACAAGTGTTTCGCGCAGACGTCGGTCATTTTCGGAACGTTTCGCACGGTGAAATTCCATTGTGAAGTCGCGCAGCAGGTCGCTAGCGCGGTCCTCGGCGACGGTCATGGCGTTGAACCGACTGGCTGCCTGGGCGAGGCCAGACTGCAAAATAGCTTGTGCGAGTGCGAGGCTCATCATGCTCGATTCCATTTGATACGCAATCTCTTCAATTGATGGTTCAAATATTGTGTCAAAGTCTGTCATCGCACCTTCTTCGACTTCATCGGACATCGTCTTGATGCTCGAAACCAAATCCATGCGCCGAACTTCTTGTTCGCCAAGCGACAGGTACTCTTCGTAATACACCGCAATCTCTTCATACGGCATGAGTAGTTTGATAACAGGCGCGACATCGACGTATTTTTCACTCTCTGGTACCTGAAACAACTTCAGATAAGAAATACCTCGCTGCGATAGCTGCGACGCTCCATGACTACCGAGTACCACGATGTCCGTAGTTTTCGCATCGTATTCATTTTGCATCGTTTCGATCATGCGCATGTCGAGATCACCAGATAACCCGGCCTCAGCCGATATAAGCACCAATACTTTGCGTCCATTGTCACCGACGCCTACTCGTTCGGTGAGGCGTTTTTTTGGGTCGATACGTAGCGCGGTATAGCGTTGCCATAATAAATCAAAGAAATCTTTGCTGGTCTGAGCATTGGTCTTTACCTTTGCGACCTGCGTACTCGCGAGGCTCTCAAAGACATTCGTGAGGTCTTTGAGCGTGCCGATACCTTGCATGTCTTTTTCGACGAGATTAGCTCTTCGCATCATTGTCCTCTTTGTCAGATTTCTTATCCTTGTCTTTTTTCTTGCCGTCTTTTTTGTCCTTTTTATCATCTTCGGGGGCAGGTGTGGATTCGGTTTCGGCAGGATCTACTGTTTCTAGCGGCTGAGCAGCAAATTGAGCGAACAACTCTTTTTCAACAGCATCGAAATCTTCTTCTTTGGCAATGGTCTTGGCTTTTTCCTCAATTACTTTTTTGATACCCGCGACATCGATATCCCTGTCATCGTCACTGATCATGATAGTTTCTAGCATCAGCTGCTGCTCCGACGAGAGAAAATCGTTCTTCTGGTGGTTGGCCGAGGGCCTGGTAGAGGTGTTTACCGCGCGCGAGGTCCCGGCGTGTTTCGCTCGAGAGTTGGCTCGAAAAGTGAGAAAACTCATCGGCTTGGTGATAACTTGCGAGCGACTTAAAGAGGGCAGTCGAAAGTTGCTTTTGTCGCTTGGTTTGCGCTTGTCCACCGACACGCGAGACAGAGAGACCGGCATTGACGGCCGGACGAACACCTTTGCGGAAGAAGCCGAGGTCGAAGACAATTTGACCGTCGGTGATGGACATAATATTGGTCGAAAGATAGCCGGTAATGTCATCGTTTGGCGTCAGAACTACCGGTAGCGCAGTCAGCGTCTTGTCATTGGTGAGAAGCTTTCCAGCTCGTTCAAGCAGGCTTGAGTGGGTGTAGAAGATGTCACCTGGGTAGGAATCACGACCCGGGTCGACTTCTTGGAGGAGTGAAAGCTGGCGATACGCTTCGGCGTGTGAGGACAAGTCGTCATAGATGATAATGACGTCGTGGTTTTCTTCTTTCCAGAGATACTCTGCCATGGCGCAGGCGGCATAGGGAGCGATGTAGCTTTGCGTCAGGCTGTCAAAAATATTTGCGAGCACGACGATCGTATGTTCCATCGCGCCAGATTCTTCGAGCTCACGAAGCAGACGCTCGACGTCTACCTTGCGTTTACCGACGAGCACATACACGACGATACGGTCGGTTCCTTCTTGCTCGGCGCTCAACTGACCAAGAAACGTACTTTTGCCAGATTTACTGTCGCCAAGGATGGCAATACGCTGGCCAAGCACGATAGGGAAGAAGCTGTCGACGGCACTGACGCCACTAGCGAGCTGTTCGTCGAGCATTTTGCGATCCATAATTCCTGGTGCGAGATTGAAGATGCCCGAAGATTTTGTGGCATTGAGCGGTCCTTTATCGTCAATCGGACGACCGAGCGGGTCGACGACGCGACCGATAAGTTCCTGGCCAACGGGTACGAGTAAATCATCGTACTCGACGACTGCCATTGTTCCCACAGATAGCGACTCTGTATCGAGGTTGTAGAGCACCACTCGATTGGCATATGCTTCACGCACCATGCCACGCTGTCCGTCTTCAAATAACACCTGCGCGCCGATCTGTACTCCTTCGAGGCCTTTGACGTCTACGATAAATCGGTTGACGGATATCACCTCACCTGTGAGGCGCCCTGCTTCGACGAGTTTTTGAAACTCAGCATTTTCAAACATGCATCAACCTCTGAACCAGTTTGTCGCGGCTCGCCATCAGAACGCTGCGGTGCGACCAGTCGTATACGCCTGTGTCAGTACGCGCGATCAATCCACCTAAAATCCGCGAATTCCAACGAAATTCGATGAGCATCTGAGGGTCAAGGTTTTTGCGGGCCCACGCTACAAGCTGTGCCTGTACGGATGATGGAGCAGGGCCGGCGAGTGTCAGAGTAATATTTGGTGCTGTCTTGGAGAGGGTATAGAGCGCAAGTACGAGCTCGTCTAAACTTTGTTTCGCCTCGAGCCATTGGCGGATTATGATGCTGGCAGCATCAGAGAGGGCGGGTTGCTCGTGTTGATAATGCAAGTCGCGCTTTGAAGCATTTTGATATTGTCTCGCCCATGCTTGGTAGCGCTCAACTTCTGTACGCAAGCGCGAAACGTCCTGGCGCGAGGCGACCGTTACGGGGAGATTCAGAGCCATGGTCATTTTTTGGCTCCTTGGAGTAGCTCATCTTTGTGTTCTTCGATGAGGTTTGTAAGCGAGACGGCTTGCGCGCCCAAGTCGACATCGCTACCGAGAGCGTCAGTGAGAAATGACAGAATGGTATCAGCTAGCTCAGTTTCGAGCTTGCCGACAAGTTGCTGGCGGCGAGCTTCTATATCTGCTTGCAGCTTCGCTTCTAATTGCTGTTGCTTCTCTGCATAGCTTTTTTGGAGTTCCATCATCTTGGTTTCGAGCTGTGCTTCGCTCTGTGTCAAGGCAGCCTCGCGTTTAGCAAGTGCGGCTTCAAGTTGCTTTTGGTTCTCTAGCATCTGCGCTTCGATAGCAGCCTGTCGTTTCTGATAATCTTGGCGATGTTGTTGAATCTCTGCTTGCGTTGCGCTCGCTTCTTTTTCAAGCTCTTGATCCAGTAAAGCCTGATGGTCTTCAAAATGCTTCCTTAGCTCTTTTTGGTGCGTGGCAATCTCTTCGGCAGTAGAGCCAACAATGCTCGCAGCTTGAGAACGAATCGCGTTAAGCGCCTCGCTATACTGTTCCTTTTCATCTTTTGCCACGGCTTCACGCAGTTCAGACAGAGACTTATTGAGCCGCTCGGTTGTAGCGGCGAGGTTTTTGTCGAGCTGGACAGCTGATTTATACACCGCTTGCTGGTAGTGCTTACGGGCATTATCTACGACCTCATCACGGACTTTTTCGGGCAGCATCTGTACATTGACTGTCGAATTTTGCGATGAGCGATGAGCGCGATAATGTTGGATCGCTAGTGTAAGCAATACGCCAAGCAAAAAGACGTTAGCGTAGAGAATGACCTGTATGACCCACCCCATATCCATCATAGTGTCCTTAGTATAAAGTAAATAGTTACAATTGATGCCGCCACGATGACGATAATAACAGCCGATAACTGAATCACATCTCGGTAGACGGCTGATTGGGCTAAGGGGTTGCGTCCAACTGAGATGATACTGCTTCTGATCATTGCAAAGATGATAATCATGACAACCACGAGCATCACGATAAAGATAACCGCACTCAATATCACTGGCAATGGTTTTACCGATCGACCTGCAACAGCATTGGCAACGTTTTGAATGGCGGTTGGGATAATAGTTTTTTCTGGCGTCTGATAGTGATAAGAGACATTTATGAGCACTGGTACACTACCGAGCTTAACTTTTTTTTCTGAGCCATTAACATCGACAGTTTGCTCGGTCGTTGTTGTCATGTCGGCTTGTGCTACACCGATAACTTTAGAATTGGTATTTACACGCATGCCAATACCGGCAATCGGTGATGCTGTGACTTGATCACCTTCTTTGATCTCGCCGTTGATGTCGCTTGCAATTACTGTGACCGAGCCACCAGTTGCTACCTGTACTTCACCTGATGTGCCGCGACCTAGAGCCAGAGATGAACTCTGGCCGCTAACGACGACGCCGAGCAGGTTGTTGGCTTTTTCGGTTGTAGCAGCCTCTACGCTATCGGACGAATTTGCAATGAGACTTACTAGTGAGCCGATTGCAACGGTACCTTTGGCGGTATAGCCTTCAGAAATTGGAGTCGAAGCATACACAGGCAAAGACGCTAGAAGCAATCCTCCCACTATAACGAGCCCACGCACCATCCAGCGCTGCCACATCAAACTGTTTTGCATGCGTTTGTTTACCCTCATATTGTCTATGAATAGTATACCAAAAAAAGCACCAGCATTACTAGTGATACTATGCTATGCTGGTGCTATGAAATATAGGGACGGATTTACGACGCTAGAAGTGGTGGTGGTTGCACTCCTCGTCATCATTATGGTTCTCGTGCTTTTGAGTATCAAGTACCTCTAGGGCTAGTAGATAAACCCACCGAATGAACCAGGCTGAACGGTACGCTTATTGTACTCGCCAGCCGTATAGTTCCAGCCCATCTCACTGACGACGTAGCTACCGTCAGAATTGACTCGTTCAACGTAGGCGACATGACCATTTTGGACGGCGACAGCGCCGGCTTTTGGTGTAGAGCCTGTTGCTTTTCCGTCTGCTTGAGCTGCGCTAATCCAGTTGTATCCAGCATTGCCGTATACGGGGATGTCACTACGGCGAGAATGTACGTAATCGGTACACCACATGCCGTTACCGACGTAGTAGCTGGTTGAGTTTACAGGTGCGCTTGTGTATTGCTGGGTAGTATAGGTACTAGCGGTGGTTGTAGTTGCTGCTGTCGTTGTCGTCTGTGCAGCTGCTCCGTATGATGCATAGCGATTAGGAAGCTTTTCGTTCTTTTTTGGAACACGAATTTTGTCGCCGACGTCAATCACGTCAGGGTTAGCAATTGACTTGTTCGCATTGAAAAGTTTGACGTATGTCGTGTGATACTTCTTGGCGATAGACGCAAGCGTATCACCAGCCTTAACGGTTACCACCGTACTTTTCGGCTTAGATTTTGTTGTTGACTGACCATCGGTTGCGTACGTTGACGAACCAATGAGGGCCAGCGAAAGAGCAGCGCCAAGCGCTACTGCACTGAGTTTAAGATTCATTTCTACTCCTTATACCCCGGCATCTATCATTAGTATTCAAGGTGATGCAAGCGGGTTATGTTGTGTCCAAAAGTCTCTCATGGCTTTTAAAAAACACAAACTTGAGCATAAGAAAATGCCTGTGACATGTCAACACAAAAAGCACAAAAACAATCATAAACAGGGGCAATAATGTGATGTAGAAATTGCTACGAATATGGTTTTTTGTTTCCGCTCATGGTAATATTGAATGCTACAATAGTTCACATGCTTCATCGATTCACGTGGTTCGTTCTCATCCTCTCTTTGCTGTTCTTTATTGCCGCTGGCTGGGCGGTCTATACGAACATAGAAATGCGCACGCCGATTCAGCCAAAATCTTCGTCACAAGCGATGCCAGCCAACGGCCGCTACGTGGCGTTTCAATCGGGTTTGATCGACGATACGAGATATACAACCACCATGTTATTTTTTGCCCGTACAGATACCGCTGAATCAGAGAGTTTTGATCGAGTATTAGCTAATACAGATATACCCGATGCAACTCAGATAATTCGAATCGATGTCGATACCTATGCTGAGATTGCGAAAAAGTATGACATTACCGTTCCACCTACATTCGTACGAGTCAGTACAAGTGGTAAAAACTTAGGAGCTTGGGTTGCGTATGGACGTACGAAATCAATTGATGCGATTCTCGAGAATACCAAGTAGCGGACATTTGCGGGAGGCTTTTCATCTGTATAGCAGGGGTAAATAGTTTTAAGTATTCTCTAAGTAGCAGAGGGCGACAATACGAGCGTAAACATAAACGAAAGGAGACAGATGAAAACTCCACACATCAGTTTATCGAGTGAGGACGCCATGGTATTGCAGCAAATTTCCGAATCTGGCGAAGAGGATATTATTAGCCTCGAACGCTCTCTGGGCATGAATCGAGGCAGGGTAATGGCAAGCCTCGAGAGCCTACGACGCAAAGGACTTATCACGATCCAAAGAATTTCTGGAGACTGGTGGGTCCATATTTCTAACAAAGGAAAAGAGTTGACCCATCACGTCTGGCCAGAACTTGCGATTAGCGCAGCTGCCTAATACGTCTTTAAGGTAGTTCTCAGCTAGGAGTATAATGATGTATGTATGAAGATACTTGTTGTTGAGGACGAGCACCGAATCGCCCAAGCTGTGAAGCAAGGCCTGACTGATGAGGGGTATGCTGTTGACGTCGCCTATGATGGCGACGAGGGACTTCGCAGTGCACAAGCTGACGAGTACGATTTGATTATCATGGATGTCATGATGCCAGTCATGGACGGAGTCGAAGCCAGCCGAAAGATTCGTGAGGCGGGAAACCATACCCCGATTCTCATGCTGACCGCAAAGTCTCAGCCACGCGATATCGTCGCAGGGCTCGATGCTGGGGCGGATGACTATCTGCCAAAACCGTTTTCGTTTGATGTGCTGCTTGCTCGTATACGTGCACTCCTCCGTCGCCCCAATGAGGCGCTCGATACCGTCCTAGCTGTCGATGACTTGACACTCGACGTCGCAAAGCACACCGTCACTCGAGATGCCAAACCTGTTCAATTATCGGGTAAGGAATACGCAATCTTAGAGTATCTCTTACGAAACAAAGGCCGAATTTTATCAAAGAACAATATTATCTCACACGTCTGGGACTTCGACGCCGACGTCTTGCCAAATAACGTCGAAGTGTTTATTACCTATTTGCGAAACAAGATTGACCGGCCATTTCCGGAGCAAGCGACCACTTATCCAAACGGTGCGAGGGTTTGGATACGTGATCAAGGATGAGCCTGTGTGATAACCCATCTCGCGGATTTCTGGCATTCGCAGACGTCGCGGTTGATGCTAACGTATCTCGCCATCATCATGGCGATGAGTATGAGCTTTTCTGCGATAATCTATTTTGCATCAGCAGAGCAACTGGAGCGTCAATTGCCAAGCAGTTTGCAAAATGGCTACTACGTTGATGACCAAGGCGAATTTGGTCCAACGCCACGCGTCCAGGCATATATAAAGTCGCAAATCACTCGCGGTAAACAGGCGCTACTCATTCGCCTCTATGTGCTTAATCTCGTAATGCTGGTATTTGGAGGGGCGTTTAGTTTTATTTTGGCGCAGATGGACACTCGAGCCGATTGAACGAAGTATTGAAGCTCAAACGCGCTTTGTATCCGATGCCAGTCATGAGCTACGGACACCTCTGACAGCGATTCAAGCCACAAACGAAGTTGCGCTCCGGCGCAAGAAACTCACACTCGCTGACGCGAAGGATGTTATCCAGTCAAATCTTGATGATGTTTTGCGACTGCAGCGCATGAGCTCGATGCTACTGGAGCTGGCCGGTAACGACCATGAGCTTTTTGTCGCACCGACTGGCGTCCACGATATCGTGTCTGTTGCATTAACAAATGTCGCTGCTGGCGCTGATGGCAAAAATATCGATATCGACGATCAGACAAAAAACGACATGGTCATGGCAGACGCGGAGTCAGCCGGGCAGGCACTGACGATACTGCTCGACAACGCAATCAAATACAGTCCAGAAGGCGAACAGATAAAAGTTCACAGCCAAAAAAAGCGTTCGACAGTTGAAATATCAGTCACAGACAACGGCCCTGGTATCAAACGCGAAGAGCAAAAAAAGATTTTCGATCGCTTTTATCGTAGCGATGAAGCCCGCACACATAACGAGAATGCTGGGTATGGACTGGGTCTAGAGATTGCGCAAAAGATCGCAAAATCCCACGGAGGCTCTATAGAGCTGGTTTCGACACCAGGCAAAGGAAGCACGTTTTCACTGGTACTTCAGTCAGCCAAAAAAGATTAGCGAGACTGTTCGGCGAGAGTGCTGCAGCCGACGTCGCTCAAGCACTGACGAAATAACCGCAGTCGCGATAAACACGATCCCAACGCCGCCAATTATGATTTCTGGTGGCTCAAGCCCATATAATTTCATGACCATTACGGTGCCGAGCGCGAGAATCGCCCAATGTGCACCGTGCTCGAGGTACCGATACTTTGCGAGTGTATTTGCTCGAACTAAATACATGGTCAGCGAGCGTACCCAGAACGCCCCCGCGCCGAGTCCCGCCATGATGAGCAAGACATCTGGCGTGATCGCAAAGGCGCCAATCACACCGTCGAGGCTAAAGGAGCTATCGAGAACCTCGAGATAGAGAAATGACATAAATGCCGCCCATCCTACTAGTTCTTTGGCGTTACTTTGATGATGCGCAAAATAGGCGCCCATAACTTCTAGCAGCATGTGAAGGCCAATTCCCACGAGCGATGCGACCAGGACTACCGTACGCTGTTCTGGGTCTACTGTTGCGTATAAGACCAATGCCAAGCTGAGCATGACAACGGCTTTGAAGTTTTCATATTTACCGGCTTTGGCAAGTTGTGACTCAATCACACCAAGCCAGTGAATGTCTTTTTTTCGATCGATGAAATAACTGATTCCTAGCATCAGCAGGAATGTACCACCGAAGGCATTGATGACAGGCGCCGCGTCGTGAAGTGTTTCGCTATATCGCTGTGGGTCATTGAGTGCCATGTCAATCACATCCGTAAAGCTTGTATTTGCTGCTAGCATAACAAGGATAATCGGCAATGCAAAGCGGACGACGAATACCGCTATCAATATCCCTACTGTCAAAAAGATTGTCTGCCACGTCCGTGACATACGCCCAAGGATTTTGCTGTTTATAACCGCATTGTCGAAGCTAAACGTGACTTCGAGAACTACCAAGATTGCATACAGCCATATATCAACGAGGCCGCCATATATCCAGACAACTACACCGAGAATCAGGGTAAGCAGTGTCGAAAATGCAAATATTCGCAGCGGATGACTAGGGTGAAGAACGCGTGTTGGCATAAATGATAGTATAACTTGTTTGCGTTGCATAAGCGAAATGAACTAGAATACTTGAGTGATACACTACTACCGATCAACTCCCTACGCTCCAGAAATCGTCAATGACGACACCGCTCATCAACACGGCGACTGGATACGTGTAGAGCAACCTGACGAAGAAGAACTTGGTATGCTGATATCCCTCGGCATCGATGGCGATATCGTCGCTGACGCCCTAGATCCAAACGAGGTTCCTCGTATCGAAGCCGATGGTGACTGGACGTATTTTATTACCCGGCTGCCTGATACCGACGACGATTATAACGATTTTACGACCCCAATTTTATTTGCAATCGGCCGAAAGTACCTCGCGACCGTAAGCCGTGATCCACTCGGGCGGTTGTGGCAGCCATTTGTCGATACGACAAAAGTTGCAACATCTGATCGAGAGAACCTCTTTTTTGCCATGATGGATGCTATCACTGATAGCTACGGATCACGCGTGGCGCGTATCAACCGTCAGATGCGAGCTGTGACAAATGATATTCATCGACTCGACCCTCGTGATATCGTGACGCTCGTCGAGTATGAACGCAAACTAAACGACTACCTCGATGCTCTGATGCCTACGAGCACAGCGCTAGAGCGTATTCGCGCAGGCAAGTTCTTGCATCTCGCAGAGGATGATCGCGACCTAGTCGAAGACCTTTCGGTCGACATGGGCCAGGTGATTGCACGCTGTAAGTCGCTTCTTCGCACCATTACCAATGTGCGCGACAGCTACCGTGCTGTTATGGACACCCGACTAAACGAGACAATGCGAGTTCTGACCGTGGCAACCCTCGCTATCACTATCCCGACGATGTTAGCTGGGCTGTATGGCATGAATGTTCCGCTTCCTGGCGCTGATTCAAAGTGGCTTTTTGTTGGAATAGTTTCCGTTAGCCTGAGCGCAGCGTTCGTGCTTGTGTATTATTTTATGCGCCGACGCTGAAAACAGTGTAGAGATTACAACGAAGTAGTATTATTGCATCAACAGAGGCCTCAAAATGCCTGTGCTTTCAGCATAAGCAAAATGGATGCAATAAAATACTTGAATGCATTTGTCTATAGCGATAGTATGAACCCTGGTGTCAATAGCGCGTAAGTATCATTGCACACGCCTTGCTAGTCAAAAGCACGTGCAGGTCGGGCGCGCCGATCTAACTATCACCAGAGGAGTAAAAACCTCATGCCTATCGCTATCCAGATCGCTCCAAGTCGGAGCAAAAAGATCGAGGTGGAAGTGGCTCCTGCCAAATGGCAGTCGTATATCGCTCAATAGCATATACAAATCTCCATCGATGCGTTCCACCCTCCGTATACGTATCGATCAATAAAATCCCCCATCTGACGAAAGTCAGTGGGGGATTTTGTCTTTTTTGCAATCAACTATTTGGTTGCTGAATCAGCTTTTTCGAGGGCTGGTTCGATGACAAGCTTGCCAAAGTCCTCAACACTGGACCATACGAATGGCGATTCTGTATCAGACGATGGCGCAATCTTGCCATCCTTGACGCGCATATCGCTGACAAGCTCGCCATTTACGTAAATAGTAGGCGTACCTTGCACACCGGCTTTTTTGCCCAGAGCAATATCGTAATTGATTTTCTGTGTCACTGCATCGGATAGCATATCAGTGCGGAATTTGTTCTCATCGAGAGCGAGTGCCTTGGCATAGCCAACGAACATATCAGTGCGTACATCACTTGCGAGATTTTCCCAGCTCAGATTGCGTGGCGTAGAGCTTGTCGTGCATTTCCCAGAACTTGTTTTGCAGGCCTGCTGCCTCTGCGGCAGAGGCAGCGGCGAGTGCATTCGGGTGAATTGTCGTCAGTGGAAAATTTCGGAATATCATCGAGACGCCCTTATCTTTGTACTGGTGGCTGACTTCGCGCATGACTGGTGCTGCGGTGCCACAAGCTGGACACTGGTAATCACCGTATTCGATGATCGTAACTTTGGCATCGGCGCCACCAAACTCGTGATCAGCGATGTTGCCGTTGTCATTTGTGGCTGTCTTGTACCTGCTTGATATCGACAGTATCGACATTGAGTTGTGTGCCGCGGGACAACAAAATTAACCCACCTAGTAGACCGACGCATAATGCAATAAATACAATCCATGTAGTTCGACTCATATCACTCCTTTTTTCTCAAGAATCTTTGAGCCTATTGTAGCACTGTTTCCTTAAACAATACGGTACAATATAGCTATGATTGTCCTGATAATTGCACTGCTTCTCCTCCTGTTCGGTCTCGCGAGTGTACGACCAAATCGCAGTACGTTAACTGACTTTGAGCTTCGACGACGGCTGGAGTCAAAGCAAGATGGCGCACTGCTCGAATGGCGACGAGCTGAAGCTGAGGGCTGAGGTTATGACCGTCCGTACGTATCGTCGTCGCCTTTACCCTTGTATTGACATCCGCATTGTTGATAGCACGATTCGGATGGATCTGGGGCCTCGTCTTGCATTTGTCCTGACACTTATCTACAATCGCATCGCTGCACTCATCATGATTCGCAATCCTTCACAGCGATTCTATAACAAGCACGAGGATTCATTTTTGCAGTTCATCGAAAAGTGGCAGAACAGTTATCCGCAAGTTTTCTGGCGTGGCAGACGCACAGGTCGAACGCCGCATCGCATCTCGCGAAGAAATTGAGCACCAGTTCGATCAACTGACAGATTTATTGTCCAATGACGAACGCAAGATGCTGTCTGGCGTCATGCATTTTAGCGACAGAATCGTAAAGGATTATATGACACCACGATCTGTTATGGAGGCTGTTGGTGCAAATGAACTCCTCGGCCCACTTGTGCTCGACAATCTCCACAAGACAGGGCACACGCACTTCCCAGTGTTTGAGGGAGATATCGATCATCTTGTAGGAATTCTCGCATATTTATAGTCTGTTTACTCTCGACAATAAAAAATCTCTCGCAGTAAAAGACGCCATGGAGCCGCGCGTGTTTTATATCAACGAAACCAGACGCTAGAAGAAGCACTCTTTGCGTGCATCAAGCATCGCCGCCACTTGCTGGTCGTCGTAAATAGCTACCGTGAAACAGTCGGCGTGATTACGATTGAAGACGCTGTCGAGCAACTCATCGGCCGAAAAATTGTCGACCAATTTGCCGAGCATGACGATTTGCGTAAGGTTGCCGAGCGCAATCCAAGCGGTAATAATTCGTCAAAATCCGGCACAGACGTCTAGAGATAGATGAAAGTTGGTCACGCGCACTGGTAGGGGTGTAGCGAAATTTGTATCTGTTCTGGCACCGGAACTCCGAGTTAACTCCGATTTAACTCGGAGTTCGGTGATGCCGAGATGGTCCCTACAATGCCCGTGCTTTAGATTTCGTACTAACAGTGGTAAAATAACAGCGATATGAAACGTATACTTTCGGCGGAAACGCCTCAAAAAATTGGCGAGACTATTTCTGTGAGCGGCTGGGTACAATCGCGGCGCGATCATGGTGGACTTATTTTTGTTGATCTCGCGTGACGAAAAAGGTCTCGTGCAGCTTGTCATTCACCCAGATGCTGCTGAGGCGTTCTGCTCGTGCAGAGCAACTTCGTGATGAGTTTGTCATTCGTGCGAGCGGTGAAGTCAAAGAACGCGGCGAAGGATTGGCAAACCCAAATATCGACAGCGGTACTATCGAACTCGTCGTCAGATGCCCTCGAGATTCTCAACAGCGCCGAACCATTGCCGATTCAGCCATTTAGTGAACAACAAGCAAACGAAGAGCTACGACTAAAATATCGCTATCTCGATCTGCGCCGCGAAAAGATGCAATATACGCTGAAGCGTCGTGCCGAAATGTTTAGTTTGATTCGCAGTGTTTATGGAAGGCGCAGATTTTACAGAAGTCACGACGCCAATTTTGGCAAACTCGAGCCCAGAAGGCGCACGTGACTTTTTGATCCCATCGCGTCTGCACGAAGGCAAATTCTACGCATTGCCACAAGCACCTCAGCAGTTCAAACAACTCCTGATGGTCGGCGGCGTACCGCGCTACTACCAGCTGGCAGCATGTTTTCGTGATGAAGACCCGCGGGCAGACCGACTGTACGGCGAGTTCTACCAGCTCGATGCCGAGATGAGCTTTCGTCGAAGACGGCGAAGAAGTCCGCCAGACATTCGACCCGCTGATAAAGAAACTTTCGACAGAGTTTGCAGGCAAGACACTCAAGTTTGGCGATGATATTCCACGTCTTTCATACACCGATGCCATGGAGCGGTTTGGCTCGGACAAACCAGATCTTCGCTATGACATGGAACTAATCGAACTGACTGATGATTTTGCCAGCCACAGAATTTGGTGTCTTCAAATCTGCGGAATGCATCAAGGCGATCTGTGTCAAAGGCGGCGCATGCGCTAGCCGTAAGCAAATTGATACTTTACCGAAATCGCAAAAAACGAAGGAGCAGGCGGACTCGCGTATATCATGTACGAAAACGGCGAAGCAAAATCACCGATTGCAAAATTCCTTCGGCAGCCGAGCTCGCAGCAGTGCGCGAAAAGACTGGTGCCGAAGACGGCGACGCAGTATTCTTTGGCGCCGACAAGCGTAGCGTCGTGAACGCCGTACTTGGCAAGCTTCGTAGCGAGTTTGCGAGCTCACTTTGGCCTCAAAGATCCAAACGTGATCGCACTCTGCTGGATTATTGATTTTCCATTCTACGAAATCAACGAATCGACACACAAAGTAGATTTCGGCCACAATCCATTTAGTATGCCAAAAGGTGGACTAGATGCCGTCCAAGCAGCCGAATCTGACGAGCAAAAGCTCGAGCTATTCGCCGATCAATACGACATGGTCATGAATGGCTACGAAATTTGTTCTGGTGGCGTGCGAAACCACAACCCAGAAGTATTGTATGCAGTGTTTGCAAAACTTGGCTTTACAGAAGAATACGTTGAAGAAAAATTCGGCGCGATGCTCAACGCCTTCAAATATGGCGCTCCGCCACACGCTGGTCTCGCCTATGGTGTTGACCGCATGTTTATGGAACTCATGGGCGAAGATAACATCCGCGAAATCATCGCGTTTCCAAAGAACGGTTCTGGCGTCGATGTCATGATGAACAGCCCAAGCTTTGTCGACGACGCTCAGAAAAAAGACCTTGGTCTCTAAGAATATCTAGCGCTCGCCGAAGTGTTTTTCGAGTGCAGAAAACTCTGAGGTCAGACTTTTTGAATCATTGACGAGTCGTTCGATGCTTGTTTCGTCACGCTTGCGAAGCACATCCCAGATTGTTGCAACTGCAAATCCGTATACAGACATGTTGCGAACCTCCGCGAGGTTTTTTAGCTTGCCAGTGAACTTTTCTAGCTGCTCGCGTTGGCGCGTCGTAAATGGGTGGCGGTGGATGACGCGGATGATTCGTTTGACGACAATGTGCAGCACCGAATACACAAATACGAGAACGATAATTGGTGTGGCAAGTGCCAGCCACCACGGCGAATAGAAATAGGCCAGCAAGCCGATGATCACTAAGAAGCGAATACAGCGACACTGCTAAAAATGATTGTAATGAGTCGAAGTGATCGCAGCGCAGTGTAAGCTGCCAGCGCGCGGATGGCATTTAATTTTGGATTCATAACTATACTTATTCTATCACGAATGACATATTGTCAAGTCGACGGTAGTCACAGCCATGCCATATCGGCGGCACGCTGCATCCAGTTATCGGTAATAGAGTTTGCCTGTGTCGGATAGCACTGCATCGTGGGTCGCAAAGGCAATCACGCGGCTTTCACAGCAACGAGATAATCCATTGCTTCTGCGGTCTTCATCCAGGGGCGCGCGATATGGGCAATGCAAGTACACGTACTTCATGCGTTGGCTGCGCAAATGAATCGCCAGGATAGTAAATCGTATCGTTTATGATGCACGCCGAGGTTGGCACACATAGGGACGCTCGGATGTATCAGGGCATGTTCACCACCTGTAAATTCTAGGTGAAAACGGCCCAGCCCGATACGGTGTCACCGCTAGCAAACAGCGTGTGCGTTATGGATGTCATCTCGAGCGTGATCGATCGACTTCCGGTGTGCAAAGATTGCATGCCTCTGGTATTTGCAGATTGAATTTGGCGGAGCTTGTCTTGATCTAGATGATCAGGGTGAAGGTGCGTGATAACAACGGCAGCGACAGGCTCGTTAGGAACGGTGAAATCCTCTGTCAGATTACCAGGATCAACAACCAGCGCACGTTACCATCCTCTTCGACGACAGAAACATAGCGTGCTTGAAACTTGGTGATTTGCATAACGTACCTCCAGTACTTATAAAAGATAATGTTTAAAACTTTGACGAACCTTAATAATCTTTGGATCGATGACGATAGAGCAGTAGGGATTGGCAGGATTATTCGCGTAATAGTTTTGCTGGTCAGTCTCTGCCACGTAAAACGCTTCTAGTTTTACGATTTCAGTCACGATTGGATCATCCCAGATTTTCTCAGCACGGCTAACGGCTTGCTCGAAAAGCTCTCTCTGTTCATCGTCTGCGTAAAACATCGCCGAGCGATACTGGGGCCCGACATCGGCACCTTGGCGGTTGAGTGTCGTAGGATTGTGGAGAGTGAAAAATATATCAAGAAGGGCACTGGCTGGGAGGATCTCTTCATCAAATGTCACCTGTATACTCTCGGCGTGACCAGTCTTGCCCGAAGCGACTCTGTAGTAGTCGGCATCTTCGGCTGAACCGCCAGCGTAGCCGACAACCGAGTCTTCTGCACCCCGAAGCTCTCGAAACACGGCGTCTAAACACCAGAAACATCCTCCTGCAAGCGTAAATGTCGTCATACCTCTACTATACGCGTATAATGAAACGCATGAAACGTTCAAAACTTCCAAAACCAAGAAAAGGCGCATGGTTTGTGCCTGTGCGCGGTAGCTATTTACCTGCAAGCTGGCAGGCGTGGTTGCTCTACATCCCATACACCGCATATCTCGTCGTAACACTATGGATGATTGTGCAAAATGCGCAGTATACACAGTCGATGTTGCCGTATCTTTCACTCGTCCCATATTGGGTAGCCGGTGTAGCTGTCATGACCTGGATTGCCAAGCAAAAGAGCTGATGAGTCCAGAAGAGTTTCGTGCATTTTTGGCAGAAAAAGGCCAGGAACACTGGCGTGATATGCCGTGGCGCTCTGATACGCGGCCGTATTATGTACTCGTTAGTGAACTCATGTTGCAGCAAACGCAGGTGAGTCGGGTTATCCCAAAGTTCGAAGCATTTATTTCTGCATTTCCCGATGAAAGAGCGCTTGCAGACGCAACGCTTGCTGATGTATTGATACTCTGGCAAGGCCTCGGCTACAACCGCCGTGCAAAGTATCTACATGATAGTGCACAGTTAGTTCAGTCTGAATTTGGCGGGAGCTTTCCGCAGACAGCGGAGGAGCTACAGAAATTACCAGGTGTAGGCAAAAACACCACTGGAGCACTGCTGGCGTATGCCTATAACCAGCCTGCGTTATTTATCGAGACCAACATCCGCACAGTCTATATCCACCATTACTTCTCGGATAACAGCGCTGTCGATGATCGAGAGATTACTGCACTGTTAGCAGAGACCATCGATTCTGAGCATCCACGGGAATTTTATTGGGCGCTTATGGACTATGGCGCTTGGCTAAAAAACAACGGCGTGCAAACAAATGCAAAAAGTCGACACTACAAGAAGCAATCAGCCCTAAAAGGCAGCCTACGTGAGATGCGAGGTCGTATCCTGAAGTCGCTTGCTGCACATGAACTGAATGACGCTGAGCTGATTGATACGGTTATGGCCGATGAGCGATACGAACAGGCGCTCGCCGGCCTTGTTCAGGACGGCTTAATCCAGCAAGTGGATAGTCGGTGGCGATTGACCAGATAGAGAAAAAAAGCGATACTATATATATGCGAAAGTACCTCCGCGCTTTATTTTTTGCGCTCGCACTAGTTGGCCTCGTGCCACAGCCGAGCCATGCTGTAAATACGGCAATTTTAACTGATTCTCAAATCGAATCGATTCAAAAAAACTGCCAGGATGTAAAATCAAATCTATCGACGCTTACATGTCAACGACACGTTACTCCGGGTTAATCTGGGTCAACGCTATCAAAATATCGCACGTCGTCTCATGGCGCCGCTTAATAGTCGAATTGCTCTCAACGGGCTCGACGGTGTGGCTTTGACGCAAACGACAGTGCAATACAACCAAGGCATCCAAGATTTTAGTAAATCCTATACAAAATATGAAGAAAGCTTGCAAGGTGCGATAAACATTGATTGTCGGAATAATCCCGTTGAGTTTTATAGTGCTGTGAGCCTTGCCCGAGTCAATCGTAAGGATGTCGCTAAAGACGTCGACAGTATGTACCAGCTCGGTACGAAATACCGTACACAACTAGACTCGTTCCTCAAGAGCTTGCCAGCGGCGGGGAGCCAGTGATGGATATTGAGCCTAAAGTCTCTCTAGCCGAGTCTGATGTCCAGCTTCCACAGGAGGCACTTCTTGTACCGTCAAACAAACCATGGTACCAACAAAAGTTTTTTTGGATGATTGTTTTTTCTGTTGTCATATCAGTAGTTATGACGGCAGTCTCGCTTCGTCTGTATGTAACCAGTGGCGCAGCTCAACTCGATCTCAGCCGACCCGGGTATGAATCGGTGCGTACTGAGCTGGATCAAAACGATATCCAAACATTTGAAGGTACCGGAGTTATATCTGAGGAAACCATCACTCAGTTCAAGAAGCTTTATGAAGAACAAAATAAGAAGACGCGTTCAAACCAGTTTGCCAGCAAGGCACTCTCAAATCCAGACCTCGGTCTGCCGCAAATCCCAGAGAATAACTAGACTATTCACTTTCAACTGAGCGAAGGGCTTTGCGCCCAATCGTAATCAAGTGGCGATCGCGATAGCTCGAGAGAGCCTTGTGTGTCATACCGTGTCGCTTGATAAAGTTCGAGATGCGCTCTGAGCCGATATAATGCGGAAGGCTGACATAACTTGCACCATGCTCGTAGAGCTCAGCCGCATCTTCGTAGCTCATCGCATGGCAAATGAAACTGATATGCGGGTTGTGGCGACGAAGGTATTTGAGGGTCGCGAGATTTGTCTCTAGTGAGTCAAGTGTCGATACGACGAGTTCAGCTCGGGCGGCGTTTATTTCTTCTAGGAATTCTTCGTCGGTCATATCGCCGTAGGCGTGGCGGATACCTTGATGTTCGAGATGTTCAATAATTTCTGGATTGTAGTCTACGACCAAATAATGCTGGTTCATCTCACGAAATGCCTCGAGGAACTCATGCCCACCCTTGTGATAGCCAAATAAGATGACAGGATAGGTGTGTCGGCCGCTACGTGCTTCACTGCGTGTGCGTTTGCGCTCAAATATCTTTAGCTTATCTTCAAGAACACGAAAGATTGCATCGTCGTATTTCATGAGATAGGTTGAAAGGCCGATAGTGATGAGCGCGACAAGTGTAATTATCGGCACTGCTCGTTCGTCGACGACACCAGATGTGGCCGCAAAGATGATGAGGATGATGGAGAACTCTGAAATCTGGCTCAGGTGGATCGCTGTCTTAAATGATGTGAGCCGTGTGTAGCGAAGCCAGCCAAGGCTGCTCATGACAAACAGGGGTTTTCCAACCATGACGATGAGCGATAGTATGAGTGCTGGTACGAGACTTTCTTTTATCGCGCCAAATGTAAACAACTCGCCGAGCGTCACAAAGAACAGGACAATGAAGAAATCTCGTAGTGGCTTGAGCTTTGCTGCCATTTCCGTCGCATACGGAAGGCCCGCCAGACTGACACCGGCAAACAACGCACCAACTTCATGTGAGAATCCTGCGATTTCAAATAGGCTCGCAACGCTGAGTCCCCAGCCGATAGAAAACAAAAAGAGCAGCTCGCTTGATTTGGCGAGTGTTTTGCCGATGCGAGGGACGACATACGTACCCATAACAGCTAGTCCTACACCGAGCGCAAGTGCCTTTAGCCCCAGCGTACTAAACGTCGCCACGCTTGCATCACCGTTCGCCATCATGGCGACGACAACGAGCGCCATCGTCGCGACGACATCATCCACCAAGATGACACCGATTGCGATCTGTCCGTATAGACGACCGAGCTCATGTTTGTCCGATAGTACCTTTAGGATGATAATTGTCGAGCTGAAAAAGAGCGCGATACCGAGAAATATCGACGTCGTATTGTCAAAGCCGAGCATCAACGCGGCAAAGTGTCCAGCTGATCCAACGAGAAGCAGGATTGCCCCAGCTGTTACGAGCGACACTTTACCGAGATTTCGTATGACACCAACGTTGAGCCCCAATCCGATGATAAAGAGCAGCAGGGCAATGCCGATTTCGGCAAACGTTTCAAATGCTTCTTTGGCGTGAACAATATTGAGCACACTAGGACCGACCAGGATTCCGGTAAGTATGTAGCCCATGATGAGGGGCTGCCGCAAGAGTCGCATGACAATCGATATTACCGCCGCTACCGCGATAACGAGACTTATCTGCGTAAAAATCGATAATTCCATGTTTATGTTATGCCCACTTCACTTTCTGTTGGTATTATCCCATAGCACGGGGTGAAACTCAAGGCGGGGCTATGATAAAATGGAGGCAATGAAGACAGTAACGTCACTGAGCGATCCGAGTGTCGCCGCCGTTTTAGACGCTGGCGGTATTGTTGTCGCGCGCACCGATACGATCTACGGCATTCTTGCACGTGCTGACGACAGAAATGCCGTGCAGCGCGTCTTTGAGGTAAAAGGCCGTAGCGACTACAAGTCGCCAATTGTTTTGATAGCCGATCGCGAGCAGATGCTGGTACCGCTACCGGCCGCAGAATATGAGCTGTCACTCACTGTTTGGCCAGGCAAGGTTACTATTGCAATCCCAGTAGACAAGACGACCGCACCTGAATGGCTACACCGAGGCAATGACGAGTTTGGCCACCGTATGCCAGCGAGCGAAGAACTGCGAGCACTTATAGCTCTCACGGGTCCGCTGATTGCACCGAGCGCCAACCCTGAGGGCCAAGAGCCTGCCGAGGATATCGATGAAGCAAAAAACTATTTCGGCGAACGAGTAGATCTCTATGTCGATGGAGGACGCGTCGAGACGACGAGTCCTTCGCAGCTGCTTCGCATCGATGAGCAGGGAAATATCGAACGCCTAAGATGAGCGACTACATCGACCCAAAACAGTTCATCATCACGCGCAAACGAAAAAAGTACAAGTTTGCCAAGTTTCACAATGCAGAAAACTCCTTCGAGTTTGATGACTGGAAAAAACGCGATGTCGACGTACTAGAGGTTGGCGCAGGCACAGGTTTGTTTAGCGTTGAGCTCGCCGAGCGACATCCTACAAAAACAATCGTCGCTATCGATGTAAAAGCTGATCGACTACAAAAAGGAGCACATTTGGCGCTAGAGCGCGGCATCAAAAACGTATTCTTCGTTCGAGCTCGCGCAGACCAAATCGGCGAATTGGTATCAGCGCACAGTCTGTCATCGATCTGGCTGACATTTCCCGATCCCTTTGCAAAAAAGCGCTCTGCTGGTCGCCGCCTGACGCACCCAAGATTCCTGCAACAGTATGCCAAACTATTAAGCCCACAAGGCAAGCTGTATATGAAACACGACGATACCGATTTCTTTCATTGGAGTCTTGAACAGCTTGTTGCAGAGTCATGGCATATCGACGAGCTCACTTTTGATCTACATGATTCAGACTTGAACGACGATTACAAAGTTCTCACCAGTTATGAAGTGCGATGGCTTGCCGAGGAGCGCAAGACAAACTTGGTCGTTGCACACAAGTTGCTATAATCATAAGCAATGAAGCACGTTTCAAAATGGTTTTGGGTGGCTCTCTTTGCAGTTCTATTAGCAGCACCAAATGCGACAGTTGTGCGTATAGCGATTACCGATGCCGATCCAATCTATTGGACATTGTCACGCTTCGCATTGATTAGCCTGATCTGTCTACCCTTTGTTATCCGTGGGTACAGTAGCCTCCGCTCTCCACTTGCGCGTCGATACCTTCTCTATGCGAGCATTGCACTGACGGCAGGAATGTTTTTTTACGTGTATGCAATCTATTACAGTCAGGCGAGTTATGTTTCTATTGTCACGCTCGCTACACCTATTGTATTTGTCGCCTTGTCCGCGAGGCTGATTGGAGAAAAAGTAAATCGCCAGTCAATTGCCGGCGTTATTTTGGCAGCTATCGGCGCCATGATGTTAGTGGTATTACCTATAGCCGTGAGCCACGGTGGGGTAGCGTTCTATCCGCTTGCAACGTTCTTGGCGTTGGCAAACTGCGTTGCCTACACTCTCGGGATAATTTATCTGCGCAAAGCGAACGAAGTAGGGGTAAGTATACCGGTCGCCATAGGCGTCTCATCGATGATGATTGCTGTTGTTGCGTATGTACTTTTCCTTCTGTTTGGTGATTGGTCTCGCACGCCTGTAGATGGAGGGTATTGGCTCGCAGTCGCATATTCAGCCTTGGTGGTTGCCCTGATCGGACGAGCACTCAATGTGATGGCGTATGAACACGTCGGCGGCGCGGTGATGAGCGCGCTGGGATATGTCGAGACACTCATAGCGATTCTTATACCTGTGTTTATATTGCATGAAAAACTCTCCGTCGAGATGGTTGTCGGGGGCATCTTGATACTCATCGGCGTCTATGTCGTCGAGCACCACAAACATCCGCACAGTAAACATCACATCATACATCGGAATCACTAATTAGAGTTAGCGAGATGCGTGCGAAGCCACTCATCGATTGAGCCAGCGCCCATAGCAACCACCAGGTGGTCATTTTCGATATGTGTCTCGATGGCCTGCCACAGCTGGTCATTCAGCTGAGAGACATGTAGTTTGTGTCGGTCACTAATATGCGAAGAAAGTTCCTCTGGTGTAAGTATCTCCAGATCAGGATTTTCTCGGCTGAGATAGGTCGGCAGCCAGTAGATATCATCGGCACTGGCGAAAATCTCGTCTGTATATTCGTCACGTATCAAATGCTGACGAACATTTTGATGAGGTTGATACACTAGCACGACATGATCAGAGATCTCTTTGGCGCCTTCGAGCGTCGCCGCGATTTCGGCAGGATGATGGCCGTAGTCGCTGTAGAGATTGTCAGTGAGTAGCTCCATGCGCCTATCGGTGCCAGGAAACGAGTTAATCGCTGCCACGAGATTGTGATAGGGAGTATCAGGAAAGAGCCGCAAGATTGCGCGCTCGACCAAAAACGCATTGTGGCGCAAGTGCGCGCCGGCCAAGTGCAAATGATCGAGCGGGATTGATTCATCGTACACGGTGACGTCGGTCGACCATGGCGCCAGAGCCTGCTCGGTATCATGCCACAGCATCGTATGATTCGATTGGTCGATAAATGCATTGAAGGCCTCTTTGTAGCTCTCGACAGTGGGGTAGGTGTCCGGATGGTCATAATCATAGCTAGTGATAAGCGAAAGTTCTGGCGTATAGTGCAGGAAATTGCGATCGTATTCGTCACACTCATATATAAAGTAGCGACTCTCCGGGTCATAATCACCGCTTGGTCCGAATCGAAGAGTCGTTCCTACAGAGTAGCTGACGGGTAAGCCCAGCTGTTTCATCACCCAGACCATCAGTCCTGCGGTTGTGGTTTTGCCATGAGTGCCAGCGACGGCAATCATATCGAGGCGTTTTTCGTTTAAGATGCGCGCCAGCAAGCCGTCACGTTTCAGACACATAATGCCGAGTTCGTGTGCCGCGCGTAGTTCCGCATGATCGGGGGCAAGGGCAGCAGTGTAGACAAAATATTCAATTGGCTCGTTCGCATGTTCCTGGCGCAAAAATTCGCCTGTTTGTTCCCCGATTTCGAGACTTACTCCCTCGTCGCGCAGTTTGTCGGTTGTTAGTGAGGAGACAGTGTCAGAGCCAACGACGCTATAGCCAGCTTTACGGGCAATTTGTGCGAGTGGTCCGATGCCAACGCCGCCGATTCCAGAGAAAAACACACGCATGATACGTCTAGTATAGCACCCCTATCATGCTATACTTATACCAATAAGAAAGGGTGGAAAAAACTATGGCGGACAAGCGGTCAATTAAGCGCGAACTCTGGCGGCTCGAACACGTCAAAACGTGGCATATTGTCGTTCTGTTTCTGCTATCGCTCTTTATTTCTGCAACCTTCCTTCGCCTCAACAATGTCGGTATGGTCGAACGACGCGATGCCGTCTATCAAGCCGACAAGGCGGGTGACAACTTTGCTATCTACAGTCGTCTCTACGATTTGCAGCGCTACGCCGCCGACCATATGAATGCCAATACCGGGGATGTGTATCTCGACAAGACATACACGCGGGAGATAGAAAGACTCACAAAACAGGCTCAAGATGCCAATACCGCAAGTAGCAAAAAAAGCGCCGAGATACTGCGCCAAGCCTATGAGACCTGCAAAAACCGTTATCCAGGCTACTCGCTCTCCTATACATTGTGTGTCGGGGCAGAGCAAGACAAGATACCAGCAAACAGCATCGGCGTCACAAAAGTGGAATTTCCTGCACCATCACTCTACCGTCATTCGTTCATATCACCTCTGTGGTCATCGGACCTCGCAGGATGGTCTGTCCTAGTATCTATTTTCTTAGGCGTAGCCATTATCGTACGTATGCTCGATTGGAATGTATCTACGCTGGCAGATGCGTCGGCATTACCGCTCTGCCTAATCTGTTTAAAAAGTAGTTGACAGAGGCCACCAGAGGCGCTACCCTAATAGATGTAAAGCTTAAGGAGGTATAAGACTATGGCTTACAAGCACACTAACTCGAAGGGTACTACATACTACCTGCACAAAACTGATGTCACACTCCGTGGTGGCAAACCACAGACAATCTACTTCTTCGCGAAGGTAGAGAAGAACGAAAAGGGTGAGCCTTGCGATCTTCCAGAAGACCGCGTTGTCAAAGAAAACCCACGCAACGGCTTCTTGACTGTTTCAAAGAAGAAATAATCACTTCGAAACTAATATTGACCATCTCCTTTTAAGGAGGTGGTCTTTTATTGTGGAAAACGTTTTTGTTGCAAAGCATAAGCGCATAGTGCTATAGTGAAGAGCACAAACAAACAGGTGCCAAAATCGCCCCGGCAGGTCGTCTGTCGGGGCGTTTTGCTTCCTGCTAATATATAGGTGTACAATACAGTAGATGAAATCGATTGTAATAGCCAAAAACCTCACTAAAACGTACGATAACGTCAATGTTGTCGACGGCATTAGTTTTGAAGTAAAAGAAGGCGAAATCTTTGGGATCCTCGGGCCAAACGGCGCGGGCAAGACGACGACGCTCGAAATGCTCGAGACACTCCGCAAAATCGACGGCGGCACAGCGACCGTAGCCGGTGTTGATGTCAGCAAAAAACAAGATGCTGTCAAACGACTGATCGGTGTGCAGCCTCAGTCACCCGCATTTCAAGACAAAACCAAGCTTCGCGAAGTCATCGAACAGTTTGCAGCCGCATACGGCGAAAAAGTCGATGTTATGAAATTTCTGCGCGATGTTGATCTGGAAGAAAAAGCCGACGCCTTTGTCGAGCAGCTCTCTGGCGGGCAACGTCAGCGACTCAGTATTACGACCGCACTTGTTCATGGTCCAAAAGTATTTTTCCTCGATGAGCCGACAACTGGCCTCGACCCACAAGCACGTCGCAACCTATGGGATTTGATCCAGGATATCCGCTCTCGTGGTGTCAGTGTGATCATGACGACTCACTATATGGACGAAGCTGAGATCTTGTGTGACCGGATAGCCGTCATGGACGCTGGCAAAATTGTTGCACTCGATACGCCGCAAAACCTTATCAAAAGCCTCCTCAAAAAAGGCTTTACCAAGAAACAGCATGTCGAGCAGGCAAACCTCGAAGATGTATTTATCGACCTGACAGGAAAGGCACTGAGGGAATAATATGATCAATTCAATGATAGATTCTATGCGCCGTTCATTTTTTACCGTCATCACATTTGCTCGTATAAACACACGTCGTTTCTTTCGTGATCGCCTGAGCATCTTCTTTGGGATTATGTTCCCACTCATCTTCCTGTTTGTCTTTGGTGGTATCTTCGGTAGCAATGATTCGGCAAGCTTCCGTGTCGCGCTCATAAACAACTCATCGTCTGAGTTTAGCAAAACGTTTACCAAACAACTGAGTGAAGACAAATCATTCAATGTCGATCAATCCTTCAAGACTCTCGATGATGCCAAGGAAAAAATGACTCGCTCGCAGCTCGATGCAGCGATCATACTGCCTGAAAGTTTTGGCCAACCAGACAAAAAGACCAAGCTTCCGAGTGGTGAAGCACAAGTCTTCTACACTCAAAACAACGCTCAAGCAGGGCAGACGCTGACGGCGATTTTGAACGGTGTTTTTAGTGATGCCAATGTCAAAATCACCGCAGTCGAGTCGCCATTTACCGTCAAGGGCGAGCAGCTCAACGATCGCTCGTTGACACAGTTTGACTACACCTTTGCTGGTCTTCTCGGTTTTGCACTGCTCGGCGTCGGTATCTTTGGGCCAGTCAATGTATTTCCAGAGCTCAAAAAGCAGGGAATATTGCGACGACTCAGTACGACGCCACTCAAGGTCTGGCAGTACTTTAGTTCTATCGCTATCTCGCAGGCCATCATCGGTCTGGTGTCGGTTGGAGTGATGTTTGTCACGGCGCTACTGGTATTTCACCTCGAAGTGGTCGGAAATCCGCTATTGCTCATAGGGTTTATCGTCTTCAGTATCATCGAAATTCTCGGCATCGGCCTCGCTATCGGTGGCTGGGCAAAGAACGAACGACAGGCGGCGCCATTATCAAATATCGTTGTCTTCCCGATGATGTTCCTCTCGGGTACGTTCTTCCCGCGCTTCCTTATGCCAGAGTGGCTCCAAAACGTCTCGGCATTTCTACCGCTCACACCAGTTATCGACGGCCTCCGCTACATCATCAATGAAGGTTACAGCATGGTCCAACTCGCGCCACAGCTCAGCCTCATGGCTATCTGGACAGTCGTCATTTACTTCATCGCCTTCCGCGTCTTCCGCTGGGAATAATTCGCTTATCCTTGCAGACTGCCTAGACACTCTATAAACTTGTAACAAATGGCATCACAACAAGAAACTGTCGGCGGTTTTCCTGTCGTTAGGTTTAGACATCCAGAACGCATCGGCGATATTGCAATTGTTGGCATGGCTCATGCTCAGCCTACAGCTGAATCGTACGATGCTCTAAACGCATATTTACGAGACAGACATGCGACGGGTGGCGAAGTGCACGCAGAAGGCATCAGAGACCCAACACACTACGAATTAGGGAGAGTTGATAAAAAGACACGTCGGCGCGCTCGTCTGTTTGAGGATGAGCTACTATACCATGATCGCATCGATAAGCTTCTTGGCCTAGAATTGCAGAAGAATAGCCTTGAAGACTTTCCACATCCAGACGGGGAAGCAAAAAACTTTCCAGTGACTGAACGTGAAATTCCATGGAGACCACACGATTTTTCGTCTCTTGATTTTGCACAGAGACTACCAGGGATATTTCTAGGTGCAGCCTTGCAAGATACAGCAAACTCCTACTGGTGGGCTCATAGGCTGACATCTGCACAGCAAGAGTTGCTGGCCAAAGCTTTTTTAATCGACGACGAAGAACTAAAAGATGAAATATTTGATGAACTACCTCCTGAGCCATATAGCCCAGCAATTGAACGGATTATAGCAAAGTATCAGCCACTTGAAGATGATGTGATGATGCGACAACGCGATGCATTCGCCGTAGCGGCAATCAAAGCTAGTGCACTTACTGATCCCGATATGCCAATCACCGTCACCTGGGGCCAAGCCCACTTGCCGGGCATCGGCCGAGGGGTTGAAGCGCTGGGGTATGAGAAGCAAGAGGCTGCGTAATATTGACTTTTCATTATACTTATGCTATAATGAAATTATGAATGCACGCAAACCAGTTACAGCTATCGAAAATCTCGGCAACGGGAACATCGTTGATGATGATAGAAATGTACGTACCGGTGACGACATTACTGTTGACGGTTTGCCGATGAGCAACGAAGGGCGGATAGCACGCATGCATCCCCACCTTGACCCAGAGGCGCTAGAGACGCAGGGCGAAGACCGAGATGATGTGCGAACTAGTGTTGGCGCACTAGCAAGCGGTTTGAGCTTGAGCGAAATGGCTCGTGAGCAAGCAGGGCTCACCGTAGTCGGTTTCGTCGGCGCGCTCACTGCAGAGCAACGGGCGGATGTACAGAAGGTCATCAGTCACTTCCACGAATCACGCCAGGAGATTAGCGAGTCGCAAAAACCCCGAATACGTTTCGGCACCAGACAGGACCACTTAGCGAATGCCGGAAAAGCATCTGCTGCAGGCAAAAAACTGCTCGAGGAATTGACAGGCACAAGCTCCAATCCTCTCGATGACGATAAGTTCTTGCAGTTTGGTGGCTGGAAAAGATTCATTATGGACAATCAAGGGGCAATACTCGATGCAATTCATCGACTAGAAGATCCTTCTGATACTGAAGCCAAAGAGCGTGACGATGATCTCGGCATAACTCGCTGGTAGCGTATAGATGTTAAATAAGAAAAAGCGCTCAAGGGCGCTTTTTTGCTTGGTGGGGGTGGTTGGGATTGAGCCCATTTCACGACTTATTTCTGGTGGGGGTACTTGGAATTGAACCAAGGACCAACAGGTTATGAGCCCGCTGCTCTAACCGCTGAGCTATACCCCCATAACCAGAAATAAATTGTGAAACCGCTGAGCTACACCCCCGCGGTATACCTGTGACATTATAGCCTAAAACTAGCTTTCGGGCTACAATGGAACAGAGATGAAGCTTACGTCTATTAACCGACATTCTATTCGTCGACTCTGGTATCATGTTCGGCATAATTACTTTACGCTTAACAATGCCGTCATCGCCCTCGCGGCGATCGTGGCCATAGGGTGGGCGTATGGTTCGATTGCCATGATGCAGCGAAATTATACCCTGCAGCGTAAACTCGATGACAAGCAGCGCGAGCTTATTTTGGCCAATCTCGAAGTCGACACGCTTAAATTTCAGGGAAAGTATTTTGCTAGCAGCGAGTACCAAGAACTATCCGCGCGTGAAAATCTCGGTCTGGCAAACCCTGGCGAAAAGATGCTCGTCCTGCCGCCAAATAGCGACAGGGCAAAGCAGGTTGATGCTGAAACAACCTTGTCTAGCACCGCCGGCTCCGGGCAGCCAAGTAACCTCGAACAATGGCTTGATTTCTTTGCCGGCAAAAATGTTCCCGGCGCTTAGTAGTTGAAAACCGGCTCCCTCTCTGTTACAATACATAACTGTATCGCGGAGTAGAGCATCTAGTTAGCTCCCTGTCGTCTACAATAGCTCATAACCATGGTTATGAAACGCACCTTACAATGTCCATTCGGACAACATATCGCGGGGTGGAGCAGTCTGGTCAGCTCGGTTGGCTCATAACCAACAGGTCGTAGGTTCAAATCCTACCCCCGCAACCAAGAAAAAACGATTACCATCTGGTAGTCGTTTTTTCTTTATGCATTTGGGTATGATTGGGTTCTCCGACAGGCGAGCGAAGCTTGCCGTAGTCGTAGGTTCGTGAAGTGAGTGCCGTGAAAATGTGTTTACATATTTTCACAAACAAACGGAAGAGCGTAGCGATAATCCTACCCCCAACCAAGATTAATTATAAAAAGACCTTCTCATAAGGGCTTTTTGTTATTATGAAGCTATGAGTACGCGAATCCTATTACATGGTGGTAACGCCGACAATGGTGGCGAGAAAAACGCGCGTTTCTTCACAGATATTTTAATGGGAGTGGATAGTGACACCGTTCGAGTACTTTGTATTTATTTTGCTCGTCCTGAAGAAAGGTGGGAAGATTCGTATGCAACAGACCAATCTTCATTTGGTGCTCGAGCCATCGAACTCGGTAAAGATGTTGATACCGTTCTTGCAACGTATGATATGGAATATCTTGTGGAGGAAATCTCTAAAGCAGACGTTGTTTTCATCAATGGTGGATATAAAGGTCACTTAAAAGACACCTTGCTCGCAATAGGAGTGGAAAGATTTCGTCAGTTAGTTGAGGATAAAACGCTTGTGGGTATTAGCGCAGGGGCAAATATGCTCACGAAATATTACTACTCGATGGCTAGCGGCGGTATTTGGGAAGGAATTGGTTTGTTACGTATTAAACTTCTCACCCATTCAAATGACGAAGAAGCGCCTGGAAGGCTAAGCTTGCTTAGATCCTACAAAGAACAGCTGCCTGTTATCACCGTCGCCGAAGAGGAATACATCGAAATATAATTTCACCTTGCATAGTTAACAAGAGTGACGCCCTCTACGTCCAACTGAGGCAATTTTTGTTTGCTATGATTAAAGAATGAGATTCGAAAAACTATCTCGAGAAAACGCTCCATTGCTTAAGCAATGGTTTGCGAAACCTGTACCTGAGAACCAGTTTATCCAATTCTATGAAGATACAGATAAATGGATGCAACTCATCCATGACTCCGATAGTCGCTTCGGCTACATTGTCTATAAAGACGACCAAATGGTGGGATTTGCAGATATTGAAATTGATGGTGATACAGCGAGCACTGCAGTCGGTGTTACGCCCGAATTAAGGGGTCGAGGGTTTGGAAAAGAGCTGATGAAGGCGATCTTCGACCTTCCTATCCTTCAGGGCATACACAAGCTAGTTGGCGGTGTTGAAACTGACAATATCGCAAGTGCGAGAATGCTGCTCAGCCTTGGCTACATAGAAGGCAAGAATGATGAAGTTGTAGTAGAGTTTACGAAGTTATTCTAATTGTACCCAGACGACCAACTTTAATGCCTGCACATAGGCCGAACGCTTAACGCAAATGTATAATGGAACGATGATTACCACGATTATCTTTGATTTCTTCGATGTCATACGCGACGATGGCCTCACTCGTTGGCTCAAAAACATGGGCTAACAAAAACAGGCAAAGTGTTAGAAATAACTGAAGAAAACGATCGTGGTCACTTAACGCCACATGAACTTTTCTTTAGTAAGCTTGGGGAATTGACGGGCGAGACAGCCGAAGAGGTCCATGCCGAACTCCAAAACAATAATCAGCTCAACGAACGATTAGTGAGCTACATCGGAAATGAGCTGAAAGAAAAATACAGGATTGGACTGATTTCAAACAGCGAGTCGCCCTATCTGCGCAATGAGCTCGATAAAGTATAGTCTCGAACCAGTATTTGATGACGATTGTCATCTCAAGCGAAGTTGGAGCAATCAAGCCTGAGCCAGAAATCTTTGAACTAGCCCTCAAGCGCCTCGGGTCCATGCCACAAGAATCCATATTTATCGACGATAATCCCAACTATGTTGAGGCGGCACAGAAACTGGGCATGCAAGGCATCACCTATACTGATTTTGATTCGTTTGAACAGCAGCTACAAAACCTGCTCACCGAGCAACACTAAACCGGTAGTTCTTGAATACCTTCTGGGAGGATTTCGTGGGGGACAAACTCTGCTGTGTGTACTCCATGTTTTGCGAGAAGTGTCTGTATTGTTGGGACGGGAAAGCCGAGGATCGTTGAATATTCGCCCTTGATGCCTTTTATCAGTGGCGCAGCGCCGCTTTGTATGCCATACGCGCCAGCTTTGTCGAGCCAGTCTTCGGAGGCGAGGTAGGTCTCGAGAGCGTTGCTGACGCCCGGATCATCAATTGCATGGAAGTGAACTTCTGTGGTGTCAACAGCGGTCTCACCTCGTTTGTTGCGATATCGATGAGAGCAACGCCAGTGATGACCAGTGAGACTGTGCCAAATAAGTTATTGAGCATATCTCGCGCTTCCTGCTCGTCCTCGGCCTTTGCCAGCTGGATGCCGGCTGCTGTCGCGACGATAGAGTCGGATCCGACTACTAACCCGTGATCAGTCAAGTTCTCGTTACGGATTCGAGCGATTACTGCCTGAGCTTTTGCCGTGGCCAAGTTGATTGCGTTTTGTTCAGGTGGAATATGCTGCGGCAGGGGTTCGGGAATATCCGAGGGCAATACATAAAAATCTACGCCGAGCTGTTGCATATACGCACGCCGACGCGGCGATTGACTCGCGAGAACTATCTGTGCTTTGGAAATATCTGAAGTTTCACTCATAGCTCTATTGTACGTGATTATTTGACTAGTTTTGCCGCAGCTGTTCGAATCGCCTCGGACCACGTCAGAAATGCGTGAGGCATAACGGCCAAGTCGCGTGCAGTCAGGTTCTGATTGAGTGCAAGGGCGACTTCGTGAATCATCTCGCCGGCGCCAGGTGCGACGATGGTTGCACCAAGCAACACGCCCTTTTTGTCAGCAATAAGTTTGACGAAGCCAACGCTCGTATCGCTGGTATTTGCGCGAGCGACCTGCGAAAGAGGAACGAGTGATTGATCGATCGACAAGTCACGCCTGAGACAATCATCGTCGGTCAGTCCGACAGATGCGACAGCAGGGTATGTATGCATGACACGCGGTATCGGTGCGGTGTCGGGCACGCGCACGGCTTTTTTGGCCAGGAGTGTCTGTGCGAAGATGCGGCCATGTAGCATAGCCGTCTGCGTCGTGCAGTCGCTATCGACAGCAGCCCCACCAGCATAGACGTGCTGGGCGGACGTACGGAGAAAATCGTCGACATCGATGCCAGCTGGCGTGTATTCGACATGTGCGTTTTCGAGGCCGAGATCGGTGACAGGTGTACGGTCGAGGAACAGGATTTCATCGACTTGTACGGTCTTTGTCGTTTGACCACGGGTGAAACTGACACGTACACCCAGGCCTTTTGGCTCGACACCTGATGAGCTGCGTCTGGGTAAGGAAATTGATACCGAGCGTGTCGGCGAATTGCTTCTCGAGCAGTTCGCTGACCGAGCTGTCAAAATTCGGCAAAATTCGCTGTGCTCGCTCAGAGACATAGACCTTTGTGCCGAACGTTGCGAACATCTGCGCATATTCGAGTGCTTCTGGGTCGCTGCCGACGATGAAGAGGCTGCGTGGGATGCGTTTTGTATCGAGAATCGTGCGCGGTGTTTGGTACTTGATCGTATCGATACCGTATACGTCGGGCTGTGAAAAATGTGCACCAGTCGCGACAAAGAAATTATCAGCGGTCAGGTGCTTACGATTGACGGTAATCTCGTGCGGCGTCAAAAAATGGGCGATACCGTCGAAGGTATCGATGCCAGCACGCGTGTAGTACTCGCGGTTATTGGCACTGCCGCTGCGTTTGATGGCTTTTTGTTTCCAAGCTTGGACGGTAGGGAAGTTGTATCCCGAGCATCGAGCTACGGAGGCCAAATCGTGTGCCAGCTTTTGCTTCGCCATACAGTGCGGCAGCATGCAAGATTGCTTTTGTCGGCACATCGCCATAGTTTGGAGATTCTCCACCAAATACACCGGCTTCGACCAGCGCCACTTTTTTGCCAGCACGAGCGAGTGCTGAGCGCGGCAGTCGAGCCAGCAGCGCCACTGCCGATAACGATTAGGTCATAGTCGAATTTTGTTTTTTGTGCCATCAATTTCTCCTTTGTTAGAGCATGGTGTGATGATGTTTATATAAATACGCGGCTTCGGGGCTGACGATCGTCAGTGCGCGGGTCGCGATGCGCCGGATATCATCAGAGGTAACTTCTGGACGATCATGAAGCCATAGCTCGACGGCTTACGCGTGGTGTGCCCGGCGGTATCTTCGGCGAGGCCAGCGGCCAGACCGACGCTCAGGCAGGCAGCTTCGATGCTGGCATAGAGTTTCTTTTCGTCAAAGATTCTGTGCGCGGTCTTGTGCCATCGTGGAGTTTTATGACGAGTGAATCAGAGGTGCTCATAGCGAGACTCCCTCAGTAAATCGGTGCAACCACCGTCTGCACGTAGACGTACACACCGAGGATAATCAAGCGCGCTACCAGCAGCAAATTGCAAAAAACGCTTGTTGCGCTCACGCCAGCGCTGGATACGCGCGAGGCTGCCACCGGCACTGATATTCATCGTAATCAATACCAGCGGTAAGCGTTGCAATGAGCGTATAGACGATCAGTCCTGTCAGTTGCAGTGGGGGAGTGAGGCGGGTGAGTAGTAGGGCGACGAGCAGGGCGGGTATCCACCGAACACGATTTCAGCTATAACACTGGTTGTTCCGAGCGCAAAGGCTTCCGGCGCCATTGTTGTTTCTCTTGCCCGCTTTGACAGATAATCTGCCATAGGGCGGGGTATCCAGAGTACCGTGCCGACAGCATTGTATCGTAGTAAAACAGCCATACGGCCAGGCCGATGCCGACCATCAGGCCGCTGACAATACTCCACATGCAATCGGCATAGTGTCGAATATGTTCATGAGCACAAGTGCGGTAAACGAAACGCTCAGCGCAATCATCGTGATGACGCCGAGGGTAAAGGCCGCGGTCAACGCGCTCAAGTCGATCGAGTGCTGTTTTGCGTCCGAGGGCATGGCCGCTCATGACGGTCACCATGCTCACACTCAGCTGAAAACTCGCCTGAATAGCGGCGCTGGCGACGATGAGGATGAATATTTCTTGGTTCGTCATGTCTATTTTCTACGTACGTTTTCTCTGTAAATTATAGCATAAACGGTTCAAAAGTTGCAAAAAAGCGAAAAAAGTCGTAAAAAGGTATTGCTTTTTTATCATGTTTATGCTTAAATAAGTACATAAGCAAATAAAACAAACAAGAAAGCAAGCACCCATGCAAAACAAAACATCCACCGCAGTATCAGAACTATTGGCAGATAGCCTCGAATTTGGCTGGATGCGTCAGCGAACTCACGAAGAACTCTCAAGCTTTATCGATCGCCGCCACGCTGCCCTTCGCTGACATCGAAATCGAATAGCATTCGTGCTACACTAGGTCCAATAACCACAACAATTATGGAGGAATGATGGACCAAGATCAGCAGCGAACTGAACCAACCCAGCAACCACAACCAACAGTACAAACCCAAGCGTCGTAAAGCAAGGCGTCAAGTGGTGTTACCATCGCTCAGCGAGTTGTATGGTATATCACCGGTGTGATCGTCACCTTCTTGGCACTACGTGTCGTGCTGTTGCTCCTGGCCGCTAACCAAGGAAATGTATTTGTAGACTTTGTCTATGCGGTCGGTGGGTTCTTTGCCGCACCGTTCCAGGGTATCTTTGGTGAACCGATCCTATGGCCAACTATATTTTGATACTCGAGTGTCGTTGCCATTGCGGTATATCTCTTGCTCGCCTTTGCTATCGTGAAGCTTCTCGGCTTGACGCAGCGTAACGGCTAATACTCTTGAGCTAGCATAATCAAAAACACCCGCGGGCACACTGCGGGTGTTTTTGCTTGGGTTGGGGGGTGAGGTTATATGGGTGATGTCACAGGTGATGACTAGGACGATGAACTCGTTAGACGACACATCGTCTGCATCCATGTCCATGCCAGGACCATGACCACCATGAGGTCCACCAGGACCACCGACTACATAGCGTAGGTACTGAGTATCGATGTCATTGTCTTTCGCCCATTGGCGCAAGTTGTTCATCTGCGTACTCATTTCGCCGCGCATTTCAGAGCGTGTCTTGGTCTTTGCTTCGTCGCGATTTGCCTCGCGTTGTTTCTGAATCTCAGCTCGCTTGGCAAGCAGTTTGTCTGCTTGGTCCTGCGTGAGCTTGCCATCAGAGACGAGCTGGGCTATCTGGTCTTTGACTTGAGTATCGCGTTGTTGCTCCATGGCGGCATGCTGCTCGTCAAAGACTTTTTGTACCTCATCTTTGTTGAGGTTAAATTTGTCGGCGATGGCAGTCGCGAGACTGTCCATCCGGTTGGTGGAAGAACCGTTCGACTGGGCTGCGACGATGCCGGCTGTGGAGAGTCCGGCGAGCCCGACCGTGCCGGCGATACCGGCGGCGGCGAGATATTTCTTCATGCACGCTCCTTTCTGTATATTCGGTGGTTGCTGGGGTGAGTCACAAAGCGCGGGGGGATGGTAGAAGCGCTTTATGACACGTTGCTATAGTAAAAGACCATTCTGAGAAACTACTGAAAAAATCACAAATCTGATCTAAATATTTCAATGTATACTATCTTTTATGAACACCGCAATATTATTTGATGCAGATGGCGTCCTGACACTTCCTGAAGACATGTTCTCTCTAGTATACGCTCGCTCACATGGTCTAGATTCTCAGCCGTTTGAAGTCTTTTTCAAAACTCAGTGGACAGACTACGTCACTGGTAAAAAGGACTTGAAGGAACATATCGAATCTAACCCAGACCTTTGGCAGTGGTCTGGTTCTGCAGATGAATTGCTCGAGTACTGGTTTGAGACAGAAAATATTCAAAATTCAGAAATGATCAATCTCATTCACGATATCCGAGCATCTGGGCTAAAGTGCTTTTTAGCAACCGAGCAGGAAAAATACAGAGGCGAATATATGAAAAATGTCATGTTCAAAGATCTCTTTGATGGCTACTTTATCACTGCAGATATTGGAATAAAAAAATCAGACCCGAAGTTTTTTGACGAAATTCTCAAGCGGCTCAATAACGACGGCATGGAACTCGACCCTACCGACGTTGTCTTCTTTGATGACAGTCAATCAAAGGTCGATGCAGCCTTGGCTGCGGGCCTAGACGCGCATTTATTTGAGAGTGTGGAGACCGTCAGACAAGTGCTTGCACAAAAACACCCACGATTATGAGTGTTGTAACTTGACGGGAGTGATGAATCCGAACTGAGTGTGCTACTTTTTTCTACCAATGACAATCTGGGCTAATCCTGTTAGCAGAAATGGTATACCAGCTAGCGAAATAAGCTGTAAGGACACTACACTTGCCCCTCCGAGCGTGTATCGTTGATCAGTAGTAAAAACTTCTTCAGGCAGTGAGAGAAATCCTGATAGGATTGCCCAATCTGTGAGCGCAAAAGCGAGCAACTTAAATGACAGTAGTAAAATGCCCGTAATAACGAACCACACTCCCGTTTGTTGTCTCTCTGTCATTGCTGGATCTCCTTGATTATATTTCCAGCTGTATTATATATCAGTCATCACGTTTAATAGATAAGAATTGGGACTATTTGCATACGAAATAGATTGGAGCAGTGCAGCCAATGGGCCGCGTCTAGGTAGTCACGGTCGAGAAGTATGTGCACGAAAAAACACCCATGTATCGTGAGTGTCTTTTCTTGGTAGCACCAGGTAGGATTGGTGGAGCCGAACGAAGCTCTATCCGAGCTTGCTCGTGATGGAGCGAGGAGGTGAAAGAGCAACGCGATACAACCGACCTCAGGCTCGATAGTTCGTAGCTATTGTTTCGATAACGAAAAACAGCCACGTACTGTGACTGTCTTTCCTTGGTAGCACCAGGTAGGATTGAACTACCGACCTCAGGCTTATGAGTCCTGCGCTCTAACCAGCTGAGCTATGGTGCCATATGGGTAAATCAGTCACAATTGTAACAAACCCAGCCATAGATTTCTAGTGGTAGTGTACTTACTCGGTCGTTTTTTGCTCAGACGTGCTGAGCGTTTCTTTTAGTGTGGTCGCTGCTTCTTTGACACTTGCTTGGAATGCTTTATTTGCAGTGGTGATTGCTTGGCGACGATTTTCAGCCATAGCTTTGATATCGGCTACGACTTGGTTGGCATTACGATTGTCTCGTAGTTTTTCACGAGCCGCCTTGAGGTCGGTCTTTAGTGTCGCGGCAGCACTGTCGCTAGCACAGTTCGTGACGGCGTTTGCGAAGGCTTGCTTGACTGCTGACTGGTAGACATCGACAGATTGCTGCAAGGCAGTCTGCTGAGCACTGAGGCTATCGCTGATACTGCTTCGGTAGGTTTGACGAGCTTGGTCGACAGCTCCGGCACGCGTTGCTTCCGCTTCCTCGACAGCGGTTTTGAACGTCATGATTGCTTTTTGTTTGGCCTCACTACTGTAGTCGGGATTTGATTGAAGCTTGCCTATTCGTTCTTCGAATTTTTGGTTCGCTTCTTCCCTCACGGCTTTGACTTTGTTGTCGAGAGTGGAGTGATCGGATGCCATCTTCGAAAGTCGAGATGAAAAATCAGAACGCATACCTGCGACGCGTGTTTGCAGAGCTGTTTGATTAGTACTCCCAAGCACTGTCGCTTTGGCACAGAATGCTGTGGTGACCCCACCCGGGAGTGCATCTGCGCTGAGAGTTGGTCCTCCAGCGGCAATGAGTAGTGCTAAGCCTAGGGTTGTAATTTGTCTAAAACTTCGTTTCATCGATGCCATCTCCTACAGTTCCTGCGCTATCACTCGTTTGCGCTGCTTGATTACTATCATCGGTATTGAGCGTGGTTGCTTCATCGTCTGCCGCCGTAGAGTAGACGCTGGTCACGTCATCGACTGCTTTGTCGGTGGCGCTTGTGTTGGTTGACTGCGTTGATTCTGTTTTCGCTGTATCGTCTTCTTTTGCCGGAGCAAGCATGCTCATGGCAAAGTAAGTCAGTGCTCCTACGATAAGAACGGCAACTGCAACGAGACCGATCACGAGAGGCTTCTTTGACTTTTTTGCAGCAGGTACAGGTGCCTGCGAGACGTCTGCAGCCGGACTGGTCGTGGTGTCTGGCGCGAGAGAAAATTCTGACATATCTGGTGTATCCGTTTGGTCATCTACGACTAGCGGAGCCGGCTCATTCGCGTCGGTCGACGCAGGGGGAGTCTCATCATTTTTATCCATGGCGATACATTCCTATCCTTATTATGCTTAACTCGTTGTATTATCTCACGACACCAAGGAAAAGTGTAGTAATGAGCACTGGTGTCGGGGACGTAGAGTATATACGCTACAATATAGTGAGATGAATTTGAAAAAGATCAGCCTGCGCGTGCATGACGTGTATCACGCATCCTCAACCCATCGTATCGGCTCACTGACATGGGCGTATTTGGCGGGTGCTTTCGTACTATTCACCGCACTAATCGCTGGCTTTGCGAACCTAGCGGACGAAGTCATAGAGGGTGACACGTTGCCATTTGACACGGCGCTGCTAGAGGCGATTCACTCGATTCATACGCCGTTGCTCGACAGCATCATAGCCATCGCAACAGATAGTGGCGGTGTCATCGGCGTGGCGCTGATAACAATGGTTGCCACGACCGTGTTTGCTATCAAGCGAAAATACCGTGCGGTTGTGCAATTACTACTCGGTGTTGTGGGAGCGGCAGCAATCAATCTCGTGCTAAAGAGCCTGTTTACTCGTACTCGCCCGGATCTATGGGAACAAATCGTGCACGAAGCCAGCTATTCGTTTCCGAGCGGTCACGCCATGGCGTCGAGTGCCCTGGCTCTCAGCCTGGTGCTGATACTGTGGCACACTCGCGCACGCTGGTGGGTCGTCGGATCTGCAGCAGTGTATATGCTATTTGTCGGATTGACTCGTCTGTATCTGGGTGTGCACTACCCCTCCGACATCCTTGCGGGCTGGATTTTGAGCGCTGCATGGGTGGCTCTCGTCGCAATACTCATCGGTACGATTCACGTCAAAAACGAAGCATCATAGCAGCAATTATTGGATGATTTTGTAGAGTACGCGGATGTACGTTTGGAGCTCATCGCGGGTGATGCGATCTTCACTATATAGCTCACTACGGAGTCGTTCACGAAGCCCGTCCTCGATTTCTTTGATAGTAGGCAGGAAACGTTTGGTTATCATGACGAGTTTGATGCGACTGTCACCCTTGTGGGTGATTTTTTGTACGAAACCTTTTGATTCGAGAAGTGCAATTGTATTGGTGATGTAAGGGAGAGTGGTATCGAGCAGGCGGGCAAGATCAGAGAGGCGAATACCCTCAGGGCCGGCATCGTAAATAAACCCAATAGCAAACCATTGCATCGGGCTCAATCCATAGGCAAGAAGATAGTTTGTGACAACACGATTTACCAGGCGATGTGCGGTCGCTTGAGCGACGCCCGATTGGTAGGTCGTTATCTGTGAAATATCTTTTTCTGAAAAACTTGTTGACATGGCCTTCATGTATATAATACTATAGTAGATAGTTAACTTTGTAAAGTAAAGTAATTTACACTCGCAAAGTTAATCCATTACAACTTATCTAATTAACAAGGAGGATTCTATGGAATCTCAAGGTAAAACAGCAGCAATCGTCACGCTCATCATTGGCCTACTCGTCGGTGGCGCTATCGGCTGGGCCGTTGCGAATAACAACGACAGTTCAGACCATATGTCGATGAATGACAGTATGAGTGTGTCGGAGGACAATCCGAATGCAGCCACAAAGGCAGCAGACCTACGTGCAAATCTAGTAAGCATGGGAGTCGAGCATATGGACCTCACGTATGCGGCAGTTGCGTCGACACTGCAAGGCACCAAAAGTGCTAAAGCTGATGGCGCTGCACTCTACAAGAACGGCACGGATATCGGTGCTGCAGTAGGAAGCGTATACGGTCAGGATGCCGAAGATACGTTCAATAAGGTATGGAAGCTACACCTCGACCAGTTCGTCGTGTATGCAACAGCAGCGAGCAAGGGCGATGAAGCCGGCAAAAAGATGGCACTCAATACTATCGATAGCCAATACACCAAGCCTCTAGCAGCGTATCTCGCAAAGGCAAATCCTAATCTGCCCGAAGACGTACTCTACAAAGGTCTCAAAGCACATGTAGACATGACAGCTGTCATGATCGATGACGAAGCAAAAGGTGATTATGCAGCTGCTGATAAGCTGCGAGACCAAGGAGCGGACCACCTCCGTGACCTCTTCTCTACCCTTGCTGGCGGTATCGTAAAACAGTTCCCAGAAAAATTCTAATAGTCTCCCCCTGACTAAATAGAATATGCCGAATATGAGGTAGACTAGAGAATAGTCTACCTCATTCCGTTTTTTAAGCGAAAGGAAGCAATATGAAACGCAGCACACCACTCATTATCATCGCTGTCGTCGTTCTCGTTGGTATCGCGTCCGCCATCACGTATGGGGTGATGCAACAAAAGGACAGTGCAGATACTCACGATCACTCGACACATCAGCATGAGTCATCGACAACAGAAACGTCATCGAGTAATGGCACGGATAGCTCCGAAGCGGTCGAGACAAATACCGTAGAAATAAGCAATTTTGACTATAGCCCAAAAACAATTAGGGTAAAAAAGGGCACTAAAGTCACATGGACAAACCAAGATGGCGTTCAGCACAATGTCGTCGGTGACGATCTCGATGCGCTCAATGGTCCCCTGCTCGACAAAGGGCAATCGTATAGCTATACATTTGATACGGTCGGTACGTTTTCGTATCACTGCGCGCCGCACCCCTACATGAAAGGAACGGTCATTGTCACCGAATAATCCATGATGAAACTACGAGTTAGATTATTTGATGGAAAATTCACGAATGCGCAGCTCGCGATTAGCCTGCTGTGGTCGCTGCTACTAGTCGGGGTATTTTTCCTCTGGTCATCGCGCGGTATCGGGCTTTTGACGAGCGGGCCAAGCGGGGTGTTCCTCGCCGTCTCACAATTATTTGGTCTGCTTGCAACCTTTTTTGCGCTCACTCAGTTTATGCTGATGGGACGGATCTGGTGGATCGAGCGAGCGTTTGGGCTCGATCGACTCGCCAGTTTTCATAGGCTGAACGGCTACGGGGCGATTATACTCATCGTTTTGCATCCAATCTTGCTCACGATGCATCACGTGATTGAGGATGGAACGTCCTTTGGTGAAGCCTACCTAGGAATCTTTGGCGAGCACCCCTATACGATCTATGCGCTTATCGCCGAGATATTATTTGTGCTAGTGGTCGTTAGCTCGATATATATTGCGCGCAAGCATCTCAAGTTTGAGACGTGGTACTGGGTGCATCTCATGGTGTATCTTGCTATCGTACTTGCCACGTTTCACCAGTTCGTCAATGGTGGGAGCCTCATCGGTTCGACGGTTGCGATGGCATTTTGGATCGGGCTGTATGCATTTGTCGCGCTAAATCTGATTATCTGGCGGTTCTGCCTGCCTGTCTATCGCCTATTGAAGTATGATTTTCGTATTCACAGAGTAGAGCGTGAATCAGCGACGGTCGCAAATGTTTACATAAAAGCTCGCGATTTGTCGCGGCTAACTGTCGTTCCGGGGCAATTCATTTTGGTGCGGATATTCGCTCGGGGCTTTTGGTGGCAAGAGCATCCGTTTACCGTTTCATGGATGCCCAAAGAGAATCAGTTACGGCTGTCGATACGCGCCGTGGGCGACTACACAGAGGCGATTTCTAGCCTAAAGCCCGGAGCCCGAGTGCTCGTTTCGGGACCATTCGGTAGGTTTACACGTGAGGTCATGACGACCAAAAAGCAACTTCTCATCGCTGGGGGTATCGGTATCACGCCGATTCGCTCACTTGCGGAGCAGGCTGCGCGTGAGGGCTCAGACACTGTGGTCCTGTATAGCAACAAAAATACACGTGATGTACCACTGAAAGACGAGTTGGATGCACTTGCCATCTCGGCGAAAAAGTTAACCATTCACTATATCTATAGCGATGCACCAGCGAACAAGCGACAGATGACCGGAAGGATTGACGAAGATTACATCAAAAAACTAGCCCCCGACTTTTTATCTCGTGATGTCTACGTATGTGGTCCACCACCGATGATGGCAAGTATAGTTGCTGATCTCAAAGCGCTGGGTCTTCCTGAAGAGCAGATTCATTACGAGGTCTTTGCGCTCCATCCTTAGGAGAGTATACTAAGGTATAACACCGCGATACACACTGGCTACCTTGTGAGCAAAGCGTCCCTCCGGGAGTTCATCTATCGTCTTCGGATTCTTGCTAGAAACGGGTAAAGGAAACGGGCGAACAATTAGAAAATCGTTTCTTCAAACCTAATTTTGGAGATGTTTTCTATGAATGATGAGCTTTTCTTGAACGAGCGCGTACAGGTCGTCTGCGCCTTTGGTGGGGGCCTGAACCCGTGCGTGCCACGTCGATTTCGGCGTGCGAATGGCAGGGAAATTGATATAACAGAAATCGGCCTGCGTCATCCGACGACTGCGGGTCGACGTATGGTGCATGTGTTTGATGTGACGGATGGGCAGGCGGACTATCGACTAGAGTTTGATAGCGAGCGGCTGAACTGGCATTTGACGCGTGAAGGAGACAGGCTATGAGGCAAGGGTATAACCAAGATTCACCTCGCGTCATGCACATCGATCTCAACTCTGTTTCGCGACAGTCGAACAACAGGCTCGGCCGCGTCTGCGTGGTCGACCGGTCGCCATCATCAATCGCCGCACTGAACATACTATGATTATCACCGCCAGTTATGAGGCAAAGGCGATGGGAGTGAAACTGGGCATGCGAGTACGGGATGCTAAGAAGCTGTGCCCCGATCTCATCTGGCTCGAGAGCGATCCGCCCAAATACCGCTATGTGTATCACAAGCTGCTCGACATCATGAATGATTACTCGGCACATGTACGCATGAAGAGTATCGATGAAGGGGTGATTGATTTTACCGACACGACGGAGATGATTGCGAAGCGAGCAATCGTCGATATCGGGCAGGAGATAAAGCAACGACTGCGCGACGAGGTCGGCTCGGCGATGCGCTGCAATGTGGGCATCGGCACCAATCGATTTATGGCGAAGATGGCAGCGAGTTTGCATAAACCCGATGGGCTCGATGTCATCACACATGAAAATTTGCGGGAGGTATTTGGGGGACTGGATCTCGAAGACCTGACAGGCATCGCGCATCGCAATCGGCGACGTCTTGAACAGGTGGGAATTTATACGCCGCTTGAGTTTCTTGATGCCGATGAAGAGACATTGCGGCGCATTGTATTCAAGAGTATCGACGGCACGGCGTGGCATCAGCGCTTGCGAGGCTGGGAAGTAGATAAACGTGACTTCCCTCTCCGTACCGCCGGGCGACAGTACGTACTCGATCAGTACGCGATGAAACCCGAAGACGTTTTGAAGCGATTGCATCATCTCTGCGAAGCGGTTGGTCAAAAAGTCCGCTCCCAAGGACTCGTCGCGCGTGGCGTGCAGGTGCATGCACGGAGTTATAACCAGGAAGGGCGAGGCTGGTATGGCAATTATTGGCATACTCGGCATATGGCATCGATGCCGTTTTTTAGCGACCGGGCTATTTATGAAATTGCACAGAAGCTTTTTGAACATGCTCCCTACCCGCTCAGAGAAATTGGCGTAAACTGCTATGAACTGTCGCCGCCAGACGATAGCCAGCTGCACCTATTTGGTGATGAACTTGTGCGCGACAAGGCCATCACCACAGCAATCGATGATATCAATACCACGTGGGGGCCGCGCACCATCCACTCGGCGCATTCGCTAGGAAGTGACATGGTCAAGGCGAAGATTCCATTTGGCTCGACTAGATACTTATAAGGAGAGTGTGATTATAGCAGGGGTGTATAATACTATCTATGCGAACAATTCACCGCGATATCGTCGGCGCTTTTATCTTTTCGGCTGACGACAAGCTACTTCTTGGACACTCAGGCGTGTATAGCGGTGCATGGGTAGTTCCTGGAGGCGGCGTTGATAAGGGTGAAACCTATGAACAAGCACTGATTCGAGAAATACGAGAAGAGACTGGGATTGATCTGACGAATGAAACAGTAGAGCCACTGCACAGTAACCAGGTAGGTGAGAGCGAAAAGGTACTTCGCGAGACTGGTGAGCGGGTGTTGGTTAAGATGAAGTTCAATGATTATAGAGTGAACTTAAGAGCCGATTCATCGCAAGTACAATTGGTAGCGGATGATGACTTTTTGAATCCGAGGTGGTTTAGTAGAGAAGAATTAAATAGATTACACATGTCTGAGCCAACGACGCGAGTGCTAGAAAAAATGGGCGTAATAGAAAAAAGGAACCACGATGAATAAACGAACGATTATGGCAGGTGCCGTCGGTGGCATGATTATCGGTGGAGTCGTGCCGTTTCTTTGGGGTGATTACAATAGTTTTGATCTGACCAATTCGATGACAACGATGCTCGGGGGCTTCTTAGGTATCTGGCTCGCCGTGTGGGCGAGCAAACACATTGATTTTTAGCATATGAACTATATCGTAGCCGTATCTGGAGGTGTGGACTCGGTGGCTCTGCTCGATATGTTATCGAAAAGCGACCATCGGTTGATTGTGGCGCATGTCGACCATGGTATTCGACCAGAATCAGCTGCAGATGCGCGCTTCGTTGAAGCACTCGCAAAAAAGTACGCCTTGCCATATCAGGCGATTGAACTAAAACTTGGTCCAGAGGCAAGCGAAGAGAAAGCTCGCGAAGCTCGCTATGATTTTCTTTACCAGCTCGCGCATACTCATAGTGCGAGTATCGTCACGGCCCATCACCAAGATGACATGGTTGGCTCGATAGCTATCAATTTAACCCGAGGGACTGGTTGGCGTGGTCTCGCGGTACTAAATCGCGCGAACCTCACTCGCCCACTGCTTGCCATGACAAAATCTAAGCTGTATGACTATGCCCTAAAGAATCAACTCGAATGGGTAGAAGATGAAAGCAATCATAACCCACGGTATCTGCGCAATCGGCTTCGTGCCGGCGTACTCGCTGTCGATACCGTGTCGGCTCGTCAGGTAGTAGAGCTGCGACAACGACAATTGCAACTCGCGAAAGAGATAGACAGGGAAACTGCACGGGTTGAACAGCGTTTTACTAATCGACGTGAGCCGTATATGTTGGTTGATTCAGTTGTTGGCGTTGAAGTGCTAAGGCTGCATATTGAACGACAAGCAAACTACCGTCCATCGATCGAACAAGCAGAACGTCTGCTGCTCGCAATTAAAACAGCAAAGCCGAACACGTCGGTGGATATCGCGCTAGGAATTGCCGTGCAATTTAGCAAAGAAACATTTGTTGTCGATACCTCTCGATAAGTGGTAGAATAGGTGCAATAGATTTGATCGAACAGACAGAAAGGGACTTGATATTATATGGCAAAAACAAGTAAGAAAAGCCAGGGCGGACCGGGCGGCATCAGCAATAACATGCGCGTCGTTATTTTTTGGGTTGTCGTAACACTTGGCATCGCACTATTTTGGGTATTTGGCGCAGCGCAACCGAAACTGGAATCGATTCCGATTAGCCAAGTTATCTCTGGTGCAAATAATGGAGAAATCACAAAAATTAAAGGCCAGGGTGGTGATCTAACCATCACTCAAAAGGGTCAAGAAGAACCAACACAAAAATCGTATATCGAAGGCGGGGTGACGACACTACTCAAGGACAGTACGCTTAGTGACGAGGCGAAGCAAGTGGTGCTCACTGACGAGCCAGCGTCCCGCACAAGCGATACCGTCTGGAACCTCGCAATCATATTCTTGCCTATTCTTGTCATCGGTGGCCTATTCTTTTACATGATGCGTCAGGCACAGGGCCAGAATAATCAAGCAATGGGCTTTGGAAAGTCAAAGGCGAAGCTCTACGGTATCGATAAAGAAAAAGTACTCTTCGATGATATTGCTGGAAACGACAGCGCCAAGCAGGATCTCGAAGAAGTCGTCGACTTTTTGAAACATCCAAAAAAATACTTGGGCCTTGGCGCAAAGATTCCGAAGGGCGTATTGCTCGTCGGTAGCCCAGGTACAGGTAAAACGATGCTGGCGCGTGCAGTTGCAGGCGAAGCTGATGTGCCATTCTTTTCAATAAGTGGTTCAGAATTCGTTGAAATGTTTGTCGGTGTCGGTGCAAGCCGTGTACGTGATTTATTCCAAAAGGCAAAGAAGAATGCCCCATGCATCATCTTCATCGACGAGATCGATGCCGTAGGACGTCGCCGCGGAAGCGGTATGGGTGGCGGCCATGATGAGCGTGAGCAAACACTCAACCAGATTCTGGTCGAGATGGACGGATTTGAAACTGATACAAATGTCATCGTACTCGCGGCAACTAACCGCGCCGATGTACTCGATCCTGCCCTACTGCGACCTGGACGTTTTGATCGTCGTACAAACATCATGTTGCCCGAACGCGCAGACCGTGAAAAGATCCTCCAAGTTCACTTCAAGAAAAAACCAGTCGATGAGTCTGTCGATCTCGATAAGCTTGCAGCCAAAACTGCTGGCTCAAGTGGTGCAGACCTCGCTAATATTGCCAATGAAGCAGCAATCATCGCAGCACGACGCAATGCCAAGAAAATCTCAAACGCAGACCTCACTGAAGCATTCGAAAGAGTAGCAATCGGTCCTGAACGAAAAGCACGGGTGATGAACGAGGCTGAAAAGCGTATGACGGCGTATCACGAAGGTGGACACGCGATGGTCGGACATGTCTTGCCAGACAGTGATCCAGTTCATAAAGTGACGATCATCCCTCGTGGCGGTACTGGCGGCGTGACGTGGTTCTTGCCCCCAGAAGATAAACGCTATACAAATGTGTATGAATTTAAAGATATCCTCGCTCGTGCTATGGCAGGACGCGTGGCTGAGAAAATCATCTATGGTGACGATGCGATTACAACTGGCGCGGGTAGTGATCTTCGCAAAGCGACAGAAATTGCACGCGATATGGTTATTGAACAAGGCATGGGCACGGCACTTCGTGACCAAGTTTTCCACGAAGATAACGGCGGCATGGTATTCGACAAGATTACTCACGAGCGACCGTATTCTGATGCAACTGCGAAACTCATCGACGATGAAGTAAAAACACTCATACAAGAGGCGAGCCGTCGTGCTGAGGCGGTCATCAATGATCCGCACAACCGCCAGATACTCGACAAATTGGCAGAGGAATTGCTCAAGGAGGAAACTCTTGGCGAAAAAGAGGTAGATACAATCTTAAAAGACACGGTGCTTCCAAAAGCAGCGATGCTACACGGGTAGCATGAGGGTTTAACAGCGTGGGACGTGTACGCTCAGTTGTTTCCAGGGCCAATCAAAAGCTGACCATACAGTGGGCAGCAGCATTACTCGCAGGTGCGACCTTGGCGTCGAGCTTGATTGGCCTATATCGGGACCGTCTTCTCAATGGGATGTACCTAGACACCTATCCGGTCGGTATCGACGCCTACACTGCAGCATTTCAGATACCCGATTTCATGTTCTATATCCTTGTGTCAGGCGCCCTGAGCGTCACGTTCATACCTGTGTTCGTGCAGCGCCTCGGTACCGGCAACAAGAAGTCTGCGTGGGCACTGAGCGCGAGCATGATCAACTTTTTGGCACCGATCACGATGATTGCGAGCGTGCTCATTATAATCTTTGCGCCTTGGTTAGTAGACCATGTTGTTGCACCTGGTATGGACGAATCGGGTAGGGCGTTAGCTGCAAGCATGATGAGAGTGATAGCTGTCAACCCATTCCTGTTTGCGATTGCTACGGTGATTGCAAGTATACAACAGGCCATCGGCCGTTATTTGTTTTTTGCACTCGCACCAATGATTTACAACGTCGGTATTATTATCGGTGCTCTCTACTTTACCAACGGGATTACAATCTTTGGCTGGACGGTTTTTGAAGGCGGCATTATGGGTGTGGCACTCGGCGTGGTTCTAGGGTCGATTATGCAACTTCTCATTAGTGCTATTGGACTTATCGGTATCGGGTTTGATTATGAATTCAAAATTAGCTGGAAGAATAAAGGATTTCGTAAGGTATTGAGTCTCTTGCCGGCTCGCTCGCTCGATCAAGGTATGGATTATGTAAATAGTATCGTAGAGACCAACTTGGCATCCCGACTTGGTGAAGGTGTCGTCCGTTCGTATCAACAGGTTAGCGCGCTCCATATGATGCCTATCAACCTCGTTGGCGTGGCGATCAGCACAGCCGCTTTTCCGAGCATGAGTGAAAATATCGGAAGCGGTCATGTTGAGAGGTTTAAAAAGGAGTTGCAAGCTGTCGTACGTGTCATTGTATGGCTTTCGCTTCCTATCGCAACCGTCACCTATTTTGGCCGGGGCTACCTAGTGAGCTTTATAAAACCAGGCGGTAATGAATTGATGGCAAGCCTGCTCGGTGCGCTTGTAGTCGCTATGCTGTTTCGTTCTGTATACCATATTGCCGCACGGAGCTTCTACGCACAGCAAGATACGAAGACGCCACTGTATATCTCCTTCTTTTCAATCGGTCTAAACGTCGCTCTCGCTATCTGGTTTACTATGTCACTTGATACGGGCCCTATAGGTCTAGCTTTCGCGCAGTCAATCACTGCAGCGATAGAAGTATTTGTTCTTTTTATAGTCATTGATCGTCGACTCGAGGGTGGATTTTTCGATAAGCAGATCGCACATGCGATTGGCCGCATGCTGAGTGCTACTGGTTTCACGGCGGTTGTTGCATACTCTATGGTAAGGATGTTGCAACTCCAAAGTACTGACCTAAGTCTGACAACTACCATACCGAAATTTATGGCCATTACGATTGTGAGCTTCACAGTATATCTCGGTATTTGTCGCATGATGAAACTCGAAGAGACCTATCCAGTCATTGCGCGGATTGAACGCTTCGTATTTGGCGGGGTTCGACGATGAATCTCGAACACATACGAAACTTTTGTATCATCGCACATATTGATCACGGGAAGAGCACCCTCGCTGATAGGATGATGGAGATGACGAGTACTGTTGAAATGCGAGACATGAAAAGCCAACTTCTCGACAGTATGGATCTCGAACGTGAAAAGGGCATAACGATCAAACTCGCTCCGGTCCGGATGAAGTATGTGCATGACGGTGAAACGTTCGATTTTAACCTGATTGATACGCCAGGGCATGTTGATTTTAGCTATGAGGTGTCCCGAAGTTTGCAGGCGTGTGAAGGCGCAGTCCTCGTCGTCGATGCCAGCCAAGGTATCCAAGCGCAGACACTCGCTAATGTCTATCTCGCACTGGAACAAGACCTCGTCATTATTCCAGTACTAAACAAAGTAGATTTGCCAGCTGCAGACGTTGAACATGTTTCAAAGCAAGTCATCAACCTGCTTGGCTGCGACGATGCTGATATTATCAAGATTTCTGCCAAGACGGGCGAAAACGTCGATCAAGTGCTCGAAGCTATCGCTGATCGTGTACCTGTGCCCAACGGTGACGTGACAACTGCCACGCGGGCACTTATCTTTGACAGTTACTATGACGATTATCGTGGCGTTATCTTATATGGTCGCATCGTTGATGGATCTATCAAAAAAGGTGACACCATAGAGATGTTGGCGACAGGCGCACACGGAATTGCACTTGAAGTCGGTCATCTCAACCCGGGCATGAAAGCAGACACAGAACTCGGTACAGGTGAAATTGGATATATCGTGACGAACCTCAAAACGACGCGAGACGCGCGCGTCGGCGACACCATCACCGTCAAACGAACACACACCGATAAGGCACTGCCTGGGTACAAAGATATCAAGCCCTTTGTATATGCTGGGTTCTTTCCAGTATCGAATGAGGACTACAATGACCTAAAAGACGCAATCGAGAAACTCTCTCTGAGTGATTCTGCGCTACAGTTTGAACCAGAGAATTCACCCGTCCTAGGTTTTGGTGTGCGGATTGGGTTTCTCGGACTTCTCCATATGGACATCATCCGTGAACGGCTCGAACGCGAGTATGACCTCGATCTCGTCGTCACTAACCCAAGCACTGATTATCAGGTGTACATGACGACTGGCATGCAGCTCGATATTAAATCTGCTTCTGAATTGCCAGACGTCACAAAAATTAATGAGATACGTGAACCGTGGATAAATGGCGAGATTGTCGTTCCGAGCGACTATATCGGGGCTGTCATACAGCTGATTGTCGCAAAGCGCGGCAAGCAAAATAACCTCAGCTATATCGATGAGCGGGCGGTGATTTCCTTTGAAGCACCACTAGCAAATTTACTCACCGATTTTTATGATCAACTGAAAAGTGTAACGAGCGGATATGGTAGCTTCAACTATGAGCTGACTGGCTATAAGGCTGAGGATCTAGTACGAGTTGATTTTTACGTTGCCGGTGAAATGATAGACGCTCTGAGCATCATGACACACCGGAGCGAATCACAAGCATTGGGACGTGAGGTGGTGGGCAAGCTGCGGGATGTGATACCGCGACAAAACTTCAAGGTCGCGCTTCAGGCTGCAATCGGGGGCAAGTTTATTGCTCGAGAAGATTTGAGCGCCTATCGAAAAGATGTAACAACTGGGCTATATGGAGGTGATGTATCTCGTAAGAAAAAAGTTCTGGCCAAACAAGCAAAAGGTAAAAAACGTATGAAACGCTTTGGTAAAGTCGATATTCCATCTGAAGCGTTCACGGTGATGCTAAAACGGGACTAACGACTTGAAAACGGAGATGGGTACGGTTACCCCTGTAGGGCTTTTCGATATAGCGCATCCACGATAGCTTCGTAGACATCATCAATTGGCTTTGATGCATCTATATCGATGACGAGGCCAAGATTTCGATACACCTCAATCACTGGGATTGTTGATTCATTAAATAGTCTCAGCCTTTTCTCAATTGCTACCTTGTCATCATCTGCTCGGGACTCACGTGTGCCCGTCTGCTTGCCTATCTCGAAACGTTTCCACGTAGCCGCTTCATCGATATCGAGAAAGACGACAGCTTTTATCTCGTGGCCACTATTTTTAGCCGCTTCGATCATGACGCTCTCTTCGCCTTTCATTCGCCCGACAGTACTGAGTAGCAACGGCACTCCGGCATATTCAGGTTTCGCGAGGTATGGTGTGACAATCGCACGGAACGCATCTGTTGGCGCCAGGTTTCCTGAATTAACTTCGTCCATCACTTCTTTTGGCGTATCCCCACTTCGAAGGATATCTCCTCCGCCGATTACGACTCCGCCCAAATCCTGCGCGAAACGCTCGCACTGGGTATCTTTACCCGAAAACTGACGTCCAAACATATTGATTGAGCCAGTGCCAAGCCAATTTTTGATAGTAGAGAGTTTTGTTGCTAAGTCTGTATCCATGTCTAAATTATAGCGATACACACTGATATAAAGCAACTGAATAGACCATTTAAACTGCTGGGGCACTAGCACTCGCCTTGCACGAGTGCTAGGATTGCGCTATAATAACAACCAATATGACCGAGAGACAACAAGCAATCCTCGCAGCAATTATCGAGCAGTACGCAGAAATTGCGTCACCTGTCGGTAGCGTCACACTCGCTAAGTTATTTGGTGTTTCAAGTGCGACAATCCGAAGTGAAATGGCTCGCCTCGAAGAAGCGGGATATATCATGCAACCGCACACAAGTGCTGGACGTATCCCGACCGACAAGGGCTACCGTGTCTATGTAAATGGCATCACAGACGCACAATTAGCCGACACACCTAAACTTGACCGTGGTGCACGTGCTATCGAAGCACGGGTAAACTCACATACAACTCATGCCGACCGCGCAATTCGGGGGGCTGTCGACAGTTTAGTGGAGCTCACGCATAATCTCGGACTTGCGACAATAGGTGATGAGCTTTATATGAACGGCATCGGCAATCTATTCAGCCAACCTGAATTCCTTGTCAGTGCCCACACACAAAATGTCGCAAAACTACTCGACAATATCGAGCCATGGCTACGCGAGGCCGCCCCAAACGAACCGCTCAATGTGTATATCGGTAGTGAAAATCCTATCGGCAAGTCAAGTGGGGCCACGTTGATCATCAGCCGTTTCCGTTCGCCGTTTAGCAACAATAGTTATATTGGTGTTCTCGGCCCGACCAGACAAGATTATGCAAAGACGATGCGCCTGGTGCGCCACGCAGGTAAAATGTTAGAGGAGATGTTGTAATGCCACGAGCAAAAAAGACTGACTATAAAGATGAGCAAATTGCAGAGCTGACACTCGACCTTCAGCGCCTCAGAGCTGATTTTGAGAATTATCGTAAACAAGTCGATCGTGAAAAGACAGATGCTCGCACAGCTGGTGCCGAGAAAACGACGCTCGAGATGCTCCCTGTGATTGATAATATCGAGCGAGCTATCGCACATATACCAGAGGACATCTCAGAAAATCCATGGGTACGTGGTATCGAAGGCTTGATTAAGCAGCTTGATAAGACGCTCGCAAACCTTGGTCTTTCTCGTATCGATGCAAGAGCCGGTATACACTTTAATCCAGAGATGCATCAAGCAGTACAGTTTGATGAAGAGGCAGACGGCGACAGCGAACTGATCAGTGAAGAGCTCCAACCTGGTTATACCCTCCACGGCCGTATCATTCGCCCAGCCATGGTTCGGGTTAAGCGTGGATAATCCATAGAACGGCTCGGAAATAACCCAAATACAAGTGCTCAGGCCGCCCATTGAGCACTTTAGAAAGCATTGGGCGCTTGCAGGGTGATATAACTGTGGAGTTACGCCAACGAGGGTTTACAGATTCATAAGCCGCTAGTGCGGCACAGGAAGTAACGCAGTTATATTACGTCCGTGCTATATACTTCGACGACATTCAACCCCACAAAGGTATTAGAAAAATGTGAATTAGCACTCTTGACACGAGAGTGCCAATTTGTGTATTATAGGGGTAGCGTTTGGCACTATCCTGCGAGGAGTGCCAAAACGAATAGATTTTAAACACGTTTATTCTTATAACGAAAGGGGAATTATCCTATGGGAAAAATCATCGGTATCGATCTCGGTACAACCAACTCAGCCTTCGCCTACATGGTGGCAGGCAAACCAGAAGTAATTGCTAATGTTGAGGGTAATCGCACCACACCATCTGTCGTCGCGATAAACAAGAAAGGTGACCGTTTGGTGGGCCAAGTTGCTCAACGTCAGCGCGTGACAAATGCCAGCAACACTATCTACGGCGTAAAGCGTTTGATTGGTCGCAAATTTAGCGACAAAGAAGTCCAAAAAGACATCAAGATTATGCCATTTGAGATCGTCAAGCACGATTCTGGTGTCGGTGTAAAAATGGGCTGACAAAGAATACACTCCAGAAGAAGTTTCAGCGATGATCCTCTCGAAGATCAAAGCCGACGCCGAAAAGCACCTCGGCGAGCCAGTCACAGAAGCTGTCATCACCGTTCCTGCCTACTTCGACGATTCACAGCGCCAGGCTACAAAAGACGCCGGAAAAATTGCTGGTCTCGAAGTGAAGCGTATCATCAATGAGCCAACTGCAGCCGCTCTGGCGTATGGTCTCGATAAGGGCAAAGATGAAACAATTGCCGTATTCGACCTCGGTGGCGGTACCTTTGACGTATCTGTCCTCGAACTGGGCGATGGTGTGTTTGAAGTAAAGAGCACCAACGGCGACACTCACCTCGGTGGTGAAGACTTCGACAACCGCATCGTCGACCATTTCATTTCTTACTTCAAAGACGAAGAAGGTGTCGACCTGTCGGGCGACAAAGCGGCACTGCAGCGCCTCAAAGACGAAGCCGAAAAGGCAAAGAAAGAGCTTTCTACTACAACTGAGTACGAAGTTAACTTGCCGTTTATCACGGCGGACGCTGATGGTCCAAAGCACTTTGAGTACAAGCTTACACGTGCCAAACTCGAAGAACTCGTCGGTGATCTCATCGATCGACTCGCTGGTCCTGTCGAGAAAGCGCTCAAGGACGCCAAAATGACTCCTAGCGACATTAACGCCGTGGTTCTCGTCGGCGGTATGACCCGTATGCCATCGGTTGTTGCAAAGGTGAAGAAAATCTTTGGCAAGGATCCAATGCAAGGTGTCAACCCAGACGAAGTCGTCGCAGTCGGCGCAGCGATCCAGGGTGGCGTGCTCGCTGGCGACGTCAAAGACGTCCTCCTCCTCGACGTTACTCCACTCTCACTTGGTATCGAAACCATGGGTGGCGTGACAACGAAACTAATCGAACGAAACACGACAGTACCCACCAGCAAGTCAGAAACATTTTCGACAGCTGCTGACAATCAGCCACAGGTTGAGATTCACGTCCTGCAAGGTGAGCGCGAAATGGCAGATGACAACAAATCTCTGGGCAAATTTGTCCTCGATGGTATCGCGCCAGCTCCACGCGGCGTGCCACAGATCGAAGTCACCTTCAATATCGATGCCAACGGTTTGCTCAATGTTACCGCCAAAGACAAAGGAACCGGCAAAGAGCAGTCAATTACCATCCAGGAATCTGGCAACATGAGTAAGGAAGATATCGAAAAAGCGCAAAAAGACGCTGAAGCTCACGCTGATGAAGACAAGAAGAAGCGTGAAGTAATCGAGGCAAAGAACACGCTCGAAAACGCTATCTACCAGGCAAAGAAAATGCCAGATGAATACAAGGACAAGATTTCTGATGACGACAAGAAGGTCATCGAAGACGCTGTAGCTGAAGCCGAAAAGCACAAAGAGTCTGAGGATAAAGAGCAACTCGAAACTGCCGCGAAGGCACTGCAAGATGCAATCATGCCTATCGGCGCCAAGATGTACGAGGCAGCTGCCAAGGAAGCAAGCGAAGCAGATGCGAAAGCCGATGATGAATCTTCAGACAAAAAAAATGACGAACCAGTAGAAGGCGAAGTTGTCGACGAAGATAAAGACAAGAAGTGACCCACGGGTTCGAACCTCAAAATACCGCTCTCTCCTGGGGCGGTATTTTATTTATCGCAAACAGAGATCTCAAGAAAATTAAGAGCTCTGTTTGCGGGGCCGGAGCCACCGCTGGGACGAGGCCGAGGCCTTGTCCCGTGGGGAATCTCACTTGTCGTAGTACCCACGCGCGGCGAGCCGTTCGAGGATGACGAAAGAGAGTACTCCTACTAGTGCGCAAAATGACACGAAGCACACGGTGAGCGTCTGGCTCGTGGTTCTGTGTGTCAGTCCGAAGGCGTTGGTTGCAAGCTCAACGAGCGAAGCAACCATGACAATGGCGCAGATGTAGAGCATCCCTTTCGGGACAGAGTGCAGGTTCTTCCAGAAGTGACGAATCATAGTGAATCCTTTTCCGGCCCATTTGTCGCGGGGCAGGGTTACCCAGCGCGACGATGTCAATGTACGGTTAGTGAAACACACCGCGCATTACTGCATACGGTACATAGTATGGTTATAAATGTCAATGCACCCCCAGGCCACCAAGTCAGCACCTCAACATCAAGATAAGTCAATGAGAAGGGTTAAATTACTCTCGGCAAACTCGGAGTTAAATCGGAGTTAACTCCGATTTCGATACGAATATACGATGAAAATGAGTCTGAACCCAGACATGACACTCCCCGCACCGTTGCCGATGCGGGGAGACTCACGTCAGATGAAGGTGAAGTCACCTCTCATGGTCTTGAGGTTGAAGGAACCAGAGATCTGGTGCCCCTCGTACGAACCCTTGAAGTAGAGCTCGTTGTTCAAGCCAACCCTGTAGTGGGTGAGCTCGAGCGAGCCGTCGAAGCAGTCTCGGCACGACAGAGCGCGCAACGTTGCGTGGGCGTCGATCGGTGTGCCTGCGTCCAGAGCCTCCTGCGCCTTCATCCAGTCAAGCTCCAGCTTGACTATGATGAGCCGGCGTACCATGACGCGGACGAACCTCGGTTCAGCCATTATGCCATCCAATCTATGAGCTGAATTTCCCTCGGAGGACGAACTGACAATCCAGTCGGCCATCCCTCGACGAGGGATTAGTTATACTATCGGATACATCCTCGCACCCGTCAAGCACTAGCTTTTTGGCTTATAATTCTCGATTGTGAGGTAAATTGCCGCCCAGATCATGCCCTCGCTGCTTTTATAGACGAGCGAATTGTAAATACTGCCATCGGGCTGCAAAACTTCGGGGAACGTGTGGTATTTTTCGAGCATCGATGCAAATGCTGCTTCGTTTTCGCGGGCTTCCGGTCGACTTTGGCCCCACAGTAAACGCAAGTAATAGGCGCCGTGCCAGGTCCAGATGGTATCACCCGCATAGTTACGCATAACGGTGCGTGCCCAGAGGCGGTAGCGGAATTTTTCGGGGGTTAGCCGTGTGTGAAGCGGTAGACCAGCAACCCCGGCAGCAGCTGGGCCCCGCTCCCCACCGGCACCCCGTGCCAGTGGCCGTCGCCGTGGAGGCCAGGACGACATTCTTCGGCCGGTAGCCGTGCCGGGTATGCACCAGCAGGGAGAGGCCGATGGCCAGGATGATACCCTGCTCGACCCCCCAGAAGACCACGACCACGGCGGTGATCATCGCCACCCAGAACTCCCAGGGCCGCTCGATATGGATCCGCCGCATCCCGTGGATGTCCACCAGTTCCACGCCGATCATGAAGACCACCGCCGCCAGCACCGCCTCGGGCAGGTAGGCCAGGGGGGCGGTGAAGAACAGCAGCACCAGGAGGACGATGCCGGCCGTCACCAGTTGGGACAACTGGCTCCGGCCGCCGGCGCCTTCGACCATCTGGGTCTTGGTCGGGCTGCCGTTGACCACGAAGGTGCCGGAAAGCCCTGCCCCCAGGTTGGCGAGACCCAGTCCGATGAGATCCATGTTCTCGTCGAACCGTTCGTTATGGCGGATGGCATAGGCGCGTGAGGTGGCGGCGCTCTGGGCCAGGATGACGACGAAGATGGCCAGGGCACCCGGGATCAGGCTCTGGAAGAGATGCCAGTTCCAGTGAACCGCCGGCAGCCCGAGGGTCGGCAGGCCGCCGGGAATCGCCCCCAGGATTTGGACCCCGCGCGCCTGCAGATCGAGCCACCAGCTAGCCGCGATGGCGCCGGAGACGGCGAGCAGGGCACCGGGGATGCGCTTCGAGAGCAATCGCGTCCCGGCCACCACCCCGATCACCGCCAGCGACAACCCCAGGTCATAGAGGTTGGTCCGGCCCAGTTGCCCCCAGAGGTCCAGCAACTGCCGGACCAGGCCCTGGCCGCCGCCGCTCGAGGCCGAGCATGCCGGCGATCTGGCTCAGAGCGACCTGGATGCCGACCCCGGTCAGAAAACCGACCAGCACCGTGCGCGAAAGGAAATCCGAGAGAAATCCCAGGCCGATGATCCGGGCAAGCAGCAGCAACCCCGCCGCCATCAAGGCGATGACCCCGGCCAAGCGCCACATACTGGCTGGAGCCCGGAACGGCGAGGCTGGTCAGTCCGGCGGCGAGCATGGCCGCCGTCGCCGAATCGGCCCCCACCACCAGGTGCCGGGACGAGCCGAACAAGGCGAAGAGGGCCATGGGGATGAGGATGGTATAGAGACCGGTGATCACCGGCATGCCGGCGATCTTGGTGTAGCCCATGACCTCGGGGATGGCCAGGGTAGCCAGGGTGACGCCGGCGACGATCTCGGCGGATATCTGCGAACTCTTGACCGGCAGCACCCCCTGCAGCACGGGAAAGCGCAAGCCCCGGCAATCTCTCTTCATCGGAAATCCCGGGTCCTCCTCCTGCTAAAAGGCATAAAACGGTGAAGAGCAGTTAAGGTAGCACGCAAGGCGGTTGCCACGCACCAGCAAATTTGCCGATGTTGCTCAAGGGGCTTACTGATCTAAAAAATTTATTAATCTTCTTGGCAGTGAGACTATAGGATGCATTCTTCCTCCATGGATATTTTACGCGGCAAACCTGCCCAAGTTACATTGTTACCAAGAGGTAACGAGGGAAAAACCGAGAGCCGACTTGAGTACTTCTTTGATTCAGGTGTGAAAGGTAAACTTATTTCAAACTTTTTCTTTCAGTCATTCATTAGGTCGTGAAATGCCACAACAGATGCCCGTCGGAGAAAAATGTGGCATTACTGGACCCTGGAAAGAGTAAAGCCGGCCAGACGCACCTATTTAACGACCTGCCAAACTCAACCCCACTTGGTGCCAAGCTTTTCAAGCCCGGCCTTCTGCAGATCTTCGGGGCTCATGACTATCCGAAAATTCACATCAGCCTTGAAGACTAAAAACCATGGCTCGGCTAAGGCCGGAACCATCGACGGATTCTCCAGTTCAACGATCAAAATGGCACCGCGCTTCCCGTCTATTTCCGTAAAATAAACCGCTTCAGGTTTCACTGCGGCAAGAATGTCGTTCATCTTCCGCCCCAAACTGCCGTCCTTGACGGCGGCATTGAATACCTCATGGGGAAACCGCACGTTCATTAACATTTTCATAGCTTCCTCCATCTATTCGGTTCCACCAAACTATCCGTCTCATCACCGACTGGATACGCTTAATTCCAACCGGCTGATTAAAAGGTATATCGGGATGGGCAGATTGCCAGCCTGAAGAGCCAACAAGTCGAACCAGAAGCCGAGACCGTATTTCAGAATAGTTTTTTGAGAATTAATTGTCGCTAAATCTATGAGTAGGTTAGATTTAACGGCTGGCAGCGGAAACCTTAATCTTGCCCGCCGCAAATGCGGTTCCGGCAGCGGCCCCCAAAGTGTAACTCCGGGAAAAATCCTCAAATATTGCGTGCATGACTGATCAGGAGCATATACAACGTAGCCCGGCCAGCCGGGTCAGGGTCAACGGTGGAAAGATCAAATTCATCCGCGAATCGAAAGGGCTCACCCAGCTGTATGTCGCCACCTTCCTGGGCGTCACCACCGACACGATTTCCAGGTGGGAGAACGGGAAGTACCCCACGGTCAAATGGGAGAACGTGGAGCGGCTGGCGCAGGCCTTGGAAGTGCAGGTTGACGAACTCCTCGATTCCGGCTCCGGCGAGGAACCTGCCGACGGTGCTGCACCACCGGTTCGGTCCACCTCCAGACGACTGGCCCTGATCGCATCCCTGGCGGCCATCACCATCCTGCTGGCGGGGATTTTTTGGTTCGCCAAGGCCAGGCGGGAGGTCACGCCGATCACCGCCACCAGGTTCCTGCCCAAGCATGTCGCGCCCGGGCAACCGTTCCCGGTGGTTGTCCGGGTGGAATCGAAAAGCCCCAAACCCTTCACCTTCATCCTGGAAGAAACCCTGCCGGAAAACTTTTCCGTCGTTCGGGGCTTGCCAGAAGTCGCGTCCCTGGACCCGGGGAACAATACGGCCAAATGGATCAGTAACTCCCGTCAGACCCCTTTCTTCCTGGCCTATCTGGTGCAGACTCCAGCCGGCCTGGAGCCATCCGGCAAAATATCCTTTACCGGCAGGATCAAGGCGGACAATTCCCCGCGCTTCGAACAGCACGTCCTGGGGGACAGCGAACTGGCCCTGTCGAACTATCACTGGGTGGATGCCAACAGCGACGGGGTCATCGACGATGAGGAGATCCTCACGGCCTTCAGTTCCGCCGATGTGCTCAGGAGACTTGGTGTGGACCTGGACCTGATCAAGAAAATCTGGTCGGCCGGCGGCTACGACTGGGACAGAAACACCCATAAATACGAGATCTTACGGCGAAGAGAGGATTAATATGGTTGCAGAGAGACAGTTTTTCGGTTCCGGGATACGCTGCCTGTTCTTGATCGTGGCCTTGGCCGGAGCTTTTATGGCACCGGCACTAGCCAACACCTTAATTTCCGCACGTTACCTCCAGCCGCGCGGAAATGAAATTGTCTGGGAAATAACGGTCCCGTCCCCGCCCCCAGTTGTCGTCATCGTCACCCAGCACATCCTGCCCGGCTCCGACATCCTGGCCTCCTCTCATCCTTTGAGTTCCTACGATAAAGAAGCGGGGATCGCCAAATGGCTTTTCTCTTCGATTTCCCCGGGAACCCTGAGAATGGAGATGACCCTCAGCAAGCCGATTCGCAAAAAAGGCGAAATCCATGGCGAGGTCATGTTCCAGAACGAATCCCAAAACACCACGGCCTCCATCTATATGCGCCCAACCCGGACCATGAAAAAAGCGGTCGAGGGCTGTTAACGGCAACCGGCTCCTCCCCCACCTCAGTCGCCTTTGGGGCGACCATTTTACCACCACTTTCCCATCTCGACGTAGATAGACATCGGGCCGCAAAACCGCGCCTGTAGCCCGACGTTTGTTTTTTTCTCGACGCCGACTGCATACCCTGAAGTCAAAGGGCCGGTCTGCCAGCCTGTAATGCGGGCGGACGGAAACAACCAAAAAAACACCATAGGAGGCGAAACATGAAAACCAAACGGATCATCGCTTTAACGGCTGCTTTAGTCCTGGGTCTGGCATCCTTCAGCTATGCCGGCTACGCGACTGGGTACAAGGTGGTCGGCGTCACGAAGGGGCAGGTAACCATCCAGAAGGGGGCAGCAACCCCGGTCCAGGTCCAGATCAAGAAGAAGTTCAAGGTCGGCGACAAGGTCGATTACGACCCCAAGAAGCTCAAGTTGATTAAGCATTTCGAGGGCTGCTGAGCGACCGGCCGGGCAGTCGCGGTTCGGACGGACGCGACTCCCCGCCCTAGCGTGCCGCTGATAACGATCACGTAAAAAAGGAGAGAACCGGATGAAGAAACACGCAACCGCCCAGATCACCGCCATCATGCTGTTCAACTGCCTGCTTTTCTCCCTCGCGCCTGCGGCTTTCGGCAAGACAAGCCCGAAAGTCTCCTTGGGCATACGTTTCGACAATGTCAATATCCAGGCAGGCAAGGCTGGAGAAAGATATATGGAAATCCTCCTGCAAGCCCCCGAGGGTGAAGACGCCCTGACTGAAACCTCCTGCCCGCCGATGAATATCGCCTTGGTCATCGACCGCTCCGGCTCGATGCAGGGCGAAGGCAAGATGGGGTATGTCAAGGAGGCAGCACGCGCGATCATCGAAAACCTCAGGCCTCGTGACCGCATCGCCCTGATCTCATACGACAATAAGGCCGAGGTCATTATCCCCCTGCAGCCGGTCCGCAACAAAAAGTACCTGCTCGACCGGATCTATAACCTTTACCCCCGCGGTGCCACTAACTTGGGAGATGGGCTGCTGGCTGGCTACCGGGAGATCTCCGGCCGGCTGGGAGCCCATTCCGTCAACCGGGTGATCCTGCTCTCTGACGGGCTCGCCAACCGCGGTATCACCTCGGCTCGGGACCTGTCGGCAATCACTGCCGGCAACTATGCCGAAGGCATCTCCCTTTCCACTCTGGGGGTCGGAGCCGGGTTCAACGAAGACCTGATGACCACTCTGGCCATGGACGGGGGCGGCATGTACTACTACATCGACAGACCCTCACGCATTCCGGAAATCATGGCCCGGGAACTTTCCTCCATGCAGAGCCTGGTTGCCTCGAATATCAACCTGCGGATCGAACTCTCGGCCAATATCGGGATCGGGAAGGTGATCGGCAACCGCTACCAGGCGCGCGGTCGGTCCATCGAGTACAACGTCGGAGAACTATCCGTCGGTGAGCGCCGGCGCTACATGGTCTACCTTGATATCCCGGAACTTTCGGCCGGCGGGCACACCATCGGCAAGGTCCGTATGCAGTACACCACGCCCGGCCAAGGCGAGAACCTGGTATTCAACAAATCCGCTTACCTCACTGCCCTGGCCAACGTGCCCCCGACCGGGTAAGCCTGGGGAAAAACGACGAAGTGCTTGAGCGACTGTATATCTTCGAGGTCAACGAGGCAAGAAAAACTGGCGGCCCTGGCGGTCGATCAAGGAAAACCGGCTGAGGCCTTACAGGTATTGACTCGAAGCGGAAAAGCGGCTTGACCGCACCCCGCTTAAGACCAACGGCTGGCCAAAGAGAAAAGCGCCATCGCCCGTTATGCCGGCGACCTCAAAAGTCATCCGCAAGGCGAGCATCTACGCTCGACCCAGAAGGGGATCAAATACCGCATCTATTCCCTGGAAGGATCTGAACGCCATGAAGGGTCCGACCGGATACGGGCAACACATTCTTAGTCTGATTCTTGACGGCCATCTTGCTCACAGCCGTGCCGGCCCAGGCCGGTACGGCTGTCTCCGCCAGATACCTGCAGGCGCGCGGCACGCTGATCAAGTGGCGCATCCTGATCCCGAACCCGGCACCGGAAGCCGTTATCGTCACCCAGTCCATCCTGCCCAGTTCGAATATCGTTCAGAATCGTTTGCACCCCTTCGGCAGCTTCGACAAGGGGCAGGGCGTGGTCAAATGGTTGTTCTCCTCACCGCGGCCCGGATTTCTGGAGATGGAGATGACAATCGACAACCCAATTGGAAAAAGGGCGAGATCGCGGAGAGTCTCATTCAAAGACGGCCCGGCGAATACCACTGTAGCCATCTTCATGAAAACCGAGACAGTCAGGAAGGTTGTAGAGGGCTGCTGAACGCCGACCCGGCCAGCCCCAGGTACAGGCCGGCAAAAAACAGACTTATTCGAGAAAATACGGATATGGCCCTGGTTTCATGACCCCTTTGCTTTGTTTGTGTTTGCTTTGTTGAAAGGATACGTCCCCAAAGCCCACCAGTACGCCTTCACCCACGGACAGCCCCAAAATTCCGGTTCTTGTGCGGGAGATTGTTTTAAGTTTATAAGATCATCGATTGGTGTCACTCACGGCAAAATCAAACGCCTGAAACCGGATGCTTGGCACCGAGCCGCACACAGGATGTTCCTGCCGGACAAAAACATCTGCACCAACCCTTTGGCGAATGTGTGGAGGTCCGACCTCTCGTGAGTACGCGTCATAGGAAATGGGCCCAGATTTTGTTTTTGGCGGCAATCGCTTGTTTTATCGGTAGCGATATTCCCAGTCCGGCATACCTTTTCGCCACCAAGGTGGGGGGATAATCGACACCCACGAACACTTTAACGAAGGCGGAAACATCGAAGAATTTGTTCGGTTATCCGCCGGGCTGGGCATAGAAAAAACCGTTTTTTTCCCCACCGGATCGGCGCCTGATAACGATGGCTACCTGGAAAACATGGAAG